>CAZKDZ010000264.1:0-12111 GCA_964551635.1 uncultured bacterium | reverse complement strand
ATTTCCGGGACAGAACACTTGCCATTGTGGTCGAAGACAAGGCGCGCGACCGAGTCCCATCCTGCGATTCGGCGAGGGAGCGCAACGCAGGTTTTCGACCGCAAGGGCCGGCCGTAGACCGGATGGGCTTTTTCAACGGGCTGTTAGGGGCTATGACTCCGGATACAACTCCATACGCCGGAGCTCTTCCAGGCGATCCGTGCCGCCGCAAAGTCGCACGTATTCCTCAAAACATGCCACCCCGTATATATTTTTCTCAAGAAAGGCCTCAAACTCTTCCTCATCCCTCTCAACGTCCAGCCATTCCTTGAGGTGGTCTTCGTCGGAAAAGTACTCGCCTGCCATGTTTCCAGGATACGAACCGAACGGCACCTCGCAGACCGCGTCCACACAGAACGCCGGAATCACCGTGGCTTCCGGCGTCCGCCGGATCTCATCGGTGCTGACAAGCCTCTCCGCGGTAACGACCAGCCGTTTGGTCGCGCGCGCCAGGTCGAAATCCGCTACGGCTATCCCGCGAATCCGGCAGTTCCCGCAGGGATCGCTCTCATGCACGTGGATAAACGAAACGTCGGGATAGAGCGCCGGCACCGCCAGAAGCTTGCGACCGGTGAACGGACAGGCGATTTCCCTTGCAGCGCTGCGCTCGAAAGTATCCGTTCCAAGCAGACTTCGCATCGGCAGAAACGGCACCCCCGCGGCCGCCGCCCTGAAACGTGCCGCCAGGGCATAGTTCGTCCACTCGCACACGGCGACTTCGCCGCTTTCCATCATACGCCGTGCCTGCGGCGATAATCCCCGTGCCTCCAGCCCGACAATATAGGCCGCATCCACCCGTGACAGAAGCTTGCGGCCATGCCGGTTGCCGGCGGAGAGGATTTCGAAGTCGTGGGTCGTCGTATGGCCGGCGAAACCCAGATTCTTTCTGCCCTGCCGGAGGATTTCGTGCATGCACGCGGTCGAAATCCGGTTCGCGCCGAACCCTCCCGACGCGACATAATCGCCGTCTCTCACGAATCGTGAAACCGCGTCACGGACTGTCGTTACCTTATCTTCGAAAGCCGCCCGTTTCTTCCGGAAGAAACTTCGAGCCGCCTCGGGATCGGGATCTGTAAACAACGGCCCCGAGCCGGCTGCCAGATCAGCCATCATTCACGCCCTCTTCCGCTTTCAAAACCTCCGTCAACTTCAGCAGGGTCCGGTCCCGATACCGTATGAACCGCCCGAGATCAGCATCTGAATAGCGGTAAAATCCGCTACCGGACTTCGCGCCGAGTTTCCCGGCGTCCACGAGCGCGCGCAATGTCTCGGGCGCTTCCTGGTCCACGCTCAGCCTCCCGAACAGATAGCTGCTGATGGCGGTGAACACGTCCAGTCCGCCCAGGTCGGCGGTGCGCAGCGGTCCCAGGAAACTGTAGCGTAGACCCGGCCCCGCTGTCATCGCCGTATCTATATCCTCGGCGGAAGCCACTCCTTCCTGCAGCAGGTGCAGCGCCTCCCGCACTACGGCGAACTGGAGGCGGATGCCCACGAATCCGGGAACGTCCCGCCGCACCATGATCGGTTTCTTGTTCAAACTCAGGGCGACCGCTTTCAGGTGTTCCGCCGTATCGTCGGAGGTCCCGTCGGCGCGTATGACTTCCACCAGGGGAATCAGATGCGGCGGATTCCAGAAGTGCATCCCTCCCACCCTGTCCGGTCGACCTGTCGCACCGGCAATGGCGGTCACGGACAGGCCCGACGTATTGGTGGCCAGAACGGCTTCACGCGGACAGAGCCTGTGAAATTCCGCGAATAACTCCTGTTTCAATGCCAGGTCTTCGGTCACTGCCTCCAGAAGAAAATCCGTCGCGTCACACGCTTCGGCCGGATCCGTCGTCGGCATCACCCTTCCGATGGACGCGTCGGCGTCTCGCGGGAGAAGCAGACCCGCTTCAACGAGAGCCTCATGACCCACTCTCAGACGCGCGATTGCATGATCCAGCAGCTCTTTGCTCAGGTCGACCAGACGGACATGACACCCCGCCCGGGCGAACATGCCGGCGATACCGGAGCCCATGGTTCCCGCCCCGACTACCGTGACCCTGGATATCCCGAGCGCATCCATTCGTCCACCCAATACAATGGCGTTCAGGTTTCGGGGCTCACCGTCATACCGCCGTCCAGCCTCCGTCTACCAGGAGCGTATGCCCCGTGATCAGGTCCGCGGCCGGGCTTGCGAGGAATACCACGGCGCCCACGACGTCCTCGGGCCGACCCACCCGGCCCAGAGGAATCCGCTTCAACAGATCCTCCCGAAGCGCGGGATCGTCGAACGTGGACTGCGTCAGGGGCGTCAGGATGAACGTGGGGCCCACGGCATTTACCGTGATTCCGTGGGGCGCCCACTCGAGCGCCAGTACGCGGGTCAGATTCACCACGCCGGCTTTGCTGGAACAGTAGGCCGCGCGGCGATAGTACCCGATCACTCCGTTCTGCGAGGCGATATTGACGATCTTGCCGCCTCCGGCGTTCACCATCCTGCGTCCGACGCGCTGGGACATGAAGAACAACCCCTTCAGATTCACGTCCATCACGGCGTCCCAGTCCGCTTCGTCGACCTCCAGCGCGTCTCTGGGTATATTCACTCCGGCGTTGTTCACCAGCACGTCGATCCGCCCCATCTCCGCCATTGTCCTCTCAACGGCCAGTTCAATGCTGTCCAGGTCCGGCAGGCACAGGGATACGGGCAGCGCGCGACGTTCCAGACGTTCGATCTCGGTGCAGACGTCCTTCAGGTCATCGGTCCTCCCGGGCAACTCACAAGGCACACAGTGCGCTCCGGCCTCGGCCACGGCTATGGCAACGGCCCTGCCGATGCCGGAACCGGCGCCCGTCACCATCACGACCCTGTTCTCCAGACGCATGCTGGGCAACACGATTCAACCGCCTCCGTCGTCAGGCTCCGGTTCGACCGTCTCCTCCGACGCCGACTTCAATCTCCAGCGCATGCGAAACTGCTCCCGGTCGATGTCCGCCTGCTCGAGCGGGACGCTTACCACAGACCGCACGTCCGCACGCACTTCTTCATGACTGAGGCGGAAGCGTTTCAGCTCTCCGGTCGCCTGCATCGCCGCCTGATCGTGATAGTTGTCCGATTCGGGATTCTCACTGTTGCCAAAGGATTGAAGGCTCCAGGACCGGAGCGTATCCGCCAGTTCAACAACCATCGTATAGGCCGACCCGCCGTCGACGCGGAACAGGCCGTCCTCACCCGGCGCGGACCACGTCGTGTGCAAGGCCTGCGTTCCCGGCGCGGAACCGCCCACCGGATACAGCCGGTCGCCCCGTTCAATCACGTGTACTTCGCCCCAGGGCACTTCAAGGCGCCCGTAGGTTGACATCATATGCTCGACTGCCATCCTCAGGGCCTCCAGGGAGAGCTTGTCGAGAACCTCCACACGACCCGCCTGCCCGGGGAATACACCAGAGACAAGCTCGGTGAATCTGGACCTCCAGATTGAGAACAGGAGCGTGGCGCGGCTGTCGACCGACGCCCGGTTGTCCCAGCTGCGAAGAAGCTCCACGGCGTGCGCAAGCCGACTGTCCGGATCGTAGATCTTCCACCAGGATCTATTGTACGCCCTGAAGATGGACGCCTTCGTTTCCTCAGCCGCGATCAGGTACGGATCTCTGGCCAATGTCTTCAGCTGGCGCAACGTGGCGTTCCTGTTGGCCGACACCCAGGTCAGCAGACGCCGGCCCCGGTCGTCCATCGCGCCCCAGCCCATGAATGGTGGAAAGTCCGCAGACCTGAGACCGCTGTCATGGGTTACGAATTCCGGCCCGACATTGCAGTTCTGCAGGAAATCCGCGCGCGGATTCATGATTTTCGGGAGCCGTTCGTACTCCAGATTGCCGCGCCATTCCGTATCCGGGGCCCAGCCCGGGACGGGACTTCGCCAGTCGAATTCCTCGGCTCGAACCGGGCTGCGCGCGCTGTACACATATAACATTCGTCCTTCCGTATCGCCGTACAGGACATGGAACGTGGGAAGCTGGAGCTTCCGCAACGCGCCTTCGAACGCTTCCGGGTCGCGGGCCCGATTCATGGCATGAAACTGCCCTATGATGTTGACGACCTCTTCAGCGCTGCACCGGCCCGCATAGGCCCGGTCGTCACCGGCCTTGTAGATCGGTCCGTGGTGGGAATAGAGCAACTCGCGCTCGACCTCGCGGATGCCCTGAGGATCCCTGACCCGGATCTGCACGCGCTGTGACGACATGCGCCTCTTTTCCTTCTGAAACACATACCGCTTGCGGTTCGCCGGATCCAGCTTGAGTTCGTACAGATCGAAAACATCCGCGTCGTTCGCCGCCAGCGACCACGCCATGCGCCGGTTGTGACCTGCCAGAATGACCGGAATTCCAAACACGGTCACCCCGGACACGTTCAATCCCTCGCGGCTGACAAGGTGCGCTTCGTACGGTTGAAAAGGCGCCCGCCACGGCAGGTGCAGATCCATCCCGAAAACAGGGTTTCCGTCAGCGGTACGCGACCCGCCAAGGACCCACACATTCGACGTCGGACGGGTACTCAGATACGGCGTCAGTCCTTTTTTCGCCAGTTCCGACCATCCGGCCTGCTCCGCAAACAGCATGACCAGCCACCGGGACAACGCCACGACGTCCGTACCGCCGATATGGACGACCCAGTCGGGCAGCTCTTCCCGGTAGACGTCGATATAATGGTTGACGCCGTCGGCGAATGCTCCGATCAGGTTCCGGGTTTCGGGAGGCAGCGCGCCGTATCCTGCAACGGCCACGCTCCGGATTCTCCAGAGCAGCGCCCGTTCGTCGCCGTCCAGATGACCGGCGCCAAGCACTTCCGATGCCGTACCCGCGGCCGCACGATAGTTCAGCAACATCGGAACCAGGTGATCCTGGGCCTGCGCGTAACCGAAACCGAACGCGACGTCGAGGTCCCGTTTACCGTAGATATGAGGCACGCCGTAGCGGTCCCTCAAAATCCGGGCGTTGCCTTCTGGCGGAATGAACAGCAGATCGCCATACCGCTCGAGAAGCGAATCCAGCGGGACCTCGGGAAGGAAAATCTCCACACTGTCCTGGAAAGTGGCCTGCGCCGCAGCACCTGCAACGCCGGCGCTTGCGGCGAATAGCAGCATGACGCACGCGACAATCCGAATCCACGGCGTTCGTCCGAAAAGGATGCAAGCGTCCTTCCGGTCCGTGGGCGGGGACCGCCCAATTTCGTCTGAGGTGATGTGTCCTGATCGCATACGTGGATGATCGGCTAACTGAAAAGCCCTCTTCGCAACACCCTGCCGCCTCTCATTCCCGTTGCCCTGCCGTCTTCAATCGCGGCGATGCCGTTGACGAAGAGCCAGCGGACCCCTTCCGAATAGAGACACGGATCCTGAATTGTCGCCCGGTCAAGCATCGTCTCGGGATTGAAGAGGGCCAGGTCCGCCTTCTTTCCTTCCTGAACGAGACCCCGGTCCGCAAACCCCATCCGCTCGGCCGGGAATCGCGTCAGCTTCTGCACGAGCGACTCAATGGACAGCACCCCCCGTTCACGTACCAGCGTCCGGATCAGATATGCCATGCCTCCATAACATCGGGGATGTTCCCTCTCGTCCGCCAGCGGACCGGTATTGGCCATCGCCAGGCCATCCGAACCCACCCCGCAGTACCTGCCCTGCGCGAGTCGGTCAATGTCCCCGTCGGTCTTGTCCTCCCCATAGAAGCTGGCTGCGCCGCCCTCCTCGATCAGTACGTCGCAGATTGCGTCGAACGGATGCGAATTCCGAATGCGGCCGATTTCAGAGAAGGTCCGGCCCGTGAGTGACGCGTTCACGGCGCAATTTCCCAGCCAGAGTTTGTTCCAGAGACCGCGCTGCATCAGGACCGTCTTCGTGCTCCCCCCAAGTTCCGACCCGCTTTCCTGAATCTCTCGCCACATTCGACGCCGCTGTCGGACCGCCTTCAATCGTTCCACCATCATCCGGTTTCCGCCCTCCAGCGCCCACGGCGGCAGAAGAGACTTGAGCGACGTGGACCCGGTCGCATAAAACTCCGTCTCCGCCGTTACATCCTGCCCTTCCGCCTGCGCGCGTTCGATCCGTTCCAGTAGACGGGCCGCCGAGCCTGTAGCCGGCGGACAGGGCGTAATGTGGGAGGCGTGAACCGGAACACCCACTTCCTTTCCAATCAGAATCGCCTCTTCCAATGCATCCATTATGGAGGCGGTATAGTTGCGCATATGGGTCGCGTATATTCCGCCGTACGGTGCTGTCGCAGCAGCCAGCTCGACAATCTCGTCTGTATTCGCGCTGCTGCCCGGCATGTAGGTCAGTCCGGTGGACAGCCCGAGCGCTCCCTCGGCCATCTGGGCAGCCACCAGGGTTTTCATTTCCTCCATTTCATGCCGCGAGGGCGGTTGGGCGGATTGCCCCATCACCGTGTGCCTAACCGCGCCATGGCCCACAAAAAACGCGGCATTGATGGCCACGCCCTGCCGCTCCAACACGTTGAAATACCCTGCTGCCGAAGCCCAATCCGCGTCGACTTCAGACCGCAGCCGGGCCGAGTCGAACGGGCCGAAGTAGAACCCGTTCCCTCCCACCGGAAACGCAGATATCCCGCAATTTCCGCACACGTGGGTCGTCACGCCCTGATAGAGCGCGCTCTCGCCCCGCCCGTCGATAAGCAGGCTGTAGTCTGAATGCGTGTGGATGTCGATGAATCCCGGCGCCGCCGTCAACCCTGCGGCGTCGATCTCCACCCTGGCCGGGCCCGAGACGTCCCCTACGGCTGCGATGCGGTCCCCTTCGATACCCACGTCGCCGGCAAAGGCCTTCGCACCGGTTCCGTCGATGACACCGGCATTTCGGATCAGAACGTCGAGCATGGTCTGTACGCTTCTGGAACGCGATTGAGCGTTGTTTCGTGCGGCCGGCCGCGGTGGTGAGACCAGGCGCCCTCCCCCCGTTCAATAGGGGTCTCCCAAGCGCCACCGATGTTTCTCCACGCCTTCCATGTTCAATTCCACCCCCAGTCCCGGTCCTTCGGGCACGACCAGACATCCGTCTTCGATCTTCAGAGGTTCGACCAGAATCTCGTCCCGCCATTCGATTCCCGTGACAAACTCCATCGGCGCTTCGTTCGGGATGGAAGCCAGCAGATGGGCTGCCGCCAGGATACCCACCGGCCCCTTCGTATTGTGAAAGGAAATGGGAACATGATAGGTATCGGCGATCGCCGCGATCTTCTTTACTTCCGTGATCCCCCCCGCATAGATGAGGTCGGGCTGCGCAATATCGATTCCATCCAGTTCCAGCAGCTGTCGGTACTGTGTCTTCGTGTTCAGCCGTTCGCTGCCCATAATCGGAATGGAAGTCTGGCTTCTCACTTTCGGATACGCGGAGAGGTCCTCGGGTGGAACCGGGTCCTCGAAACAGAACAGACCAAAGGGCTCCAGCGCGCGGGCCAGCCGGACCGCCCCGCCAACCGTAAACCGCCCGTGGCAGTCTACCAGAAGGTCCACGTCCGGACCAACCGCTTCCCTGGCGGCAGCGAAATACGACGCCGTCTCGTCCGGTGCGCCGTCGTCCAGGTAAAATTCAAAGGGGCGCCCGGTATTCGATCTCGCACCGGTCTTCAGCGCCCGGTATCCCCTGTCCGCCCAGAACCTGGCGTGCTGTGCCGACGCTTCCGGCGTCGCGCCGCCGAAATGTGTATAGACACGAACCCGGTCACGGAATCTTCCTCCCAGCAACTCCACCAGCGGGAGGTTCGCCGCCTTGCCTTTAAGGTCCCAGAGGGCCTGATCGATTCCGCTCAGGGCGCTCATCCAGACCGGACCCACCATCCGCCAGATGCCGCTGATCGACGACACTCTGTAGATCTTGTGCCAGAGGTACTCGATCCGCGAAGCGTCTTCCCCCACGAGTTCCCGCTTCATATGTTCGAGGGCCGACGCCACCACCGGCTCTTTCTGCGAGTAGGTCGCCTCTCCCAGTCCCACCAGCCCTTCGTCCGTGTGCACCCGCACAATCGTCCACTTCCGCCCCGGCGAGTTGATCAGAATCGAGTCGATATCCCTGATTTTCATGCCGGCTTCTCCAGTTTTCTGCACGAGGCCACGAACTCGGCGGACGTGGTGGTGAATCCGATCAGGTGCTCGAACTGTCGAAGCATCATCCGGTTCACCCACCCCCCTTCGGGCAGGCTGTCGTCCAGGGTATCCGGAAACTCGATTTCTCCCGGCGGATTGGAACAGTCACGCAGCAGGATCACCCGATAGTTGTGCCCCATCGCCTCCGCGCACGTATAGTGCAGGCACGCCCGTCGGCTGTAACCCACCACGAACAGATTCTCGATGTCCCAGGAACGCAGCCTCTGGTCAAGAAACGTATCGCGAAATCCGCTCCACATCCATTTAGGAAAATTGGGCTCACCCGGGCGGGGCGCCACGCAATCCACGTAGACCGGTTCATAATCCGGCCTCTTTGTCCAGCTCTCCATCAAATCGCCGTTCGGCACCTTGGTTCTGCTCCAGAACTGGCCCGCCACACACCCCGGATCGGCCACCAGCCTCAGATCATTGTGGACATACGCCACTTTCATTCCTGCGGCCCTGGCGGCTTCGAGGGCGGGCGCAATGTAGTTTCGCGTTGTCGGATGCGGCGCTTTTTCACCCTTGAACGAATAGGCCCCATCCACGTCGACAAGCAGGAAACAGCTCCGATCGAACGGCAACTTCAGATCCTCGTATCCGTATTCGTAGCCGCCGGGATAATCCTTGTAAAAACGTACCGGCACCTCAATGTTCGACATGAGAAACGCCTCCTCCATGTTGTCGTGGGCTCCGCGGGGTCTGACGGGATGCACGCCGGCAAGATACGCATCCTGCCGGTCCGGCGGGGAACCGCGCCTGGCCGCCTCCTGTCTGGCAGACGTCAGTTCAACACAACCCGAAGGGTCTTGATCTCGAACGGGGTGAACCCGATGGCGTCACTATCCAGATCCCGAACAAAGCGTTCCATCAGGTCCGTTTCGTGAATCGACACAATGCTGCGGCACGTGACCAACCGGCCTTCGCAGGCTTTGCCGACGGTTTCGTAGGCACGCAGAATCAGTCCTTCGCCATCCTCTGCCTGTTTTATCGTCGCACAAACAATGCCGGGGCCCTCGATGCTGATGAACTGCATTCGATCCGGCAACGATTTCTCCGATACCAGGTCGTATACAACCCTGCCGTGAAGCCTGTGGCGCTGGTTCCAGCCGTCCTGGAAGGCGTTTCCCCGCACGAAGTCGCCCGGATATCCCCGGATCGTGTACCGGGACGTCACCACGTCCGGAAACGTACGCCAGATGACATTGTAGGAATAAGACGCCGGATCGAGTCCGGAATGGAGGACCTCTCCCCGCACTTCTCCGGGGCCGAACTGAAAGGCCTTCCGGTCCGACGCAAGTACGAATCCACCGTCGGGGCCGTCCACTGCCACCCAACCCTGGCAGATCCGCCGGGAATCACCCTCGTCTCCGCCTCTCTCCAGATTCTGAAGTCCGTACGGCGTTCCATACCTGATCGTGCCGCCGCCAACCGGAAAGACCATCTGCACCCGTATCGGTTTCGGATCGCGCCACTCGAGCCGGAGGTCCACGTCCACCCTGTCCAGCGCACCGTACAGCCGGTACCTGATTTCGCACGGTGACGACAGCAGTTTCCCGGCCACAAGCAACGTCGCCCGCACCTCGCCGCTTTCCTCCAGGTCAACCCGTTCCACCGCCATCTCGAACCGGCGGCCGGTGGCGGCACAGCCATCGGTCAGTGCTTGTTCCGTTCCAATGAGGTGAATCCCGTCGACAATCGGGACGCCCGATTTTACATCCGACACGCGCACGCGTCCGGTGATTTCGTCAACTTCCAGGTCGGCAAAGGCCGCCCGGAAACGGCGGCCTATCCGCACGCCTCCAAATGTTTCGGATACACGATCTTCGACGTCATCCAGAACAAAGGAGGGCTCGGGGAATTCAGGCGCCATAAGACCCGGCGCCATCGCCTCCGGCGCGTGGATGCCTACCAGCGGCTGCGCTTCCGTTACGCCGGGAATGAGATACCAGGTGGCGTATCCGTTGGCCGGAACCTGCCGCGCCACGAAGATCAGCCGTACCTCTGCGGTCTCCGTCTGTCTGCCCGCGAGTTCCTGGAACGGCACCGTTCGACCCGACGCATCCACCAGTTTGTAAATCTCAAACCGGGAAAAATCGGTCCCCTCTACCGCTCCGTGAAACGTGGCATGCACCTCAACCAGGTCGGTCCGCGGCCACGAAAGCGGATTGAATACCACGATGGGCATTCTGCCATCGGGACCGTCGCGGGGGATCACCCTCTCCGCGATGCTCACTTCGGCTTCGCGCGCAAGTTCTGCCGCCGTCGCGATCACCGCCCGCTGGTCGGCGCGCCTTCGCGTCAGGCCCTCCCGTGCGGCCGCGCCGTCGTATCGGTACGACGTCGCCTCGAGTTGCTTGAGCCACGCCGCTTCCAGGGCTGCCCCGGGATACGCAAATGAGGAAATCGTAACCGCCATTGCGGACATCTGCTCCGCTCGCGACAGCCCGCAGACGGCCGCATCGTTCAGTGGCGCGGTGTCCGGAAATACCGGCTCGAGGTGCGGACCCGACGGCGGAATCCGGGCGTGTGCCTCCTCGAGTCGCCGCACAGGTCCGGAATGCGGAATCACTCCCGACGGCGTCCCCAGTTCCACGTCGATCGCTTCGGCCTCCGCCCACTCCGTCAGTTCCGCAAGGACCGATTCGCTCCTTTGAACCATCGGCCCTCCCCAGTGCAGCGGCAGCCTCCCTCCGTACTTTCGACGCTGCACGGCGATCGCCTCGGTTGCGGCCCGCCTCGCCTGCGGCGTTCCTCGAACTGCTTCCCACAGCAACCGGCCACCCCCGGTTCCGTTCCAGCAGACCAGCTCCGAACCGTCCGCCCCCCGCCAGCGGAAGAGAACGGGCTGCTTCCAGCCGGTTCCCGTGAGTACGACAGTTTTGACTCCGCATCCGGAGGCAACCTGCACATATTGAGCAGCTGTGCCGCTGCCGTCTCCCAGACTCACAACCTCAGGGTCCGCGCCAAGCACCTCCTGAGCGAAGGCTTTGCCGTAAATCAGATTTCGCACGAGGTCTTCGCCGGCGGACAACCGGTGATCCATCTGGGTCCACGCGGCCCCCAATTCCAGGCGCCCCGATGAAATCCCGGCCCGGACCCGCTCCGTGGCCTCGGGATGCGTCTTGAGAAAAGCGCTCAGGTGGACCGAATTCTCGATCAGGAGTCTGAAATCGTCCAGGGTCTCCAGCAGGCGAAGATCCTGAGAGATGATCTGCGCGCCACGAGACAGACAAGCCTCTTTGCTGCCCAACCCGAAGAGCGTCAACCGCGAGAAGGGAACGACGTATAACACATCTCTCGACATAAGGGATCAGACCATCGTTCCGATCGGTACTCGTGCACTTCCAAACCGCCGCGATCAGCCGCCGTATGATACGGAACGGCCGTAGGCCTGTAAAGCGAAATCTCCCGTTCTCGCGGCATCCGCGCAGCGGATATATGCGCTTGACGCCGCCCGCCGGCCCGGCTATCTTGAACCGCGGAATGTCCCGTATCGCTGCGCCGGTTACGGCGCTGCCACTTCACGGCGTTGACTTTATCCGATTGGATTTCCGGTTCAAGCTGATGGCTGTCTTTGCTTCTTGCGCCTTCCTGGGCAGCCCGTTGAAAAAGCCCATCCGGGCTACGGCCGGCCCTTGCGGTCGAGATACTGCGTTGCTCGGCCTCGCCTGCAGAGCGACTTTATCAACGGACTGCTAGTGTCCTGTCCCAGAAATAGCTTTACATAATCGTTCGACTTTTTCGAGAATGGATTGCGCGGTGGCGGTCCAGACGAAAGGTTTGGACGTCTTGTTGTAGTTGTCGGTGAAGGTTTGAATTCTGTCGATGAGTTCTTTGACGGACCTGAAGGAGCCGCGCCTGATGGCCTTCTGCGTGATGATATTGAACCAGATCTCGACCTGGTTGAGCCAGGAGGAGTAGGTCGGTGTAAA
>CAZKDZ010000263.1:0-22253 GCA_964551635.1 uncultured bacterium | reverse complement strand
AACCTGAAACAGGCTCAATTGGCGGAAATTTTCGGAAAAAGAGGGCAGCCAATAGAGCACGCAGAAAATCACGGAATGAAAACAGACGCTGCGGGGAAAAGTGCGGCGTTTCAGGCCCTCATAGGGGGAGTCCTTGTATGCGCCCCACAACGAGGTGTACAGTCCCGAAACCAGACTGACGAAAAACGCGATCCAAAAACCCATACGCTGGCGCCCTGTCTACCGGAGAATTGGGAACAATCGACGGATAGATAAGATAAATCCTCGCGTGCCACGCGTCAAGACGCAGGCAAAAAAAGGACAGAACACGCGAAGGGGTGCGTATTCTGTCTTCGAGGGCACTCGGATTTCAGCGGGAAAGATCGGGACGGTCGGCATCCTGCCTGCAAACCGGTTATGGCCGCGCACTTCCGATTCTGACCGGGCCCCGCCTTCCCTTGAAGCGGTCCAGAATCTCGAGCACGGCAGGCAGGACGACGACGGCCGCGACAAAACAGGTCAGAAGGCCGATCACGGCCAGTTTTCCAATAGAATTCAAACCGGGATGCCTTGCCATAATCAAGCCGAAAAAGCCAATCATGGTTGTCATCATCGATACGAGCATCGCGCCACCCGTATTCCGGAGGATCACCGGTGTCGAGTCCGCGCCTTCCTCCTGATACCTGTGGAACAGATGCACGCCGTTATCGATGCCCATCCCGATGATGGTGGGCAAGGCAACCATATTGTAGAAATTCAATTTCATCCCGGTCAGAAACATGCTTCCGCACATCCAGATAGCGCCACAGATCAACGGCAGCATGACCAGCAACCCGTTTCGGACGCTTCTGAAATCGATGAATACGATCAGGAAGACGACAAGAAGCGTGATACCGATCGCCCACCTGCTGTCCCGGATCATCAACTTGAGCATATCCGCGAAGATGATACTGGAACTGGATGAATAAAATGTATTTCCGGATTCAGTCGTAATCAGGTGGCTGTCGTTCGCGAACTCGATTGCCTGTCGTCCGTCCCGAAGTTGCACGCTGGGGTAGATGAAAGCAAAATGGGCGCGGCTGCCGTCGACCGTCGCAAATTTGCGCAGGATGTTCTTGGGCAGGTCGTCCACGTGCAGCTTGTTCACGTCCATCAATTCGCGCAACTCGTCCACTCGCTCCTTCTGCTCGCCCTTCAGCAATTTCGCGCCCTCGCCGTCCACCAGCTCGCGAAGTTCGGCGATCAACGCCAGTTTTTCGTCCTCCTGTTCGGGAAGGAAGGACCAGAGCGTTCTGATCTTGTCAATTGTCGGCGTCGGATCGTCGGAAGCGATCTTGCCGTTGACCGCAGCGACGATTTCATCCAGCTCCTCTGTGCTGTCGGCCAGTACCACGCTCGGTGAATGCGACTCGCCTCTGAATTTCGAGAGCGAGTTGATTTTGTCCTTCACCTCTTTCGACGTCGCAAGATTGGAACGCAGGTTGGTGAAATCATATTCAAACTGGATCCGGTCGAGGTTGAAGGCCAGGTAGACCGTAACGGCGATTGTAACCACGAACACAGCCGGCGCCAGCGGAAACCGGCCCTTGCCGGAGCCCCGATGGTGTCCCAGAACGTGCCGCATCCGCACGAGCTTCAGGCGTTCGTCGGCAAGAACGAGAAAGGCCGGAAGCACCATGGTCATTGACACCAGAGACATGACAATCCCCGTGCCAACGATGAAGCCGAATTCCGAAAATCCCTTGAAATCCGTAATCGTGAGCGAATAGAACGCCATCGAGGTGGTCAGCGCGGCCGTCAGTATGGCCTGACCCGTCTGGATCAACATCGTCTCGACCGACTGCCGGACATTCATGTTCGCCATTCGATCTTCCAGGTACCTGGAAAACATGTGAATGCCGAAGTCGATTCCCAGACCGAACAGAATCACGAACAGAAATCCGGTCATCGTGTTCAGGTTGCCAATCACCCAATAGGTGATTGCAAAGGCCCACGTCAACCCCATAACCAGCGGAATGGCAACAAAAAAAGCAGCCAGCGGCTGCCTGAAATAAAACGTGAGGAGCAGGACGACACCTACGAATCCGAACATGACTGTCGACGCGATATCGTCCAGAATGACGTTATATTCATCGATCTTGTTCTTGTACGATCCTCCAATGGAGACGATCATCCCGGGATGGTAGGATACCGGATCCAGCGTCTGCACGGCATTCCGGATTGCGCCGTACATCTCTTTGGCGAATCCGATATTGCTCACCGTTCCCGATGCCATTACCTCAACCGCAACGATCGTACTGTCCGAATTGGTATAATAGACTTCGTGCCCGCGCTCTCCGTTTTCCTTGTACTTCGACTCGATGTCCGAAAAATCCAGCGTTTCGTCGTCTTCGCCGTCGTCGAGACTGAAAAACAACGGGGACAGCTTCAGTTTCTCCTGCCGGATACGGTCGTCGATTCTAAGTTGTATGTCCTCCAGATCCTCGAGGTCCATATACAACAGCGCGTTTTCCTTGAAGAAGTCCACCTCACGCTTAAAATCGACGTAATTTACGTATTTCCAGTACTTTTCTGCCTTCAGTTCAACAAACAGATCTTCCACGAATCGCCTGGACGCCGAGAAATCCTCACACTCCGCCAGAACAACCAGGCTTCCCACGCCACCCAGCCGCGCCTTGATATCTTCAAGCGTCTTCACGCTGGGATAGTGTTCCGGGATCAGGGCCGCGATATCCGTCTCGAGGCGCAGGATCAGACGATAGACAAAAAAACTGCAAAAAATCGAAAGAAGAGTCGAAACGATGATAATAACGGCGTGTCGTCGGTAGACAAAGTCCGCCAGAAACCTCAACCTATCCTGCATGAATCATTCCTTCCCTTTCCCGTCAGCCTCGTCCTCGTTCAGCTTGTCTCTGAGTTTCTTTACAAGGCCCTCGTACGACGACTTGCGGATTTCTTTGTAGAACTGAGATCGATTGTTTCTGGCAACACTCAGATCGTCAATCACCATATCGTACACCAGCCACTTTCCGTTGACCGGGTGGAGCTTGTAGTCGATGTTGCTCTGCTCATCCTTATAGTGTACGATTGTCCGGACAACACCTTCCGTACTGTCGACCTCCGAACCCACATATTCGATTTTCTCGGATTTCGTATACAGCTTCGGATCCGCGTAATTTCTGACGATCAGGCGCCTGCACAGATCCGCGAATTCAGCCTGCTCCGCCTCATTGCGCCGCTGCCAGTGACGGCCCAACGCGACCTTGCCGAACCGGCGGAAATCGAACATGCCTTCGACGATCGCCTTCAGCTGTTCCCGCTCCTCGGCTGTTTCTCCCGCGGTTTCCGAATTCACAATTGCCTTTATCGACCTGTCCCGTTCCTTCATCGACTGGAGCAACCGATCAGCCTGGCCGGCACCCTGGGCGAAGCCATAACCCAAAAACCCGACAAGGGCATAAAACACAATAATATACGACAAATTTCTCATTTTATCCAGTTCCTTTTTCGGCCAGAAACAAAACGACCCGGCACTGCAACACCACTCCGGCCGGTTCGATACCCGTTCGTTACTTTCGAGAATTTCCCTGCAAGCATCTCTCTTGTCAATCCGCCTTTCCCGAAACCAGCTTCTCGGCTTCCGTCGCGCGCGTCCGCATGATGTGTCCGATGAATCCGAAGACGGCGCTCACGACCAGGCCGGATCCGAGTACGAAAATCCAGAAGATCGCCTCCAGGCAGTTCAGAACCGCCAGGACGCAGAACAGTGCGGCGAAGAAGTCACGGCGACACGCGAACTTCAGCCCACAATAGATCCGGTGCAAGTATCCGCGGCGCTCTTCCGGTACTTCGCTTGAAAAACCCATATTGAAACTTACGATGCTTCCGGATCCACTCTGTTTCAGGTACACGCAGATGAGCAGCACAGCAAGCACATTCAAGGCAAGGGCGATGAAACCCAGCGCGAAGACAACCGGTTCCGCCGTCAATTTGTACATCCCGAATATGACACCCGAAAAGAACCCGAGGTAGGATACGTTGTCCGCGACTGTATCCAACCATTCGCCGAAGCGGGACCCCGCAAACTTAAGGGAAGCGATCTCTCCGTCGCAGCCGTCGACGATAGAGGCAAATTGAAAGAGCAGCCCTCCCAGCGCTACGTACAAGTGGCTCCCCTCCGCCATCGCCCAACCGGCCAGAAAAGTCGTCATCATCGCGGCGACCGAAATCTGGTTGGGGGTCGCCGGGGTCTTTACCAGGCATCTTGAAATCCAGGCCGAAATCTTTCTGTTGAAATGCCGCGACACAAACCCGTCAGTCGGCTTGCCCAACTGACCGAACAATGCCGTTTCTCCCAGACGCAACGCTTCCGGCGTATCCACATCCTGCCAGAACATGCCATCGATATCAACCGCCCTCATGTCTCCTCGAGACGCGATGACCCGCACGCCTCCCGAGAGCGTTTCGTCGCCGCCAGCAACGGCAAGCTCAAGACCGTCGAACAGCGCCTGACTGCAGAGAAAGATACCCGTATCCACCGCGTCGTATTCTCTCAACCCCTTGCCGATCCTCCGGATCCGGTCGCCCTCAAGGACGACTTTGGTCGCGTCATCCAGATCCTGAATCCGTTCCAGCCGGGTGTCAATGCACAGCGCCGACTCGCCGGCGCCCAGCAACAGACCCCGCATTCGGGTGATTACCTTCGGTTCGAACAGATGGTCCGCCATCAACAGAAGAAACGTACCGTCCACGTAATCACGCGCTTTCAGTACGGAAAGGCCATTGCCCCGCTTCCAATCCGGATTTTCAATCCAATCTATATTCACGTCGATCTGCGGGTCGTTTGCGATGGCTTCGCGTATTTCATCGCCCCGATAGCCAATGACGATGGCAAACTCCGATATCCCTGCCCTTCTTGCGGTCAGAATGGCCCTCTTCAACAGCCCCACGCCGGCCACTTTAACAAGCGGCTTCGGACTGCCACATCCTTGTCCGTTCAGGCGGCTGCCCATACCGGCAGCGATAATCACCGCCTTTTCTACCATGACACCCTCCCGGTTTCCTCCAATATCGAAGTTCCCGTCGCTCGCTGCAATGCGATCCAGGCGAGATTAAACTCCAATACAGCCTGATAGTACTTGGCGCGAATAATGCCGTACTCTTTCACTGCATCGACCATGTCTCCCGCCTCCTCCAGCCCCGCATTGAATCCGTCTCTCGCCGAAACAAACCACCGCCTGGTTGCGCGGCGGGCTTTTCGCGCCGCTTCGATATTGGCCTTCGCTTCGATGAGAGAGAGATATGCGCTTTCGATCTCAAGCCTGGCGCCCTGTTCCGCCAACTGAGCCTGATAGCCGAGTTTTTCGTAGGACAGACGGGCTTCTTTCACCTTTGCTCTTGTACTTGCGAATGACAATGACTGCCGGAAGCCCAGCACGGCGCCCAACTCAGTCACGTTGAACTCGTCTTTCAGAAACGGGTTCCGCTGGCGGTCCCTGTTCGGCGCAAGACCGTATTTGAACCGGCCGGCCAGGAAAACCTGTGGAAACAGGTCTGTTCGGACGGCGCGCACCTGTGCCGACCGCACTCGCAGGCCTTCCCGAAGCTGCCCCAGATCCGGGCGCCTCTCGACAAGCGACAGATAATAATCCAGCGGACGGATTTGAACGTCAACCGGCCTCAGACTTCCTTCCGCCAGAACAAGCGAATCGGACTCTGAAAGCCCAATGAGAGTTCGGAGCGCCGAACGTGCGATCCCCTGACTCCTGACAACCTTGTTTGCATTCTCCTCCACGTCGAAAACAAACCTGTCGATACGGTGCAGATCCGTATACGTAAAATCCCCCGTATCGGCATCCAGCTTTTCGACGATCGTCCGCCGCGCCCTGTCGATTTCCCCATGTGACTCGAGCGCGAGTTCCCGAAGCTGATTCGCCAAAAGCAGCAGATAGTACGCCCTGGCGACCTGTTGCTCCAGGTCGAACCGGGATCCGGTCAGTCCGGCGCGGCGCGCTTCGATGCCCCCGGATGCCGCTTCTACCGCGGCACTGAGCTTTCCAAAGGTGAAGAGTGGCTGAACCAGCGACAATTCGGTCCTTGTGAACACTCTCATCCGCCGCCAGTTGCTCTCCCCGGTAAGTGCGTCGCCTCGTGCCTCCGGCGATGGCCCGACCATCCATGTAAAATCCAGCCCCGGAAGAAATCGCGCGGCATGCACCTGCCGGAGCCTGTTCTCTGCGATCTGCAGGTCCGCCCTGGCGGCCTGAATGGATGGACTCGACGAAAACGCCATCCGTACGCATCCCGCGAGATCGTATTGGGGCTGTCCGGATTCGGAATCGCACGGACGGATACCGATCACGACAACGAAGACCATCACAATTGAAACGGGATACTTTGTCAGGTGTGAATTTTTACGACACGTGTGGGAAAATTGCAACGCCTCCACCGTTAACCTCCCGGACATACGGCGAAAGGATTCAAGCGGAAAAAGCAGACGGAAATTCGGATAAATCAATTCGATCTTCACTCGAAGCCTTTTTTCTTTGGCGAAAACTGTACAATAAAAGCGAAATTCGTGCCACGAGATAGCGAATCTGCAGCAAACAGTCAGGCACTCAGCGCTTCGACGATAATGTTCTGTACACGCCGGGCCACTTCGACAGCGTCATGCCGTTGAACGGCTGAAACCCGGGCGGCCAAACCCATTCGTCGCCGCAATTCCCTGTTCTCAATCATTTTGATGATGGTATCCGCGAGACCGGAGACGTCGTTCGGCTTCACCAGGAATCCATTGTAACCATCCCTGATCAACTCAGGTACACCACCCGTTGCAGATCCGACCACCGGAGTTCCAAGTGCCAGAGATTCGATAACGCTTCTGGGACAGGGGTCGGGCGCCACCGAGGGTACCAGTGTGACGTCCATATCCTTCAAATACGGCCGGACGTCCTTGCGGAATCCCGTAAACAGAACCCGTCCGGAGTACAGGCCGTTGGCCACTTCGCGGCGATAGCGATCCAAAAGGTCCGACGACCGCTGCGGGCTCCCGCCCACGACCACCAGAACCACGTCCTCGCGCTTCGCCAGCACTCGCTTCATCGCCGACAGCAGGGTGCCGATACCCTTCCACTCTACAATTCGTCCGACAAAGCCCAGAACCACCTCGTCCGGCCCGATTCGGTACATCCTGCGCACACAGCCCTGAACGGTTTCCGGATTGAAACTGTCCAGGTCCGCGCCATTGTACACAACCTCGACCTTGTCCCTTGCCGACGGGAAATTGCCCGCGCAAGCCTCGGATACCGCGACAATCCTTGCCACGCTGGCGGACCGCGCGAGTCTGTCGAAAAACCAACCTCGGAAGCTCTTACCGTAAACGGTGCGGCAGTGCCAGATGACCGGTGTGCCGCACACCCTACCAGCCACGGTACCGATGAACTTCACCATCATCTGGTTACAATAAATCAGCCCGACATTTTCCCGGGCGACCACGCCAACCAGATCGAACGTAAACCGTATGCTGTCGATCGCGTTCAGGACCACCGACGCCATTGTGCAGATACGGTTCCGGCCCCTGAACCGCATCTCCGCCAGACGTTCCTTCAACCTGGGTTCGATTCGGTACGGGACGCGAATCTCCTCGAGCCTGCTCTTCAACACCCCTTCGTTGGGCATGACAACCAGGGGTTCCAGCACGCCGCGATCAAGATGTTTTAACAGGTAGAACAGACTGTTTCCCGCCCCTCCACGGCCCGTACAACCCGTAAGAAAGAGCACCTTGATCTTTCCGGCGTCCTCCCCCGGGCACAAAACTGGCGACGATTCACCTGCTTCGTCGCCCCTTCCAGCGAAACGACCGGTCATCAGTTCAGCCGCCTGATAATGTGATACCCCAGAGGTGTCTGAACGACCCCGCTGGTCTCACCCACCCGCAACTTCAGCACCGCTTCCTCAAACGCCGGATTCAGATCGCCTGGCGAAAAGAACCCCAGATCGCCCCCGGTCTCCGCAGAGGTATCGCTGGAATGCTGGCGCGCAAGTACTCTGAAATCCTCGCCCGCCTTGAGTTTATTCAGGATTTCCTGCGCCTCGACTTCGGTTTCCACAAGGATATGGTACACCCAGAGCTTTCCTGACTGTATTCCATCGATTTCGTCAATCTTCATCTGTGCCGCACCCGCGATTTCTTCGTTCGGGCTGTAAACAACGGCTTTTTCGAAGGCACGCCGGGCTTGATCGAACGCCCGCCTCGAAGTCAGGGCGAGACCGATATTGAAGAGAACGCCAGCGTTCGTGGAATCCACCGCTAGAGCCCTGTTGTAGACGACGAGGGTCGAGTCCAGATCCTGCTGACCCGCGTAGATCAGGGCAAGATCACCGTAGGGCTCAAGAACGTCCGGGTTCGAACTGATCGTTGCTTCCAAAGCCGACTTTGCCCGCGCGATGTCTCCTTTCTGCAGATAAACCTGCGCGACACCGTATTCGAGACGCGCACGTTGCGATTCTGGCGCAATCTCCATGAGTAACCGATACTCGTCCAGCGCGAGGTCCCATTTCCCCTGAACCGTATAAAGGCGTGCAAGCGCTGAACGGGTATCCAGATCCCGCGGCTCCAGCTGAGACACCGTCTCCCACGCTTTCCGCGCAATCTCCAGTGAGTCCACCTCAGCCGCCATCTGACCCATGGAACGATGCACCTCGGGATCGTCCGGCGCCAGTGAAGCAGCCTGCCGGTATGCCGCGAAGGCTGCCGCGGTCCGGCGCATCGAATGATAGATCGCGCCCTTGTTAACCAGCAGGGAGACGTCGTTCGGACTCTTCTCGAGATCCTTCTCCAGAACCGAAATCGCCCGTTCGTACAACCGATTCGCATCCTGAGATTTGCCCAACGCCCCGTAGATCTGTCCCTGATTGATCATCAGGACCACACTTTCAGGGTTGTTCTTCAGTCCCTCTTCGAAAACCGAAAGCGCTTTATTGGGGTCTTTAAGCGCGACGTGCACGCCAGCCAGGGACTGGTAGGCTTCGATATTTCCGGGATCCAGCGAAATCGCGGCCCTGAGGTCCTGAACCGCCAGCCCGGGATTGCCGGACTCCTGGTAGAGTATCGCCCTGTCCATCAGCAGGAGCGCGGAATTCGGAATCTGCGCTATTCCCCGGTTCAATACGTCCAGCGCCTCGCGACCCCTGTTGAGTTGTGCATGGATCCTGAATAGCGCATCGTACGGCGCTTCAAGATTCGGGCCCAGCTCAATCGCCGTTTCAAAGGCATCGATTGCGCCTGCCGGCTGTCCCAACTGCGCGTACACCATGCCGAGGACGCCATGAGCGTTCGCACTGTCAGGAAATGTCTTTGCGAACAGTTGAGCCGTTACGAGCGCGGAATCGGCTCGTCCGTGAGCACCATGCGCGCCGATCTCCGCAAGGAAATCCCTGGCAGTTGCGCCCTCACACCAGAGAACAAGGCAACACGCTATTGCAATCGTCCGTTTCAACCGACCGCCTCCATTTAAAGAGTTATTTCGAAGTTTCGTCCCGATAACCACAATTCGCTCCGGTTCCGCTCTCCCTCGAATCCCTTGACATGCTGCTGGAATCCCTTTATTATGCCCAGGTCTTCGATTCGCCCGACAGGGCGCGGCGGGTTGCGGTTTTAAGGAGCACAAGCCGCGCCGCACGCCGATCCGTCAATCTCGCGGCAACGATAAAGTCGGGCTGCCAAAGACGACTTCCAACCGGAATCCCCGGCCCGCGACGACCATGCCCCCCAACGCACGGTACTCCCTGAATGAGCGTCCTTCAACGGGATCCCATTGCCGGCATCCTGCTCGCGCTGCTGGCCAGCTTTCTGGCCTACGACCATCTTCCCGAACGGATACCGGTACACTGGAACGCGTTCGGAAGGATCGACGCCGAGCTGAACAAACGCGTGGGCGTTTTTCTGCATCCCGGCGCAATGACCCTCGTCTATGTGTTCTTTCGCCTGATCCCGTTTGTTGACAGGAACCGCGTGCGCCAATTGAAGGACATCGGCCTTTACGATCCATTCCGAAACGGCGCGGTCCTCCTGTTCGGCTACAGCCATCTCCTGTTGTTGGGCATCGGCCTCGGGTGGATAGACCGCGGGGTGAACCTCTTTGCCGGCCTGCTTTCACTCGCCGCCATCCTGGCGGGAAACCACGTCAAGAGCATACGCCCCGCCCGGTTCGATCGTCTCCTTCACAGGATCGGCGTTTCCAGCGCTCCACCCGCACCGGCTTACGTCTGCAACGTCCTGATCCTTTGCGGGGTGATCGGGCAGGCAGGCACTGCAACGGGCACCCTGCAACTGGCGTGGTTTCTTGTACCGCTGGCCTTCGGGTACCCTCTCTTACGCCGGCGTTTCCCCCTCGATCGGACACCGGCGCCGTGAACGTGCTTAACGAACGCCTGACCCTTCAGGCCGCCGGCCTCGCCCTGGTTACCGCCATCCTGTGGGGCGGCAACTCCATCGCCATCAAAATCGCTCTGGACGGTCTGCCCCCGCTGGCCCTGGCGGCCGCCCGATTTCTTCTGGGCGGACTGGCTGTAATTCCGTGGGCGTTTTTCTCCGGCGTCCCGCTCCGGCCGCGAACCGGCGAAGGGCGAGGTCTGTTTCAGCTTGTTCTGCTTTTTGTCGCGCAAATCTACCTGCTCAATGCCGGCACGAATATCACGACGGCCGGCCGGTCAACCGTCTTTATATCCACGTATCCGTTCTTTACAGCCGTCTTCGCCCACATGTTCATGCCCGGAGACCGGCTGAGCGGCCTCAAGATTACAGGAATGACCCTCTCTTTTGCGGGTGTCGTGCTCGTGTTTGTCGACAGTCTGACCGGTGGACGCCTGGACTGTCTGCCGGGAGACGTGATGGTTCTGATGAGCGGTCTGCTGCTTGGCACCCGGCAGGTTTATACCAAGAAACTCACCCAATACATACATCCCGCCCGTCTTCTGTTATGGCAGGCTGCGCTCAGCCTGCCGATGTTTGTTCTGCTGAGTGCCCTGCTGGAAGACCTGAATACCACCGTCATCAGCCCGGGCATCGTCGGTGCAATCTTCTACCAGGGTCTGGTGGTTGCCGGCTTCTGTTTTCTGGTATCCGTAACGCTCCTGCGTCGCTTCAGGGCCAGTCGCCTCGGGGTATTCGGTTTCGTTACGCCCGTCGTGGGCGTCGTGTTCAGCAACCTGCTGCTGGGAGAGGTCATCTCGGCGACACTTCTCATCAGCGTCCTGCTGGTCGGGGTCGGCGTCGCCATTGTCAATACGGAGACCTGAGGCCGGTCAGTGGCCGGAAGGAGCCTGAGTTTCCACGATTCGCACTCCGGAACCGACCTGATGGCGTTTCAACCGCTTACGCCGTACCTACCATGACGAACGCCACATCGGCGACGTTGGTTCCCGTGGGACCGGTCATTACAAGATCGTCCAGCGGCTTGAAGAAGTGGTACGCGTCGTTATTCTTCAACGAATCGATCGCGGACAGCCCCGCTGACTCCGCGCGCGCGACCGTATCGGCATCCGCGATCGCCCCTGCCGCGTCCGTCGGGCCGTCGGTTCCATCCGTCCCGCCGCTGAACAATACCGTCCCATCCCATCCGGACAGATGCATTGCGCCCGCGAGCACCAGTTCCTGGTTGCGCCCTCCCTTGCCGTTGCCCCGAACGGTAACAGTCGTCTCGCCGCCCGCGATCACGCAGGCGGGAGCCGCCACAGGCGCCCCCGACGTGAGAATCTCCTTGCCGATCGCCGAATAGACGTGCGCCACCTCTCGAGCCTCACCCTCAAGGCGCGTTGACAGCACCAGCGCATTGTATCCCAAATCCCGGGCACGGCCGGCGGCGGCGGCCACCGCCAGGCCGTTGCTCCCGACGATGACGTTGTGACATCGCTCCAGCACGGCGTCTCCAGGTTTCGGCGTTTCCGGTATCTCACCTGCCACACCCGCGTCGAACCGCTTCCGTACCGCTTCCGGCAGACGATTCGAAACTTCGTATTTATAAATGATTTCGACGCAGTTCCTGAACGTGGACGTGTCGGGCACGGTCGGCCCCGACGCGATCACGTCCATCGGATCACCGATGACGTCCGACAACATGAGAGACACGACCGTGGCCGGAAACGCCGCCCGGGCGAGACCCCCTCCCTTTACGCGGGAAAGATGTTTCCGAACCGCATTCAACTCAACGATATTGGCGCCGCATTCGAGAAGCAGCCGGGTCGTGTCCTGTTTCTCCTGCAGCGATATACCCTCGGCCGGCGCCGGCATCAGCGCCGACCCCCCGCCTGAAATCAGGCAGATCACGAGCGTTCGGTCGTCAGCACTCTCGAGAGCGGCGAGGATTTCCCCGGTGCCCTCGACACCCGCCTCATCGGGAACCGGATGGCCGCACTCAATGATGCGTACCCGGTCCAGGGGTTCCGCATGCCCGTACTTTGCATTGATGATCCCGTCGGAAATCCGGTCGCCCAGTTCCGCTTCCAGCGCGACACCCATCCTCGGCGAGGCCTTTCCGGTGCCAACGACGAGCACCCTCTCGAATGAATCCAGATTGTAGGCCGCGCCCCCGATCCGAAGCGTCCGTCCATCCAGTTTCACGAAACGCTTCAGGCACGCCTGCGCGTCCACGGCACCCACTGCCGATTCAAAGATCGACGCCGCGTCGGCGCGCATCGTGGCAACCGTGAACTCCTTCATGTACATTGCTCCTCAAGTCCGCGAGCCGGTCAGTTCCGGGGCCGCGGCATTCACGCCGGGGACGGATGCTATTGTCGTATATCGAAACTGATGGCCACGCGGCCCGTCTGGCCGCTGTTTTCGTCGGTCACCAGAATTGTCAACAGTTGGCGTCCCGGTACGGTGGCTCCCATGTCCAGTTCGAGGTACGCCGGTTCATCCGGCAGGGTACCGACATGCTCGTACTCGATGCTGATGACGTTGCCGTCCTCGCGCTTCCCGATCAACCGCCCCAGGCCGCCCAATATCCGTGCGCCCACGTTTGTCCTGCGCAAGGAACGGATCTGGTATGATATGCGATACCGAGTCGACCCGAATTCGTCTCGGGTGAGGTTGTAAATCTCGTAGTAGATGAACACCGGTTCGCCAGGCCGGTACGCCCGCGACGCCATGGGAATGACTTCGATTTCGCCCTTTACGAAGCGTCCGCGATCGGCCACGTCGATTCGTGCACCCATTTCCACTTCGCTCAGTGAAAGCGGCCCGGCGGGATACGCCTTTAAAATGCGGTCTTCCCTGTATATCTGGGTCCTGCCGGAATTTCGGTCCATCACCTGGACGTCCACTCGGTAGGCGCCCGGCTGCAACAGCACTCGATCTATCTCCGGGATAAATGCCCCGGCAGAGGTATCCACGGCGCCGGAAGCCCGCAGCGCCATCTCGGCGTCGGAACGATGTACGAGCCTGTTGTCGCCGTCGTAGACCGCAACGCCCCTGACAAGGTTCGCGAGCCGCCCGAGGTCGCCGTCGCGATACGCCAGGTCCCGGGTTGGAATCCCGTAATAGACCTCCAGCGTCGACTTGCTATCTTCACCCCGAAAAGAGGCGGTATAGAAAAAGAAGTCCAGCGGTCCCGTCGCAAAGGTCGGCCGGTAGGCGGTCGGCTGCCGTGCCACATGATTGAGCAACACGGTTTTCGGGTTCATTCTCTGCCAGATTCTTGTTATCCGGCCTGTGCCCAGAGGCATTCTCGCGAACTCGTACGGACCGGGATAATTCGGCTGTACGAAGGTCATTTCGATTCCCGATCCTACGTTCACGTAGATCCAGTACTCCCATATTCCGCCGACTGGATACACCGGCCGACCCAGAATTGACGACTTGGCCACATCCCCAAGAGATCGGGCTTCGTCTTTCATCATCTTTGCCGCCGCCGCCCCTGCCGACACAATCAGGCGATCCTTCACGACCAGCACGCGGGGGTCCGTCTCGAACCGGACGTCTCCGGACCGGCTGACGTGATCCGGTTCCCCGAAACGCACGTAAACTTCACCGCGATCGTCCCACGGAAACTTGTGCTTTCCGTGATTCTCCCGCGCCACGGCCACGCGGCGGTAGTGCTCTACCAGCCTCTCATTTGCCTCGGATACCGGCGCCGGGTCCTGCCAGACCCAGAATTCCTCAGCCGCAGCCCTCATTTCGTCAAGAGACTCGGCGCCGGAATCGGCTGCGGTGTTGGATACCAGGCTCAGATCGTAATAAAGTCGCTGCTCGTCAGGTTCCAGACTGTCTATATAGGCTTCGAACAACGCCTGCGACCGATCGAAGTCCCGACGCCTCTGGTGGATGTTCGCCAGTTCCAGCACCGCACGCCGCTGGTGCCGGTTCGGATTCCGGACGACCGGTTTCAGTTCAGAAATCGCCTGATCGGTTCGGTTCTGCAGTTTGAGGACGATCCCAAGCCGTAACCGGGCCTCGTAGTGGTGTGGATTCACCGAAATCTGACTCAGGAATGCCTTCTCGGCCTTCCCGTACTCACCCTTCGCTTCTTCAATCGCCCCGATCCGGAACAGCGCGTCCGGGTGGCCGGCATCCATCTTGACAACCTTGCGGTAGGCTCCGAGGGTTTCGCTGCTGCCGAATCGCCGATACGTCTCCGCCAGATTGTACTGCGCTTCGACATAGGCTTTGTCCGCCCGAAGCGCATTACGGAACGCATCGATCGCCTGTCGAAGCGCTTTCGGCCGGCGCCCCAGGACGAGGCCCAGGCCGTTGAAGGCGGGCGCAAACCGTTTCTTCCTGCGAAGCGCCTGCCGGAACATTTCTTCCGCGGCATCCAGGTCGCCCCGAGCAAGATGGATGTGCCCGAGGCCCACGTAGGAAGGTGCGTGTTTGTTGTAAGCGTCGATGGCCGACTGGTACAATTCGGCCGCCTGCCCGGATGCCCCCTCCGCCACCTTTGCAACCGCCTGACTGTAAAGCGCCTCGGCGCGGGCAAGCGCTTCGTTGTCTTTGGCCTGCGCCTGCGTCAGGGCGGCAAGCGAAAACAACGCGCATAACGCGAGCAGCCATCCCTGTCGTTTCCGCACCCGCCTCCGGGGCGCGATGACACGCGTGCCGAGGATCTGCATGTATTCAATGCCAGGAAGTTGCGTACTCATACGCAATCGAACCGAACGCCGCGTTTACCCGCCGACGATGCGGGTCTTCGTACGGATTGTTCTTCGTGCCTGACAGCCGGTACCACACAATGCTGCCGCCGCGGGCTAATGATACAAAAATCCCCTGGAAAACACAAGTTCGGCCCACCGACAGATCAAATTGGGTCGCCCTGTTCAATGCGTACGTACAGGTGCCAATAATCCCTGATCCACTGCCTTGCGCGGAGGTTCGACCTGTCGAAGTGCGCGATTCGCATCCATAGCGTCAGCCCCCTCAGAGCCACCAGCCGCAGGCTACTCCGGTACGCCACGGACCCTTCCTTCATGTATGCGAAGCCCGATCGTTTCCAGATGCATCTCCAGGAACCTCATGAACGCCGCGGCCGCCCGTGAGAGGCGACCCCCGTCTCGACGCACCATACCCACCTGGCGCACCGGAAGTCCCGCCACTCGAATTCCGGTCAATCTGCCCGATCTCAGCTCATCGCGAACCGATACTTCGGGTACAACCGCTATTCCGAGGCCGATTTCAACGAAGCGCTTGATCACTTCAATGCTGCCCAGCTCCATGATGACGTGCGGCTGGAGTCCCTCCGCCGCGAACATCCGGTCCATCAGACCTCTGCTGGTACTGCCTCTCTCCAGCATCAACATCGCACAGCCGCCGAGCGCCTGCAGATCGACCGTTTTCTCGGACGCCAGACGATGCGTCGCGCTGGAAATAGCCACGTCCTCTCTGATGAACAGCGGCCGTGTCCGCACCCTGGGTTCCGTTACCGGAAGCGTTGCCAGTCCGAAATCCACCGCCCCTTCCATAACCAGCCGCACCACCTCCGGGGACATACGGTCGGTCAGACGGATTTCGACTCCCGGGTGCGCCTGTCGGAAAGCCTTAACCGCGGGAGGCAGGACATAGGCACAGTTCGTATCGCTGGTTCCAATGCTCAGTCGCCCCGTGTGCAACTGCCCGATGTCCGCCATGTCCTGGCGGATCTGATCGGCCATCTCCAGAATGGCCTCGGCCCGCGGGAGCAGAAGCCGACCCGCCTCGGTCAACAGAATCTGCTTGCCGCGCCGCTCGAACAGGTCTTCGCCGAGTTCGTCTTCAAGGGCCTTCACCTGAAGGCTCACCGCCGGCTGCGTCAGGAACAGCTTCTCCGCAGCCCGGGTGAAGCTCTTCTCACGCGCCGTTTCCACAAAACCCCTGAGCCGATCCAGGTCCATTGTCAGTACCCCACGGTGCTGCAGGTCCATATCGTTGAATGCCGGCGGCAGTGCCTTCCCATCACAAGACACTTCGAAATCCCATAAAAATATAATATAACAAAAATAATATTAATAAATTTTTTTATTTACCGGTGTTCCTTATCATTTGACCGTCCCGCCTGTCCCGGCTGCACATATGCATCCGCACGTTTCACGAACAATGGCCGATATGGAGGTATATTGTGTGCGCAACTCTCGTTGTAGACGCGTTCTGGGGCGATTCCGGCAAAGGAAAAATCGCCGCGTTTACCGCCCTCAAACAGGAAGCCGCCTTCTGTGTACGCGCAGGAACCGGCACGAACGCCGGCCACAGCATATACTTCGAAGACGGCTCTGAAATTCGTACTCATCAACTGTGCTGCGGCTGGTTGTGCCCTCACACGCAGCTTCGGATAGGTAGTGGCGTCGCGTTGGACCCTGAAATCTTCCTCCGTGAAATCCACAGATACAAACTCGCCGACCGCGCCCGCGTTGATATGCGGAGTCCGATCATTGCGCCGGAACATCTTACCCGTGAGGCCCGGGACCAACACCTCGCCGGGAACGTGGGCAGCGTATGCAGCAGCTGATTTCAGATTCCCGTCTGTCGGCCTCCGGCCCGTGAATGGCCGGAACTTTACGTACTCCGCTGAAATAACTTTACACGGGCCGATTCTCTCCCCTATATTGGACGTCTGTCGAGTCGCGTCTATGGAGGCGCAGGTACTGATATCCTTAATGGCGTACGAGAAATGCATTCCCTTATAAGGAGGCGTGTAATGTTCGGCTTGACGTGCCGCTGGTTCATCCTGTCAATCACCGCGGGACTGGCATGGGGCTGCGGCGGCGAACGCCTGACCGTCTCGTCCGATCCTCCGCCGGAGCAGAATGCGGGGAAGGGTCTGGGTAAACTGGCTGTCAATGGAAATCCGGCATCGGCGATCGTGGTTGCCCGTCTGCGGCAGGACCGGTCTCCGGTAAAAGGCGCCACCGTTTCGTTCTCACGGTCGGTCTCGGGAAGGGGCGCCGGCTTCGAGTGGACGGGCACGACCGATGCACGCGGGCAGGCGCGAGTGCCGCTCGGAGAGACAACGCCAGGCGGATACTATCGCGCGGTGGCCAGGAAGGACGGGATCCTGATAGGATCCTGGTCGAGCATCCCGATAAACAACGGCGTCCAGGTCACCGTTGAACTTCCGGCGGGAGAAAAAGCACGCGTCACGGACGCAACCGTACTGACGCCGGGCGGCCTTCCCGAGGAAATCGCAATTGGCGTCGTTGCGCCCCTGACGGTCGGGCAGACTCAATACGGCGTGGGCATTGAAAGCGGCCTTGAACTCGCACTCGGAGAAATCAACGGCACATCGATGCTCGGGGGCGCGAGAGTCGTGTTCAAGACGGAGGACTCCCGAGGCATGGCGCAGGGCGCCGTCGACGCATTCAACAAGCTGATTTTTCACGATTACGTCCCCGTCATCCTGGGCCCCGCGCTCTCCACCGAAGCCAAAGAGGCATTTCCTCTGGCGCAACAGAACCAGGTTGTCGCCTTCAGCACGACCTCTGCCGCATCCGGCCTGAGCGCAATTGGCGACTTTATCTTCCGCGCGAGTCTGAGTGTAGATGTACTCATCCCAGGCGGTGTCTCACTTACTCGCGAGAAGCTGCGATACGGTAGGGTTGCCCTGATGGTCGACTCGACGGATGTATTTTCACGAAGCAGCGACAACGCGTTGCAAGGCGCCCTCGCCGAGGAGGGCGTCGAGGTTCTGACGAGAGAAACGTTCGGGACGGACGATACCAGCTTTGTCGATCAACTGGCCAGAATCAGGGCCCTGAACCCGCACGCCGTCTTCGTTTCCGCCCTGTCTCGGCAACGCGTTCAGAGTTTGGTCCAGGGCAGACGCGAGGGCATTCCGCGCAACATTCCCTTTATCGTTCCGGGCTTGACCCAGGACGAAATCCGGGATGCCGGCGATGCCGCCGAGGGTGCGATCGCCGTTACCGGCTGGACGGCCGCGGCAACCACAACGGGGAATCAATCCTTCGTTGAGAATTACAGTACGAAATTCGGTTCGGAACCGAATCGCTGGGCTGCGCAGTCGTACGCCGCGCTATATGTTCTTGCGGAGGCGATTGCAAATGCCGGCTCCACGGATCCCCGCTCCATTCGCGACGCGATGGCCGGCATTACGAACCTGGATACCATTCTGGGGCAATTCTCGTTCGACCGCAACGGAGACGCGGTCTATAACCCGGTCGTTCTGGTCGTGAGAAACGGTACGTTCGAGGTCTATGAGTGAATCATGCGAATTGCAGGAGGGAAAGAAGATGAGCGAGATGCCGATCGGCGTCATGATGAGCGCAGGATGGACCCTGGACCAGCTCAGGCAGATTCGTGACCTGGGTTTCGACAACGTGCAGGTCCACGCACCGTCTGAGGAAGTCCTGGTGGACGACAGCAGAAGTTCCTCGCTGATCGAGGATATTCGTTCCGTGAGTATTCAGATTACAACTGTATTTGCAGGGTTTTCAGGAGAGAGTTACGCCGACATTCCCACGGTCAGGGATACGGTGGGATACCTCAATCCGTCCCTGCGGGAAGAACGCATCAGGATCACCGAACGTATCTCCGACTTTGCGGCTGCGCTCGGCGTTGACAAGGTGGCCGCGCACATCGGCTTCGTCCCGGAGGATCCGGATCATCCGGATCACCACGCCATGGTCCAATGTGTCAGACGATTGGCCGACTATTGCGGACGTCACGGGCAGGATTTCTGCCTGGAAACCGGCCAGGAGACGGCCGACGCACTGCGCCACTTTCTCGGATCGCTGAATCGCGATAACGTAGGCGTCAACTTCGATCCGGCAAATATGATTCTCTACGGAAGCGGAGAGCCGATCGAGGCCCTGGGTATTGTCGCCGGTTACGTCGTCAGCGTTCACGCGAAAGATGGAAAGTGGCCTCCGGGGGAAGGGCAACTGGGCACGGAATTCCCCCTGGGAAGCGGCGACGTAGGCATGGACCGTTTCATCGCCAAACTCAAACAGATCGGGTATCGCGGCCCGATCACAATGGAACGGGAGATTCCGGATTGGGATCAGAAGGTGAGGGATCTGGTCCAGGGAAGAAATCTCCTGGAAAGCCTGATCTAGTGTTCTGTCCCGGAAATTCCTCACCATTCGACTGCCGATGTCCGTCACGCCGCGCACGCAAAAACGCCCTCTCACCGCGGAGTAACCTTTTGGTGGGAGGGAAGGTCCAAAAGGACAACAACGGCAAAAAGGGCGTTTCTGTGTTATAATACGTCTGCGCGAGGCCAAAGTTTCAACATTAAGAAAAACTGTCTGCGGAATTACCTGCTGCGACGAGGCCGGCCGCAGTACCGTTTTGCTTACCGTATGCGTTTACGGCGTGACGACAAGGATCCGATCGTCGTCCGTCCTCGGCTGACCGCGCCCATCACGGTTGCTGGTGGCGATGTAAACTTCGCCCCGCGGCCCGACCAGCACGTCCCGCAACCGCCCGAAACGACCGTTGAACAGATTCTCACGGCTTGTTGCACGCAGACCGTCTGAGGAAAGGCCGATACGCCAGAGCGCCTGCCCTTTCAGCGTGGTGAACAGAAGGCTGCCTTTCCAGGCCGGAATCAGGTCCCTGGTGTATATATCCGCGCCCGCAGGCGCGATTGTCGGTGTCCATACCGCGAGCGGTTCCACGACACTGTTCGACGTGCAGAATGCGGTCTCCCCCGTCAATACGTCATTGTCACAGAGCCCTCGCACATTTGGCCAGCCGTAATTCCCTCCCCGCACGATCAGATTTACTTCGTCGTTGTCCAGTGGGCCGTGTTCCGTACTGTAGAGTCTACCGCTCGACGGGTGAAACACGAGCCCCTGAGGATTCCGATGCCCCAGGGAATAGACCTCCGTGCCAAACGGATTATCCTCGGCCGGTTTTCCATCCAGGTCCAGTCGCAGGACTTTCCCAGCCAGAGAATTGAGATCCTGCGCGAGAACCGGCGATTGCGCGTCGCCGGTTGTGAGATACAGCAGGTTGTCTGGACCGAACGCGAGCCGCGAGCCGTCGTGATTGGGTGCTCCCGGTATGCCATTCAACAGGATTTCAGGCTGGGCAAGTTCCGTTCCGTCATATCCCATCCGAACCAGACGGTTTCGAATCCCGTCGCCCGTATTGTACGAATAAACCGCAAACAAAAACGGCTGACTGTCGAAATCCGGGTGGAAGGCGATCCCCATCAACCCGCTCTCGCTCAACTCGAACGCGCCGATCTGCCCCACGCGGACGATTGCGCCCGTCGTTGTATCCACCCGGGAAATCGTACCCGCGCGTTCACTCACCCAGATGTGGCCGTCCGGCCCCCAGGCCAGATCCCAGGGTGTATCCAGCCCGGACGCCAGCGTCTTTACCGTGAACCCATCCACCCTGTTGTCGGATACCGGCCCGCCTCCGTTATCGGTAACGGGATTCTCCGGCGGGGAATCGTTGATGCCCCTTCCACATCCCGCAATCACAGATATCGCGAGCAAAACCGCTGTGATTCGGCGACCCACCATACTGCGTCTCTTTTCCCGTCGTGCACAACCCTTTCGACCGCAAGGGACGGCCGTAGCCCGGATCGGCTTTTTCAACGGGCTGCTGGTGTTCTGTCCCGGAAATAAGTTACCTGAATTCGGCCGCTGAGTCGCCCGGCTCGCAAGGCGCCGGAGTACAGGCGACCTGCGTATGGTCGGCGAGCGACGGGAACGCAGCGAGACGGGATGAATCGGCGGCCGATTGGTGAGGAATTTTCGGGACAGGACGCTAGAACAACCCGGTGAAATCAATTGAGAAATATTGTTTCGGGTGGACTGTTTCCGCAAAATCCGTAGGCCAGGCGAGGTCGTAGCGGAACAGATATCCGCCAAGATTAACCCTCACGCCGAACCCGTACCCCGCCTTCAGATCCCGAAGTTCGAAACCGCCGTCCCGGGCCTCCCACGGTTCGAAATTTTCTCGATTGAACGCGCTTCCTACGTCCAGGAACAGTTCACCCTGTACATTCTGAAAGAACAGTGGAAGCGGCCAGCCCATCGCCAACTGACGGATTAACGGGAAGCGGAAAGCGACGTTGGCCAGCACAAAAGAGTCCCCGGCCATTTCGAACACGTCGGCGCCGCGCAGGGGCCACACAAAACTGGAGAAGAAGATGCGTTCCCGATCGACGGACGCGAACGTGGCGTAGTTCGGGTTGACCGAGTTATTCACGCCACCCAGGAAGAAGATCTGCCGGTTCCGTCCGAAGCTGGAGCCGCCGGACACGCGGAAGGCGAGCGTGTACTCGTCCAGCATCGGGACGTATTTGCGGTAATCGCCCTGGACCGTGCCGTACTGCATTCCCGCCCAACTGCCCCGTACGGACAGCCGCGCGCGCCGCCCTGAAGCGGGGCCGAACAGGGTGTACAACGCATTGTCGTCGACCAGGTCCAGACTGTTGATAACGGCCCAGTTGTCGGCAACGGGCGCGCCGCTGCCCCGTATGACCCTGCCCGTATAGCCTGCGCGCAGGTATTGACTTTGATAGGAACCCAGGTTCTCGCGCGAAATATTGATTGCCTGCATGCCCGCCTCAAGCCGTGTGAACCGATTGAATGGCCTCTGAAAAACGGCGCTGCCGCCAAGAATCCGGTCAGCCACGATCTGCCCGTTCGAGATGAAAAAGCTTCGGGTATGAAGCGCGTTCAGATAGTAATTGGTCTGGTGTTTGAGGTTCTGGTATCCGAGGAAGAGGTCGCTGTCCTTGAGGGAGAAGCTCAGGCCTGTCTGTATGACGACGCGGTGGTCGCCCATCACGTCCGTCAGCGACAACTGGAGGAGGCTGCTCACGCCGTAG
>CAZKDZ010000262.1:0-11877 GCA_964551635.1 uncultured bacterium | reverse complement strand
CCTGCAGAGCGACTTTCTCAACGGACTGCTAAAATTGCCGGTGAGTTCCCGAGCGCGAGCGAAAAAGTGGCGGTCAAGGCGGGAAAATCCGCCCATATTTGTCTATACGGGTGGGTTTGACCAACGCCGACCGCCGCTTTTGCAGCCGTGCGAAGACCGCTGGGAATTTTAAGGCAGCTTCTAATACCATTTGTGGAGCGTGTGCCCCTGTTTTCCAAAGAATACGGCGTCCACGATCAACCCGAGCGTTGTCACCAGAATATATGCCGTCAGCGCGCCGATGAAGAACGGACGCGACTTCCTGTAGAATCCTGCGCCGACCAGCTTCAACAGAATGAACTTCACCAGCCAGGCCATGAAAAGCGTGAAACTCGTCAGCCGCGTCAGCCACGCTCCCGAGATGGCAAACCCCACGGGATGGACCGGCCACCAGCTGAGACGGTATCTCAACAGATTCAACGCCATCATGATGACAAAGCCGGCCAGGAAGAACCAGTAGTCCTCCACCTCTGTCGGTTCCGGCGAGAGAATATCGTTTACGCCACTCTGATAGCCGCCGACGCCCGCGCGAATGATCAGCCAGTTCGGCTGAAAGTTGTACCCGCCGATCGTATATCCCAGCCAGACCGTAAACAGCGTGGACCCCACGACGCCCACGACGAATGCGCCGAATACCCCTCCAAAAAACCACCTGTGGCCCCCGGCAAGGAAATCTCCCAGTCGGTTCAGGTGCATCCCCAGTGAAAACGTATATGCTCGAAAATGATTGAGCGTTACGGACGCCGGGTACATGATCGCGTGGTTTGCCGCGGGGACGGCGCTGGCGCCACCCATTGCCGCGGTGGCAAGCGACCACGCCCGCGTTGCCGACCCGATGTATATGTGTCCGGTTTCGGCAAGGATCTTTGCCACCCCGAAATAAATCAGGAACATGATAGGTATCAGGAGGCAGATGACCTTCAAGTCCATACCCGCCTGCCACAGCCACGCGACGGCATAAGCCGTTGAGATACCCAGCCAGATGAACGCCGCCCGATAGGAAATCAGCTCGCGCCGGTCGTCGATCGGACTGCTGTCGGGGTGGAGCGCCTTGCGAAACGCCTGCCAGAGATGGGTCCGGGAAACCAGAAGCCACCAGATGGCAATGCCGATAAAAGCCCCGTACGTCTGCCAGGCGTACCGCCCGGTCATATAGTTTGGGGAAATCGCCTCCACGCCAAGCCGGTTGAGGAATCCGCCCTCGAAAATAAACACCAGGTCGAAAAACCAGAGACTGAACAACACCTCGAGGCTTGCAAAATAGGAGAAACAGATGACCACCGTACTGACGAAGATCCACTGTGGCGGGAACGCCCGCCCCAATGGAATCCAGGTCCCCCTCGCGGTGGGAAAAACAGGAAAACCCGGTTTGAACCACCCGATAATATTCCAACTGAATACAAAAAAGACAATTCCAAATCCTGTCCAGAAAGCCTTGCCGGACATGAATTCCGGGAGCCATCCTCTGCCCCGGCCCGCATTCGCTGCCATCTCCACGATGGGTTCCATCGCGGGAAACACGATCTTCTCGTTCTCCGACCACTGCCTGTGGATGATCACCGACGCGCACAGGCAAGCGAGCGCGACCGCACAGACGAACGTAAACCACCAGAACAGGGGCATCGTCCAGGCTTCCCACGGAATGGGTGCGCCCTGGGGCAACCCGTCGTAAAACCAGGTCATCGCCCCGTCCTTGTTGGTCGGGATGATCCACTCCGGGAGGTACGGATGCAGGAATTCGGCCCAACGGTTCTCGGGCGTGGCGAAATAATAGGGTGTCACGATGACACCCACAAGGTAGCCGCTCACGCCATAGGTGGGCCCGAGAGACGCGATAAACCCCATTGCGAAAACCGTAATCCACTCGCTGGTGGAGAACGCGAATCTGCGGCCGAACCCTTTCGCGAGCACCGCACAGACCAGAATCGACAGCAGCCAGACAATCAGGTTCCCCATCGGCATATGGCTGTATGCCATAAACGACGAATGGAGGATATACCGGACGACGTTTCCCAGCACGCTGATGACAAGCGCCACGCACAGCCCAAAGACCAGCGCCCGGACCGTCGTCCCGCGGTCTTCCACGGCCATGTCGCTTCTTTCCAGACGGGCAAGACCCCGTGTGGAAATCCTGTTCGGTTCAGCCATCAGCACTCCAGCATTGAACATCGGGGCAGTGGATCCCCTGTCCTGCACCCGATGCATCCGTCATCGCAACTACATCGCCACGATCTTCCTCATGCGCCTTGCCGTCTCGATCTGCGCCTCGCGATTTCCCGAAACCTCGTGTACGACCGGAGAACCATATCCAATGGCGCGCAGTTCGGCCACTACCGCGGGCCAATCGGTATCGCCGTCCATAAGATCCACGAACCGGTGTTCGCTTCGGCTGAAATCCTTGAAATGCACACGTACGATGCGACTTCCAAGACCGCGAATCCAGTGTTCCGGATAGCCGTAAGCCATCATGTTCGCGGTGTCGAGATAGGTTCCCACCCGGGGACTTCCCACGGCATCCACAAACGCCGCCATCTCACGCGGGCTCAGGAGGAACTTGTTCCATACATTCTCGATGCCCACGGACACGTCCTTTTCCTCGGCCAGCGGCGCCAGGTCCCTGATCGCGCCCAGCATCAGGTCCCAGGCCTGTTCGTAGGTTCCATCGGCGGTAAGCTGGCCGGGGTGCAGCAACACAGCGCCGTTTTCCAGAACATGCGCGATTTCTATGGATCGGGCGAGACACCTTATGCCCTGCTCGCGGTCGTTTGAATTCAGGCTGAGAAAATTTCCCCGATCCGCATATTGCGCTATCGAGCTGCCGATTTCGAGACCGGCGGCTTCGCACTTTCGGCGCACGCTCCGGATCTCGTCGTCGCTCATATTCACGTCCGGATCACCGCCATCGTTGAACACGAGCTCCAGCGCCTCGTACCCGGCCTCTCCGCACAGCTCCAGCGTTTCGTCCAGCGAAAACCGACCCAGAATAATCTGCGTTACACCAATTTTCATTGTCCTCTCCTCATGAATGGACGATGCCCGAATTCGAAAGTCGCGCCGGCTTACGTGCCGGCCGCCTGTGGGCCGGGCGTCTTCCACGAAATCAGGGCGTTCGCGATTGTCTCCGTCATTTCTCTTACGTCGGCGCAATGGGACTCGATGCTGTCGGGGACGGCCTGAAGAAATGTCCGGATCGTACCCGCATGTTCACTCACGTACCTGTCGCCATATACGTTGAGCTCCGGCTCTCGAGGGTCGATCAGTACCCGCCGGTTTTCGAGCGGCCTAACGTGGTAATTCTCCGTGATTGCCGCCTCGATGACGGCGCCTTTTTCGCGCAGACGACGGGGCAGGGCCTCCTTGTCGTGCATTCCGATACTCCGGGTGAACCCGTCTCTGGTGAAGTGGGCATGCACTTCGATCGCGGCATCCGGCCGGATGTCCAGCATGTACTTCCAGAGCGCCTCGGTTTCCCTGGCCGCACCCCTGCCCTCAACGAGGTTGTTGATCCCGAACTTGGGAACCTCTCCGACCGCGTTCGTCACGCTGTGCCCCACGAAGACGCCATCCGGATTCATCATCGGCAAGAGGCAGAACTGCACGTTCTCCAGAAGCCGTTGCGCCCGCGCCGTCGGGATGGTCAGCCAGTGGGCGACGTGCATGATCCCCCACGAGACCGGCTCGCAGGACTGCATGGTTGCATCCACAAGAAGCTTCAGTTCGCGCGGCGGCGACTCGAGAACCGGCAGGGGCCGACCCTGCGCGGACGTCCCGATCTCCCGGTATGTCCAGATGTCTGAACTTTCCGCCAGCCGGCGCGCCTTCTCCAGCACCGTATCCGGTGTCTCATACGGCGCCGAGGCGATTCGAACGGTCTCGCCCGGTCGGATGTCCACCTGCGCGTCCATATACTCATGCTCGTGATAATCCGCATCCTCCGGCGGCAGCCAGGCCCATCCCGCATCCTGCCGCCACACCCACCACGGCGGGTACATATAATTCGAACCCTTTCGGCTCAGCAGAAACCGGAGCTTCGCGCGCCGTGGGACATCGCCCGAATTGCGTACGCGCACATGGGCCATGTACTCTTTTGGGACACCCGCTCCGTCGAACAACTCATCCAGCAGATCCTGAAACCACCGTGGAATCTCCTCGGGCTGGTAGCCAATCTCATAGCGGCCGTCGTTCGTGATACGCATCTCACCCGCGCTGCTGCACGGAAACTCGTCATCGATCTCAATGCCGGCATCCTCGAGTCTCATCGCTCACTCCACCTCCTGACTTCCCGCGTTGACGCCCAGTCCCCGGCGATAGGCTTCCAGCGTCATCAGATCATCCGGCAGCACGTTGCCCAGATTCACCTCCGGTCCGTACCGGTCGACGAGGGTCCGCCGCATGCGGTGGACGTCGTGCGAATGCACGCCCGCTATCCATGGGCCGGGCAATTCGAACATGACCTTCTCCTGACCCGCCGCCTCTACCGCCTTCTCTACCTGCCGCGCCTTGCCGGCATCCTCGTCAACAAGCTCCGCCGCCTCCAACAGTACGATACGCGCCCCCGCATCGAGACACGCCTTCACGTCGTCGGCCATGGGGATGCCCGCATCCAGCCCCTCCTTCTGCCCCACCTCGCCCAACACCGCCAGGCCGTGTTTCTCCACCGCCTCCCGGATCATCATCAACTTCCACTCGTGCGTTACCGCGGCCAGATTGTCCGACACTTCGACCCAGCGATACCCTGCTTCCGCCACTGCCGGAAAATACAGGTGGGCCGCGCCCTGCACCTGGGCATATTCCAGATACTGCCCCCCGGGAAACGGTTCAATATGGCTATCCAGGTAGTTTCTGATTTTCGCGCTGAGCACATCGTTGGCCAGCAGCCTTGATATCCCCACGGCCACCTTCGCGAAATCAAAAAAGGGGGCCGCGGTCTCCAGGAGATCAGACTGCGCCCCCGACCCGAGACCCCAGTCCGCCACCATGGTCAAACCCAGATTCCGGGGTTTTCGCGACCGGCGGCGGCCGTCCAGCCCAGCAAAGATATGTTCGTCATTCAAAATGCGCACCCTCCTCCAAGGTGTACAGTTCCGGCCAGACCGAAGCCCGGTTCCGCAAGCCGCGGCCCGCGGGCGCATCCAGGGGCGTCCGACCCGCGCCGGCGATCAGTCACATTCCTTACGATAGACCCGCTTTGCGCCATCGCGCCGCTCGAACACGGCTCTGCAGCGTCCGGCCAGATCCCCGCACCTGAAGTCGCCGTCCCGCCCCGCATCGTAGAGCGAATCGGCGCCGGCATAGACATCCTCAAGCCCGTTGAACGTGATTCTGACCCCGGACGCCCGTCCGTGCCCGTCGTCGACGCGTTTTAACGCCACGTCCGGCACGTCTCCCGTAAATGGATAGAGAACGGAGAAAAACTCGGCGCGCCCGCCCCCCGGCTCAATGCTGCCCGGCAGCCGGAAATACGGAATGTAGACCCAGCCCGGTCCCCCTTTCGGTGGATACCCTCGGCCAGTCCACTCCTGTTTCCGGAAACCGCCGCAGAGGCCGCGGTGAACGGACAGGGGCGTGGATCCTATATCTCCGGAACACCACAAGAGACGTTGATTCCCGCTGTCGCTGCGGAAACACACCCTGCCTGCCGCCTGCGACTCCACCTCGCCATAGACGTGCAAGAGCCAATCCAGGTGGAATCCGTCCGCATCGGCGCGAAGCTCGTCGTGGATGAGGAAATATCCGTGGCGGGGATGAACGATCGTACGCCGGTGCACCAGGCCCTCGTAACCCTCGTCGTGATACGCACAGACCATATCGACGTCGGCGTCGGTGTGCCAGAACAGCAGTTGACCGGTACATTCGTTCTGACTCCCGTTGTTCGCCAGCACGGTGTTGTGCGAAATGGTCTGCTTGTGCCAGGTGTACTGTTCCGGAAAGATGGAATAATGCGGCGAATTCGACGCATCCGGAATCCAGTGGCGTCCATTGGCGAACATGACGAAGCTCAGCTTGTCCGGGTGTCCGTGCCCGCCTCCGTGCGGCCCGAAATCAAGAATCAGATACGCGTCGTCTTTCGACCACCCGTCCCGCATCACCGCCAGGCCTGCGTCGGGCAGCAACACCGAGGTATAGGGAGGATCCTTCTGCGGGACCGGCCTGAGCTCCACCCCGGGTATGGACGGCGCGATTCCCGGATCCCGCGCCATCCGCAACAGGTCCCCGCGGCCGATCAGGTAAAGCGGGGCCCGGAGCTCAGGATAGTCCGTGAGCAGATGGCCGTCGTTTCCATTGGAGTCGTTGATGGAGGGTACTTCCCCAAAGGGCGTCATGGTCTTGCACAGCGCCTCCAGCACGTACGCCAGCGATTTACCGTTATACGCCTTCGACCACACCGGATCCCCGATCAGATGTCTGCCCAGTGCGTACCTGCACATACCCCTGATCATATAGACCGAGTGCGAGGGCGAACATTCCCACCAGTATCCGTCGTCCAGGAAGGGCTCGAAACATGATCCGTATCGTTCATCGGCCAGCTTCAACCAGCGGCCCACTTCAGGAAAATCCTCCAGATAATATGCCAGAAAGACGATCTCCGCCAGCGAACACGACGCCCAGTTCTCACGCGCCTCGAAGCGGTCCCGCATGGCCAGGTACTGGAACTCACCGAGGTCCAGCAGAAAGAACAGAAAGCGCATGCGGTCGCGAAACCCGAGGTGCGGTGAGGCGACGAGCAGGTCGTACGACGCCATCATTTCCCTGAGGTTATACGCCGGATCCTGAAAGGTGACGGCTTTCCAGGCTATTCCTGTAAACCGAAACGACTGGTATCGGTCGTAATGGTCCAGATTTGCCAGCAGTACATCCCGTGCCTTCAACGCATATCGCCGGTCGCCGGTGAGCGCAAAAGCGCCCGCGCACCCCTGAAGCATCGTCCGTCTCGCGGAATCCTTTTCGTTGACCGCCCGACCGGTCTCCTGCCCGTTATAAAGACGCTTCGGAATAGGCGCCCACGTGGGGACCTCGTCATCCAGCAGAGAAGGGTCCGGCGTCTCGTGGCTGCGCCTCGACAGTTCGTCCGGCATGGCCGCCAGCCTCGGTGTGTCCCGGTTCAGAAACGACTGGATATTTTCCGGAAGCCGATCCGCCGCGTACGCCTCCATCCCGTACAGGGCGACCACCGCGCCCGGGTCCGCCTCTCTGCCGTGCAGGTCTTCATTGACGGCACGCGTAAACCGGACGCGCAACCCGTCCGTCCGGACGTCGTCGAGCAGATGGAGTTTCACCCTGGGCCCGAGGATCAGGTTGTCTCGAATCGAGTCCTGCACCTCCCACGTGCGGGACCCGCGAACGGCCAGATCGTAATCCGGGGGCATCGCCATCCATCTCAGCACCACCACGCGGCACTCGACGAGGCCGTCAAACCGGACGTCGAACCCGCATTCTCCGGTCAATGACGACCACTTCACCGCGGTTTCGATGCTCCCGTCCCACAGACATGCCAGATCGGGCGCCGCGGCTCCGAAGATCTTGACTCGGCCTTCACGAACGAGGTTGTTGCTCATGCGCGGGAATCACTCCGGAATTGGATCGTCTTGACCGGATCCGGGCAGTACGTGGAAGCATACCCGTCTCGGGCCCCCAGGATTTCGACGGCATTCATGACCGGATCCGGAAAACCCGGGCCCTTGCGAGGACAGGTGGCGGCGCCTGAGCATGTCTTTGTAGACACCCATATCTTCTTGCGATATCTGACGAATGACGTGCCGAAGCAGGCCGATGCGGTAGAGCGTCTTCTGCGCCGGGCGGGCGCCGGCGAGATTGTGCTTGTGACCGGCATTATGGTGATCGCCGAGATCGTCTGGACACTGGAGTCGTTCTATAAGCTCCCTCGCGTTGAAATCCAGGCCAGGGTTCGAGCAATCATCAATACGCCCGGTCTGGAAGTCGATGATCGCATTGTCATTTCCCAGGCGATCTCCGACTACGTAGACAAGAACGTGGATTTCGGAGACGCATATAACGCTGCCTGGATGCTGGCGCAAGGAATCAGTACCGTCCAAACGTTCGACCGCCGGCATTTTTCTCGTTTCGAAAGCCTTGAAGTCCGGGCGCCGGGCGAAATTTGAAGTTATCTGAATTCAGTTAAAAACAGACCTCTGGAACGCGGATCCGGGGGTCTGTTTTTTTCGACAAAAAGCGTCATAGGTTGCGACGTCAAGATAAATGCGCGGGCAGGGTGAAACAAACACTTTTCCGATACCTGCACCAAAACGAAATACCGGCCGTACGCTGCTGGCCGGTATCGGTTCGAGGCCATTCGCCTTCCGTGTCCTGTCCCGAAAATCTCCCACCATATCTTCCGGGACAGAACACTAAAACTCGATGCCTTCCCGCGCCGGTACTCCCCTGGCGTAATAGTGTTTGACCTTGCGCATTTCCGTTACAAGATCGACGCGTTCGACAAGCGCGTCCCAGACCTTGTGGCCTGAAAGTACCAGTTCGCACCGGCGGTCCTCGTCGTACAGATCGAGAAGGCACATCACATCCTCCGGCCGCAGCAGGCCGTAAGCGGCCGCGGCAAGAATTTCATCCAGAATCAGCAGATCCTGAGCGCCCTTCCGAAGCCGCAGCCGGGCGGTCGCGAGTCCGCGCCGCGCTTCCTCAATGTCCCGGGGCTCCGCGCCGAATCGAAACGAGCCGTCCGGCATCATGCGTTCACATCCGGTCGGATGCAAATCGATCCCGTCAATCCGCCTCAGGACGTGCCGCTCGGAATAGTGCTCCGTCTCTCCGTCGTACCCCTTGTCGAACTGCACCAGGGCGACCTTTTTCCCGGCCCCGGCCGCACGGATTGCCAGCCCGATACAACAGGTCGTCTTGCCCTTGCCGAAACCGTAATAGACGTGTACCTGATGAACGCGTTCTTCGCCGTGCGCGGGTGGTATGACTCGTGGTCCCGATGGTGTTCGTCTCTGCTTTGCCATCCGTATATCACCTCGTTCCGCAATGTGAACCCGGTTTCCTTCCCAGGGGCGCCTGGTTCTGGCGAATTCGAAACTTATCAATTATCTTTTATGTATGGGAACCTCAGCAGATCGGGCCGCCGTGTCATCCGGTTTACCCACGACGGCGTCACTCGATGACGCGTACGCCTATTGCGAAGCCCTTGCGCGCAGTCACTATGAAAACTTCCCGGTGGGATCCCGAATGATTCCCGCGGAAATACGGCCCCACGTGTACAGCATTTATGCCTTTGCACGTACCGCGGACGACTTTGCCGACGAACCCGGCATGGCTCCGGCCGAACGCACGCGGCGGCTGGATGCGTGGGATGCCGGACTTGCGTCCTGCACGGTCGCGCCGGAAGGACCCATACTGACCGCCCTCGGAGAAACGATCCGATCGCGGCAGATACCCAGCCAACATCTGCACGATCTGCTCCACGCATTCAAGATGGACGTCGTCACGCACCGGCACAGGACTTTCAGCCATCTGCTGTCCTACTGCAGGTATTCCGCTGCTCCGGTGGGGCGTCTCATTCTTCACCTGTTTTCCTACACGGACGAGCGCCGCAGATTGCTTTCCGATCGGATCTGTACGGCGCTTCAACTGGCCAACTTCTGGCAGGATATTGCAATTGACTTCTCCCGAGGTCGTATCTACCTGCCCGAGGACGATATGGACCGTTTCGGCGTTTCCGAGGACGACCTGGCGCACGGCCGCACTACCGACGGCTTCAGGTCATTGTTGGCCTGCGAAATCGAACGGACGAGGATGCTCTTTCGAAGGGGCGCCGAACTGCCGGATCTGGTCTCCGGCCGCCTCAAATACGAACTTCGACTCACATGGCTGGGCGGGATGCGGATTCTGGACAAGATCCTTACGAGCGGATGCGACGTTTTCAACCGTCGCCCGAAGATTGAAAAAAGGGAACTTCCCGGTCTGTTCTTCCGAGCCCTCTTCCGGAATTCGCGTTTTTGCGACAATTCCGGTTTCCGTACTCAATGAACATTAGATCCTACACAGAGGCACTGGTACGAAACGCGCGCAGCAACTTTTACTACGCGTTCGTTTTTCTGCCGCGATCCAAGCGTGACGCGATTTTCGCCGCGTATGCCTTCAGCCGGCACACCGACGATCTGGTTGACGATGCGGCATCGCGGGACGCCGCCACCCGAAACCTCGAAAAATGGCGAGCCGAAACCCACGCCTGTTTCGACGGCAGGCCACAGCACCCGATTACCGTAAACCTGCACAAAGCGCTCAAGCGCTTCAAAATCCCGAAAGAACACTTTCTCAAGCTGATAGACGGCGTGGAGATGGACCTGGTTAAAAATCGCTACCAGACCTTCGGCGATCTGTACGAATACTGTTACCGCGTCGCCTCCATTGTCGGCCTGATATGCATTGAGATCTTCGGCTACACAAGGCGCGCATCCCGGGATTACGCCGTCAATCTGGGAATCGCATTGCAGCTTACGAACATTCTCCGGGACATCAAGACGGACGCAGAGAGAGACCGCATCTATCTCCCGCTGGAAGACCTGAAACGTTTCGACTACACCGAAAGAGATCTTTTCAACGGAATCAACACAACCGGGTTCCGGAAACTGATGCAATTCCAGTGCAAACGAGCGCGGAGCTATTACACGAAAGCGGCGCAATGCCTGCCTAGAGAGGATCGCCAGAGCCTTTTTGCGGCCGAAATCATGGGTTGTATCTACAGTCGTCTTCTCGGCCGTATCGAATCCGTCAATTACAATGTGTACCAACATCCAATTCGTGTAAACAATTTGAAAAAGCTGGGCATCGCGCTTGGTTACTGCCTTCGCAACCGGGTTGGGATACGGGAGAAGCCGCCGTGAGCCGCGTGATCATAATCGGCGGCGGATTTGCGGGTCTGGCCGCGGGCGTACGCCTGGCGGAGCGGGGTACGTGCGTCGTCACCCTGTTTGAGCGCAGGAAACACCTGGGCGGGAGGGCGTATTCATTCGCCGATCGAGCGACGGGCGATACCGTAGACAACGGCCAGCACCTCTTCATGAAATGTTATCTCCGGACCAGGGAGTTCCTGGAGACCATTGGCACGGGGGACCGCCTGCGGTTTCAGGAAAAGTTCCGTCTGGACTTTTTACACCCTGAACTGGGCCATTCCGCCCTCAGGTTTCCCCGATTGCTGCCGCCTCCCCTCAATCTGCTTGCAGGCTTCATGCGGTACAGACCGGTCAACCTCGGGGACGTCGTGGGGCTGCGGCGCGTCAGGTCGGCCCTGGCGGCGCCGTTGCAATGCGGAATCACGGTTAACGAATGGCTGGCGGAATGCAGACAGTCTCCAGCCATCCGGCGGGCTTTCTGGGACCCGCTATGCATCTCCGCGCTGAATCAACCTCCGGATTCCGCCCCGGCCCGGCACCTGGCTTCCGTCCTGAAACTCGCCTTTCTCGGGCACTCCAACTCGACCCTGATGGGCTATCCAGGCGTGGGGCTCAGCGCAATGTACACGGATGCGGCAAGGAACTTCATCCACCGGCACGGAGGCGCATGCCACATCGGCGAGGCGGCCACGGAACTGCGCGTTGCCGAAAACGGCAAAATACGGATCCGTCTTAAATCCGGCGCGGCTGTGACGGCCGATGCCGCCATCTGTGCGATCACGCCTCCGGCACTTTCCCGCCTGCTGCCGGAGGGGCACGACGATCTCAAGATTCGCCTGAAATCCTTCTATCCCTCCCCGATCCTTTCCGTTAACCTCTGGTTTCGGGCGCCCGTCCTGAACCGGCCTTTCGTCGGCCTCCTCAATGGTCGTATGGACTGGATATTCAACAAGCCGATGCTGTACAACGG
>CAZKDZ010000261.1:0-5594 GCA_964551635.1 uncultured bacterium | reverse complement strand
CTGGTCAGACAACACAATGGGCTTCCGAGGACGACCGCGCCCCATGGTTCTCTCCTTTCACGATGGGTGTGAGAAGCGTGTAGAGAGAACATAGGACAGGCCCAATAAATAGTCAAGTTATTTTAGGGACAAAACACTAGGCGAACACATACGGAAAAAACGACGGGCCGCCTGAATTTCTCAGGTGGCCCGTCTCTGTTGTGACGTTTCTCGATTCAATGTTGCCGAAAATCCTGCGATCGATCCTAAGCCCGCTGGAGTCGACTGGCGTACCGGCGCATGAGCAGATAACCCGCGATAAACCCGCCGATATGCGCATACCAGGCCACACCGCCGCCAACACCGCCCGATTCGGCGGACGCGTTCACCAACTGGATGATAAACCAGACGCCCAGAACGAGCAGCGCGGGCACCCGCACAATCTGGATGAAGAAGAGAAGGAAAACGAAGACATGCACCCGGGCGCCGGGAAAGCGCGCCAGGTAGGCCCCGAGAATGCCGGCGATCGCTCCGCTGGCGCCCACCATCGGTATTGTCGAGTCGGGATCCGAGAGGACGTGGCCCAATGCGGCTGCCACGCCGCAAAACACGTAAAACAGTAAAAAACGAAATCTTCCCAGCGTATCTTCGACGTTGTTCCCGAAAATCCACAGATAGAGCATGTTGCCGCCCAGGTGCATCCAGCCGCCGTGCATGAACATGGCCGTCAGGAACGTGAGATAGAGCGGGATCGGCGTTGGCGAGATGGCATCCACGCCATGGGCGACTTCAAACGGGATCAGTCCCATCCGCAACGTGAATACGTCGAAACCGATGGACCCCAGAGAAACCGAATACAGGAAAACCCCCACATTCAGAAGCAGGATGCTCACCGTGAATACGGGGGCGCGGCGCGTGGGATTGTCATCTTTTATGGGCAGGATCATCTACTTATCGTACCGTGAACGTACGCACCGCCCGGGCCCGGTTGCCGCAGGCGTCGGTCACCATGACCTCCAGCTTGTGGATTCCGGCAGGAAGCGGCTGCCTGGGCCGGGCTTTCACCTGGCCCTTCTCGGGATCGTACTCCGCGATCAATCGTTTTCCGTCCAGATGCATGAGGATATCCTCCTCCCGGCGGATACCCGAATCCCGGTCGCCGATCGCGGCGACAAGCACGGGCCGTCTGTCCGAAACCTTCGCGCGCGGCTCCGGTCGCCGGATGCTCACCCGGGGAGGTGTCTCATCGAGCAACAGCGCATAGGTGGAAAAACTCGAGACGTCGGCAGCCACGGCATGGCGTCCCCGAACCGCCCGGTTTCCCACGAATACCCAGGCGCCGCCCCGGGTCAACCGATAGATTCCCAATCGCTCCGGCCGGCTGAAGTCCGCCGGGTATCGGAGGACGATTTCAACCTTGCGCCGGAACGGCACGTCCTCCGGCCCGAACCGGTAACACGTTCCAACCATTGTCAGGCGTTTCGACCCTTTTCCCGGAGCGGCCGAGATCCGTCCAAAGAGTGGGCCGTAGACGTCATCGGCGTCGAAGCGGGCCACGGCCTTTCCATCAGAGGACCGCACGACCCCACCGCTCCGTCGCACCGGCGTCCGGACGAGGTGTACCACGCTGCGCCCCGCATTGCCTTTCCGATCGACCCCGGACAGGACTGCCATAACTTCGCCGGCCACGTCGGGATCGAATCGTACAACGGTTTCGTAGCCGTAAAGACTCCGCTGAATGACCTCAGGCGTCGTCTGCCCGTTCGTGCGCCGATTCAGGATTACCACCGGCGGGGCCGACAGCAGCCGTTTCGACACGATCTTCAATACGGCGAATTCGGGATAATAGCGAACGTCGCATTCAAGCTGGCCTGGCTTCGTGTCGCTCACCTGCGGCTGAACAGGCGCGCATACTTGAAAGCCCTCCGCGTCGAAACGGTCGCGGGCGCGAACTCTGTAGACCGCATCTGAAGTGTGCGCGAATTCAACGTCGACCCTGCCGGTTGCGTCCACGTCGACCGAGCTCACGGGATGCCAGGAACGCCCGCCATTCGAAGAACGCTCCACAACGACCTTCTTCGGATTTTCGTCCCGCACCCGCGCCCGCACCCGAACGGAACCCCCGCTGAGTTCGGCGCGTGCGTCCACCACGCGCGGAACCGAGTTCACGATCACCTCCAGATCCGCGCGGGAACGATTTCCGGCCGCGTCTTCAACAAGCACCCGAAGTCGATTTCTGCCGGGTTTCAGAGCAACGCCGCGGCCGGAGGGTGAAATTCCCCCATACAGGACGCCGTCGCCGACCCTGTACTTCCCGTACATTGGAAGCTGATTGCCCGCGGCGCGGTACAGGTTGTGATAGATCCCGGCGCCGCGAACCTTCAGGGCGAAATTGCGATCCAGTTCGACCTGGTTCACCTGATTGTACGCGAAGACGGTGTACGTGGTCTCGAAAACCTCACGGCCGTTTGCGTACAGCCGCAGCCGGTAAGGCGCGATGCGGTTGCTGAGTACGCTTGCATCGGCCCGGTCGTAGGTCTTGACGCTTACGCCGATGCGCCCGGATACCATGGGCGCTGTACGTGCGACGTAGCGCTTCAGTTCGGGGCGCCACTTCACGCCGATCGTTGCGGCGTCGGTCTTGTCAGAAACGCGGGAATCGACATCCATGGGAGTCAGAGCCAGAGACTGTATGGTCGGCGCAATCGTGTCTTTCACCTCAAAGCCGTGTAGCAAGCCGTTGATGGGCCGCTGATTCCTGTCGCGAATCTCAAAATGCAGATGCGGCGCTCCGCTGCCGGTACTGCCGGAATATCCGAGCGTCTCCCCGCGTTTGACCTGAATCTGGTTCGGCTTAAAGAAGAGATTAACGCTGTAAAAGCCCCTTCGCTCCTGTTCCGCCTCGACAACGTCCCGTACCCGGGGCGCAAAGCCCGAGAGATGCGCATAGACCGCGGTTCTGCCGTCTTTCAACCGGATGTATACCACTTTTCCGTAACCCCAGGGCGATGTCCGTACCCGCCAGACGTACCCTTCGTCAACGGCCAGCACGGGGTACCCTTCCTTCCCCCACGTCTTGAAGTCGATCCCCGCATGGAAACGCCGCGGCCGATATTCACCGAACGAAGACGTGAGGGCGGGCGGCGCATCCATCGGCCAATGGTAGTCCCGGGCTTCCGCGATGCCGGAATCCGCAAGACAGAGACAACACAACATCAGGATCAGCCGCATCGGTATGGGACCTCCTCTTCCTGCGACTCAGGCGGCTAACTATGCGCGCCACAGTATAGGTATTTTGTCTGCCGGGGTCAAGCGAGCGCCGGCTCTTTGCCGGCGGCCAGAAAAAACTTGCCTGCAAATCCGCCTTCCTATAATTTATGGTGTTGTCAGAAGCTGTTTTAAAATTACCGGCGAGTTCCCGAGCGCGAGCGAAAAAGCGGCGGTCAAGGCGGACAAATCCGGCTATGAGAGGCGAGCAAGCGCAGCCTCGATCTCGTACGACGGGTGGATTTGACCAACGCCGACCGGCGCTTTTGCAGCCGCGCGAAGACCGCTGGGAATTTTAAGACAGCTTCTTATGTAGTTATTCAAAAAATCCGGGGGCGGGCGGCGCCTCGAAATGCCGCCTTCTTTCCTTCCATCGGAGGGTGTTTGTCGCATGCTCAAAAACCTGCGCAACGTAGTCCTCATCAAAGCCATGATGTGGATCGTAGCCATTTCCTTCGTGGCGCTGATGGTCTTCGACTGGGGCGCCGGCGGTATGACCTGCGCCGGACCGGGCGATACCGTGGGTGTGATCAACGGTCAGAAGATCAGCCACCAGCAATTCGTCGAAGCGCTGCGTGACGCCTCACGCGAAGCCAAAGCCCGGAACAACGCAGAACCCGAAGAAGGCCAGCTCATCCGCCAGATCTGGGACCAGATGGTGGCACAGATCCTGTACGCCCAGCAGATTGAGGAACACGATATTGCGGTTTCCGATGCGGAGGTCAACTTCATCAATCGGAATCAGCCCGTTGAGTGGGTGCAGAACCAGGACGTCTTTCAGACCGACGGAAAATTCGACCCGAATAAATACGGCAGGTTTCTGGACGACCCAGGCACCTACTCGAGCCCTGAGAGAAAGCAGTTCGTACTCAGCGCCGAATACGCCGTCAGGCAGGCGGTCCTGATCCGCAAGCTGCAGGAAATGGTCGCAGGCGGCGTGCGCGTGACTTCGGCGGAGGTCCGGGAAGCTTTCGTTCGGCAGAAAGAGAAGGTACGTGTCGCCTACGCGGCTGTCGAGGCCTATGCCATCGCCGACTCGCTGGTTTCGGTCCCGGACGACCGGATTCGCGCCTATTATGAAGGCCACCTGGACGAATTTCATCGGGAAGCGGCCGTCAATGCCTCCTACGTCGCCTTCGAGAAGAAACCTTCCGCGGCAGACGAAGCCGGCGCCGAAACCGAAATCCGGGACCTGCTCGCCGAGATCCGCGGCGGCGCGGACTTCGCCGCGCTGGCCGAAAGCAATTCGGAAGATCCGGGAAGCGCGGAACGGGGCGGAGACCTCGGGTTCTTCGGGCGCGGACGGATGGTAAAGCCCTTTGAGGAAGCGGCATTTTCTCTTGAGCCGGGTGAGGTCTCGGAACCCTTACAGACACAGTTCGGATGGCACGTTCTCAAGGTCGAAGAACGCAAGGGCGAGGGTGACGGGCTCCAGGTTCGCGCCCGGCACATCCTGCTGAAAGTCCGTCCGGGCAGGGACACGCTGGACAGCCTCCGTCTCGAGGCCGAAGGCTTCCAGGAGCGGGCGGAAGAATCGGACTTCCTGGCGGCAGTAGCTGATCAGGGTCTGCAGGCGAAAGAAACCGGATTCATCACCGCCGGCGGTTTTTTTCCGCTGCTGGGAAACAGGACTTCCGGGCTGGTCAATTCCTATCTAAACGCTTCACCCGGGAGGATTTCTCCAATTTACGAGACCGAACAGGGCATCTACGTCTTCGCCCTCTTGGCCAGGCGGGAAGCTGGTCCTCAGCCGTTTGACGAAGTCTCCAATCGCATTTCAACCAAACTCAAGACTGCAGAAAAAGTCAAGATTGCTTCCGTGCGCGTCGAACCGCTGCTCGAGGACGTTCGTTCCGGACAAAGCCTTTCAGAGGCGGCGGGCAAACGTAATATTCGGTTCGCCGAATCTGAACTCTTCGGCCGTGACGACTTCGTTAAGGGAGTCGGCCGCAGGAACGCATTCACCGGCACGGCCTTCCGGCTTGAAGAGGGAACGACCAGCGACGTGGTCACCACGGACCGGGGCGCATACCTGCTGCAGTTGCTGGAAAAAAAGCCGATTGACGAAACCGAATTCGAGTCGGCAGGCCCTGAACTGGTTCAGCGCCTGCGGTCCGAGAAACAGAACGAAGTCCTGGCGGCCTGGTTCAGCGACCTCAGGGAGCAGGCAGAAATCATCGACAATCGGCATCTCTTCTACTCGAACTTCTAGCGAGGCTTCGCCTCAGACCGCCAAGGCGTGTTGTTGCATGACGGTCGGGGGTTGCATAAAATAGGCCCCAGTTGAGCGGCGGTGGTCCTGTGAGGGACCCCGGTTATTGGACCGCAAAGGCGGTAGGTGGTCTTTG
>CAZKDZ010000260.1:0-19455 GCA_964551635.1 uncultured bacterium | reverse complement strand
ATAGGTTTGGATCAGGTGCTTGGAAATCGCATCAAACTCTGCCATACAGGGCGCCCTGGGGGAGGAGGAGCGGGTCTCTGTAAACAAGATACGAGATCAGGGCGGAAAGTCAATTGCGCTCCGACAGTAATTGGCAAATTTCATACAACCCGCACATGTCCTTAGTCGGCGCATGGGCGACCCATGCCTGCCATTGTTCTGCATCCCGACAGAAGAATAGCGAGATGGGCAGACAGGAATGTCCGCCCCACCCTGCAGGCGCCACCACGCTACCCCCGTAGTCCGTGTAGGGGCGACCGGCGGGTCGCCCCTACAATATGCGAAAAAGCCTGATATGCAGTGACATATCAGGCTTGATTTACGTAACTATTGAAGGCGCTTCCGGTGCTTGCTGTCCTTTTCGGGTAGGCCGCCCTAACCCCGCGCCAGGTCGCGGTAGGCCCTGAAGAGGTCCGCGTAATACGCCGCGAACATCCACCGGTCGCCGACGCCCCGATCGGGGCTCCGTTCGGCTTCGGCCGACATGTACCCCGCGTATTCCTTCTGGTGAAGCAACCTGAACAGCTCGCGGTAGGGATACCCCTGGCCGGCCAGATCGTGCATATGGACGTGATCCAGCCACGGCCAGACCGTGTCGAGGGCCTGCGCGACGGATCCGTCGACCACGTCTTCGGCAACCGAATTCCAGATCAATCCGAAATTCGCATGGTCCACCTTTTCGGCTACCGACCGGCATGACCGCCAGTCGAATTCGCCGTGCAGTTCCAGGCACGGCCTGACGGCCCTTTCGACGCCGTACGCGCAGAGCTCCTGAAGCGCATCGGCCACCTGCGCGATCGTCCTCTCTCTCGGCACGTCCTTTGGGAAATTGTTCCCGAAGACCCTCACCCTGGGCGCGCCCAGATCCGCCGCGAGATCCATCCGCACCTTTGTCTGTTCGATCTGCTCCCGAAGGTCGGACGCGGCCTCATCGTGATACCGGTTTCCCGTTGCGACGCTGATGATTTCGATGCCGGCTGCCCGGCAGTCAGCCACGACCTGCCTGCGTTCGGGGTCATCCAGCGACGCCTCCACGCCATGCCCGTGACTTAGGTCCGTCCGGAACTCGACGCCCTCGACACCGTGGTCACCCAGCGTCTGCAGCAGGTCATGGCGTGAAAGGTCTTTCAGAACGCCATAGGTCATCCAGGATAGTTTCATCTACAGCTCTCCTCCTTTGTTAAGGCCACCGTGGACGCAGGTTCGCATCAGACTACCGGTTCTTTACCGATCCTCGCAAATCCCTCGGCATAGCGGCAGTCGCTCATCCCGGCCATATGCTGCGCCTCGATGGCGCGGTACCGGTTCAGAACCGTATAGACCTCCGGCAGGGGCGGCTGAGCGGCGAGCTTCTTCAGCGCTTCGATCTTCTGTTCGAAAACTGACGAGATATCCACGTAAAGGTCCGGAACGAAACCCGAAACCGGCGACGTCCCCATCGTGGTTTCGTAGCATATCACAAGCGGCCGCCGACAGGGGGCCGAACCGGTTTTGATTCCTCCCGCATTGCAGTATGAACAGGCCCACAACGCGGCCTGCGTGGTCTCCACGTGGTCCGGATGCATGACATCGTTGATCCAGTGACTCAGCACGAGATCCGGCCTGAATCGCCGAACCGCATCCAGCAGCTGCAGCCGGCGTTCAGGCCCCAGCACCAGGGGACTGTCTCCGAAATCGAAGCAATCGATGGTCGCTCCCAGGATCTCCGCGGCCGCTTCGAATTCCTCCCTCCGCCTCGCCTTGACGTACTCCAGAGTCAGGTCCGGGTCCTTCGCCCACAATGCGGGCGATTCGCACCGCTCTCCGTAGGTCAGGTTGTGGACGTGTACCGTGCCGCCCGCGTTGACGAAACGAATGATCGCCCCGCCCGCGCGCGAACAGAAATCCGCCGCGTGTGCGCTGAACACCAGCACCCGCATTCCATCCCCGATCATTCCACATTCCCTTTCTCGTCGATTATTTAACATCGGCCCGACGGCCCGGGAACCTGCGCGTGACGCTCTCGTGACGCCGGCGCTCAGTCATGCGCATTTAACCTGTTGAACCACGCCGGCCATACCATTCATTCATATTCAGGAAGAGACCCGTCATCTTCGGGTACGTAACCCAACAGCTCCCGCGCGTTGGAGAGATCCCATTTCTTCTCGCTGCCGCCCGACACGCCGTAAAAGATCCCGAACCGGACGTGTTCCGCTTCGATCGACCTCCAGACCAGCTGCGCCAGGTCCCGCGGACTCAGCCAGCGGGAATACCCGGGATCGTATTGTCTTCCCGGTGCATCCTCCCCGTTGAAGTTCGCCACTCGAAGACAGATCACACGTATCCCGTATCGTTCAGCGTAAAACCTGCCCAGCGCTTCGCCAAAAGCCTTTCCCGCGCCGTATACGCCGTCCGGCCTTACCGGGCTCTCCGGTGTGGAGACCAGCCCTTCCTTCTCGTATAAGCCCGTGACGTGATTGGTACTTGCGAAGACGACCACGGGCACTGCGTTTATTCGCGCAGCATCGAGGATATTGTACACGCCCGGATTATCGACCTCAAGAGTCGCCTTCGCCACGTCTTCAGGCGTCATCCCGCGCCATCGCCGGATTGCCAGGTGCACGACGGCGTCCATGCCCGACGTGGCTTCGACCATTGCCGCGTGGTCCGCCACGCTGCCGACAACCACCTGGTCGTCGGAATGCACGTTATCCGGTACCGTTGAGTGCAGAAGGAGCCGGAAACCGTATCGCGCTCGCAGCCTCGACCGGATAGACGACCCGAGCGACCCGGCGGCGCCGGTCAGGAATATCTGCTTCTTTTCCATGGCGCGGGCGGAACCTCCGGCGTGGAATTGGCGTGGCGCACGAAATCCTGCATTTGATGCCTGGACTGCGGGAAGTTGACTGCCGCGATCGCGCCGGTACGAACGGGGAGTCGCTGAAACCGTGTCAGACCGGACAGCGGGGCCGCGAAACCTGAAGATAGCGCCTCCCCGCCGCAGGCGCAATACCCATCGGCCCGGCCGCGGCGGGACCGTTGTAAAAGGCTTCGTTTGTGTTTATCTTCAATCAGCCCGTGGAGCCCCTGAATTGCAGTGGAGGCGGAGTGAAACCAATCGACGTCAAATGGATTCTGGAAATTGCCCGTGAAGCCGGTGGTATCGCCCTTTCCCATTTCGGGAGGACGGAAGGCACGCTCAAGGCCGACAATTCATGGGTCACGCAGGCGGACGTGGACGTTGAAGCCTTTCTCAGGAGAGAGATCGAATCCAGGCGTCCGAACGATGCAATACTGGGCGAAGAGGGCGCCAATCCGACGCCGTCGTCGCCTGTCGTATGGGCGATCGATCCGATCGACGGAACGCGCGCGTTCAACCACGGCCTTCCGGTCTGGGGCGTCTCGATCGGCGTCTTCGAGAACGGAGAACCAGCCATGGGGGCGTTCACCCTGCCTGTCATTGGAGACGTCTACCACACCGACGGCGCTTCCGCCTTCTACAACGGGCGGACACTCGCGCCTCCAAAGCCCGCACTGGACGCCAACGCCCTGCTGCTGGTCAGCGAAGGCGCGTTCAAACGGCTCAGGATCGACTACCCCGGCAAAACCCTCAGTCTCGGGTCCGCAGCCGCCCATCTGTGTTACGTTGCCCGGGGTTGTGCGGTGGGTGCTTTCGACCACGCGTCGATCTGGGACTATGCGGCCGGCGCAGCGATCCTGAAGGTGCTGGGCATTCGCCTTCGGTACCTCTCGGGCAGGACGGTGGACTTCGAGGAGTTGTTCGACGCAAGGGACGCGCCTGAACCCACCCTCGCGTCAACGGACCTGCACTTCGGGTCCCTGCAGCGTGCGTTTCTGCGCGCCGATTGACAGCCTGTTTCAACGGGCCGCTAACCCGGGAGACCGTAGATTCTCGCCAGATTCTCCCCGAAAATCAACCGCTCGGCATCCGTACCGAGTTTCAGCCGCTGGATCGCCCGCTTCACCTGGATGGGTCGATATTCCGGCAGATTGGAGCCGAAGACCACCCGTTCCGGCCCCAGCGCCTCCACCGCCGTCCCCACCTCCACCGGAACGGTCTCTTCCGGATTGTCGGACCAGCGTTTGTGAAAACGCAGAATGGTCGTGCCCATGTACACGTTCCTGAATTGCGTGCACACGGACAATGCCGCGTCGAAATGGTCCGGAAAACCCATATGATCCAGGATGATCGCGGTTTCGGGTACGCGTTCCGCGATCGCGGCCGCCCGATCGGCGCTGCAGTTGTCCACCCCCGTATGGATCGAAATGACGATGCCAAGCTCCTGTGCGGCGTCAGCAAATGGAAAGACCATCGGATCGTCCACCTCAAACTTGTGGATTGCGCCCATCAGCTTCATCCCCCGGGCCCCGCGGGACACGTAGCTCCTCAGCAGCGCAACTCCACTATCTCCCCAGTGCGGATTCATCATCACGCAGGGCAGCAGATTCCGATAGCCCGCGGTCCGTTCCAACAGCCCTTCGTTGTCCGGCTCCTCCTTCGCGTCCGGCATGACCACGGCCATATCGAATCCCGCTTCCGCCTCGCACTCAAGCAATGCCGCGACGGACATGGGCCGCCCGTACCAATCTTCAGCCAGATAGGCCTCGAAATCGCCCGTTATTGCCATGATGTGACCTCCTTTCGCCGCCTTCGCGTTCATTCTCAGGGCGGCGGACATTCAGCCCAGTTGCAATACCCGCCACCTGTCGTATGCCGGACGCATCCGTTCCGGCAGGAATCCGCGCACGTTGTCCGCAAGCATCCATTTCAGGCGCTCGTCCGTCTCCTGCGGCTTTTCGCCGTCGCTGTGTTTCTGCCAGCTCCCGGCAAGTGTCAATCGTTCGGGGCTCGTATTGTAGACACCCCGATGGACCGCATTTCCGTTCCAGAAAATCGTCTGCCCCGCCTTCAGGTGCATCACTTCCTGCGTCGAAATGTCAGCGTGCCGATTCTTCAACAGACGATCCCGCTCCTCTTCCGTCCTGTATCGTCTCTGGCTTCCCGGCACCAGCTGCAGGCAGGAATCGTCGAGCAGCGCCAGGTGCCACTTCAAAGACAGCATCGGCCGGTTCAGGATTTCCATTTCCACCTCGCAGGATCCGTCCCGTTCGTTCTTCCCGAAATCCCGGTGCCACCCGCCGCTCCAGTCCACCTCGTCCGGCGACGTGAAGATCAGCAAGCCACCCAGGCGCAGGTCGGCGCCAAGAAACGGCTGTACATATCGCATCACCGGTTCGGACATCAGATACTCCGCAAATACCGGTTCGTTGAATTCAGGCGCGAACAAGCCCCGGATGGCCCACGGCTCTCCTTCCGGAGTCCGATGGGTGTAGATGTCCACGTCCCGGGTACGTGTTTTCGCCTTTACCCGCCGTGTGGCGTCCAGAAGCGGTCCCAGCATCTCCTGATCGACCGCATCATCCGCAATGAAATAGCCCTGTGTCCGATACTGCTCCTTCGCATCTTTCAAGTCCATAATGTACATCCTCCATGATTAACCTGCGAGACTCAACCGGGTGGATTTATACTTCGAAGCCCGCCGGCGCGTCACCACTCCTTCTTCCAGAAGATCCCGAGTGAACTCCGGTCCCGTTCCCGTTCGTTTCCCTCCCGCTGCTGCGCTTCCAGCGTTACGTTCGGCAACAGTTCGTATTCGACCACGACCTCCCTGCCCCTCGCCTCGGAAACGTCCTGCGCGTAGCTGACGAAGAACCGGGACCCGAAATACTTACCGGCCCGGACCCGGGTTGCCGAGGTTCCAAGGCCCAGATCAATCTCCACGACGTCAAGGTTCAGTCGCCGGCCGATCGTCCGTTTCAGCTGATTCGCCGCAACGCCAAGCACAAGGACTGCGGCCTGACCATCCAGACGTCTCGCGGCCCCGCCTTCCCCGCTCATCAATCCGGAAACGTCGTCGGCCGGCCGGCCTATCACGAGGTACGAAAGGATGTCCGATTCGTCCAGGGGCGGCGTGGTATCGCTTTCAAGGGAAATACTCGGTTCCAGGAGCGTCCCCCCCACAACAACGCTGATCACCGCGTTCTCGTTGGAAACCAGCCTGATCCTGCGTGTTGCTATAATGTAGAGATCCGGATTGATGTCGGCGCTGCCGCGGAAGTTGATCTCTCCACGGTCGATCGCGAAGCTGGTATTCTGAAACTCGTACCGCCCCTGTCTGCTGTCGAGAGACCCGTAAAGCCTGATCCCAGCCTTGTCCTTAACCAGATCCACGTCACCGGAGATCTCGACGTTCAACTCCCTGTCGCGGATCCAGACGTTTCGAGAAGCCGATACCCGGACGTTGGAGACCAGATTCTCAAAGAGCGGCGACGACATCCAGCCGACGTCGGTCGGATATTCGATGAAGTCGGACAGCCTGAGAACGGCACGGGACAAGGCTACCCTGCCATCCAGCTGCCCCGCCTCGAGGTCCCCCTTCAGTTGAAGGTCTGCATTGAGGGTGGCTTTGAGCGAGGCCAGGTCGACCGCTTCGAATTCGTTCGCATGCAACGTGAGATCATAGCTTTCCACGTCGAACCCTTCCAACGCAACCTCGCCCTTCAGCGTAACCCTGGTCTTGTTCCCTCCGGTCTCGAAGCGATCGAGTACGATCCGGTTCCCGTCAAACTTCAGATCCGCTTCTGCCTGGTCAAAGTCCGTGTTCAACGGCACGATCCGGGCCTTTCCGTCGCGCAGCGTCAGCCATCCGCGATGGTGAAGCCGCTTCGTCGTCCCGTTCACTGTCAGGTCAACCGCCAGAGTACCCTGCGCGTCCTGGATCGCCGGGAATACGTGGGGCAGAAAGCTCAGATCGACTCCGGCGGACTTCAACGATACGTCTATGGGCCCCTGCGGAAACAGATCGCCCGGTCCGCCTGACGACAGATCCAGGGGAAACCGCCCGTTCGCCACAGCCTCCCGTCCGTGAGACTGCACCAGTCTCAGGTCCACGGTCGCGCGTTTGTTACGATATCCTGCAGTTCCCGAAGCTTCTTTCAGACTGACGCCCCCGACGGCTCCGTCGCGAAACGTCAGCTCTGTTTTCACATAAGGGCTCTCAGGTGTGCCGGACAGCGAGATCGTACCCGTAAGCATCCCGCTCAATTCGCCTGCCATCCGCAGAAAACCGGACCAGATCTCCAGGTCCACGTCGATGAGACCCACAACCACACCATCCCCCTGGCCGCTGTGTCCGTGCGCCTGAATCGCCCCGCCGTCCCCGACCAGGCGGAAACGCTCCACGAATACACCTGCCCGGGGGCTGTAGGTTATCTGAGAGACGCCATCGCTGGACAGAGACACGCCGCCCACGCCAACCGCGAGGGAGTCCAGCTCCAGGACGTACAAACTGTCCGTCCAGGACGCGCCGCCCCTGAGGTGGAGTTGATCGATTTCGTCCGGACGGCTGCCCATGACAAATGAGATCCCATCTCGCTTCAGCCCAAGGTCAGCAGAAACATCGTAGACCGTTCGTCCTTCCCATTCAAGTGAATCCGCACGGACTTCCAGATTTCCCTGTGACAGTTGCCTCCCCTTCATTCCAAGACTGACGCCATGGATCGGGACGCCCCTGTAATTCATGCTGTCTGCCAGCAAATCCGCAACGACAAGCTGTTTCGTCCAGGTACCCCGGATGCCTGCCGAAAATGAAGCCGGGGTTCCGGTCAGTCCCTGACCGATGATACTGTCGAGCAATCCGAGATCCTCGACACGACCCTTCGCGCGGATGTCCAGGCTGTCACCCGGAACGATCCAGCCATTTCCTTCGATCCGTGCTCGTGTACCGGCCAGGAAGAGTCGATTCACGATCGTCCGGCGACCATGCTGTGCCAGGCTCGCCCTCGCGCTATCCAGTTTTCCGCCTAGAAACGTCGACGCGCTCAGAATCACGTCCGCGTCGGCCCGCGTCGAATCCGGATGTAATCCCTTGCCGGAGAGCCCAATCTGAAGCGATACGTCTTCCACGACGTCCGAGCGGCCCAGTAGCCGATCCACGGCCAGGCCGTCCACCCGCAACCCTGCAATATAGCCTGGCAGTTCCCCAGCGGGGTCCCAGAAACGCCCGAGATCGATCCGACCGTGTCCCCTGACCACGCCGAATCCGCCCGACAGCCGCACGCCAATACTATCGAGACTTACGATGCCCCTCCGGAACGACCCCCGAAGGGCGAGTCCGGTTGCATCAGGCAACCCGTCGATTCTTGCGACATCGAAGACTGCGCCTCCGCGCCAGACTCCGTCATCTACGCGCTGAAGCTGTATTCCACCGGTTAAACGAGTTGCCGGAGCGCCGGCTCCGGGAAGCGAGGAAAGGTCCAGGCGATCAAAACGCGCACTCAGTTCGTATAGCGGCTCCGCCTCCGCCAGTTCGACCGCCAGTCCGGCAACAACACGTCCTGCAGGTCCTTCGGACGAGAGGTCCAATCCAACCGTGCCGTTCCTAAGCGACACGACCAGATTCGCCGTATCGACGACCACCCCCGAGAGCGTGGCGCGTGAAATTTGTGCGCTGAAGGCCGTTTCGGCCGTGAAGGGATCCAGGCCATGTCCCCGTAGTCGGGCTGCCGCGTCAAAGCTGGCGTCGAGCCCGATCCGGGGATTGATCCGCATCAGGTCAATCCCGGTCGCGGTCGCACGGATATCATAGCCGATGTCTGACCGCGAGAAGTCTATGTGACCTGAAAAAACGCCGACGGCCGACCCGACTCCCAGTTGCATGTCCAGATTCGTGCGGCTTTGATCCCCCCACACCCTTCCGCTCCCGGCCAGGCTTCCAGTCGGGTACGTTCCGGGAAGAATGCGGTCCAATTCGTCAAACGCGACAGAATCCGCACGCAGCACGAAGTCGTACGCGGGACGGGCCAGCCCGGTCATTGTCCCGTCGATTCGAACACTCGAACCCGCCGTGTTCAGCCGGATTCCTTCGAGCGTCATCCTTTCGTCCGCAAGCAGGGTCAGCCCCGACAGATCCCTGATAACGACAGGAGGATCGAATACGATGGATCGTAAGCGGCGCAGCGCCAATTCGTAACCTGCCGGACCGGCTCGAAGTCCCAGTACCAGATCCAGGCTGTCGACCCTTCCCGTATCATTCAGTTCAACGCTTCCATCCACGACCTCCGCGTGACGGATGTGAATCTCCCATTTCGGGCCGTCTTTCCACCAATTCGGGTCCGAGTCGGGCAGCAGGCGAACCGCGGAATCCGCGACGGCGGAGCTGCCGCGCAGACGGACCTTCGGAGCGGTCAGGAGGAGTTCATCCACAATGAAAGCTCCTCTCAGCAGCGCCGAGGGCCGATACCGGACTTCCAGCGCTTCCACAACCGCCAATGGATCCCGATCTGTGCCAAGCCGCAACTGATCCAGCCGGAATCCATTCAATGGGTTGCCGTCCAGTCGACCGATATCCACCGGCAACCCAAGGTCCCGTGTGAGCCGCTGCTGCACATAATCGCGCAGATACGGGTTCACCTGGCCCGTTGCCAGCGCGAGCAGACCGAATCCGACGATCGCGACCGCGACGACCGAGAGCAGAGCGGCTATTTTAACGATGCGTCTCAAGAAACCCCTTCCGCGCATAATGGATCAGTGGATGACTCCAATTCCATTTACTGACGCAAGGCATCATTCCCGTCTTCCTCGACGATTCAAAACGCCTGACCGAGGCTGAAATGGATCTGTCGTACGGGCTGTGACGGATCATCGGAGAGACGGAATGCCACATCGATACGGGCGGGGCTTATCGGGTTCAGATAACGCAATCCGAATCCGGCCGCCACTCGCAAACGACCTGGATCGAAAGCGCCAAGACGGTCGGATACCACATTGCCCGCATCCGCGAATACGGCCATTCCCAGGCCGGAAAACAGACGGGTACGTACTTCGACGCTTCCTTCCAGGTGACTCAGGCCGCCCACCGGCAGGTCGGAAGGATCTCGCGGCCCAAGCCTGTTGAGTCTCCATCCTCTTACACTGCTGGCGCCGCCCGCGAAAAAACGCTCGTAATTCGGGATCGAATCCGCGCGCCTCCGGCTTAGAATCATGCCCCCCGATACCCTGAGGGCCAGCACGCTCTTCAAGGGTATCTTTCTGTACCAGCGACACTCCCCCGACACTTTGAAAAAGTCTCTGTACCCCGATGCCTTTACCGCGAGTTCAGCCAACAGACCCCGGGTCGGATCGAAGAAATCGTCCCGTCTATCTTCCAGGTACTCGACCGAGAGCGTCGTTCGGGTGCTGTCTAACAAAAAATCGACAACTTCGGTTCTCACCTGCAAGACGACCCGTCCGGTCGCCCTGAAAGTCCGCTCCAGCGCAGCGCTCGCCCCCGCCCGCTTCACACGGATCTCTTCGGGGCGTTCCTGCTCCACGAATCCGGTCATCTCCAGCCACGTCCTGCTTCCGAGTATGTACGGCTGCCTTACGCTGACTCTTGCCCTTGCCTCCAGCGCCGACGCCGAAGATTCCGCCGTCAGCTGGCGTGCGCCGCCACCCAGAAAACTCCGGTGCCGCCAGGCCAGCAATCCCCGTAACTGCTCTTCGGTGTCGAAACCGGCGCCCAGTTTCAGACTCCGGGCCGGACGCTCCCGAACCACAACGGATACATCGACGGGAGTCGACCGGGCAACGGTGTCGGGTATGCCGAGCGATACCGACCGGAACGCCTCCGACCGATAAAGCTGGAGCTGGCTGTTCGACAGGTCCTTCGTGCGGTAGGCATCTCCTGTCCTGAATGTCAGCCCCTTCAGGATCAGTGCGTCTGCAACCGTCTTGTTTCCCGAAATCTCTATCTTTCCAAACCGGCATTTCGGCCCCGGAGTCACACGATACGTGACATCGGCCCGTCTGTCACGCACGGCCACATCTGCGGCAACCCGGGCGAAAGCGTGTCCATCATTCTGAAGTATCCCGGCGATCTTCTTGAGATCCGACTCCCGGCCCATCCGGGTCAATGGACGGTCCTGTCTGGTGATCAGCGCGTCCATCAGACGCGTGCTGTCGCGCCGGGCGTCTCCCGGCATGACCTTCAGCCGGACGCTTGAGACGACGACAGGCTCTCCTTCCTTTATGCGGAGCCGGATGCGGACGAAACCCGGACGGTACCTGTCGACGACCGTGTCCACAACCGTATCGAAATAGCCCTGGTCTTCGTAACGCGCCAGGATTCGCGCGACATCGGATCGAAACACCGCCGGATCGAACTGCCGAACGTCTACGCCCGGAAAAATCTCGTACCAGGGGTTCGCCCTGGTAAACATCAGGAGTTTGAGATCCCGGTCTGAAATCGCGCGATTGCCTTCAATCGACACCGCATCGACAATGACGGAATCCGCATCCTGAGCGTAGAGGGCACAGGGAATTACGAAAACGACCGTGGCAACGGCGGTTCTGAGGAGAATCAATTCTCTCCATCCTGTTTGATTGCTCATTGAATCTGAACTGCGGTACGGCGGATACCGGCCGGTCGCCGGCACACCCTTTGACGCCCGCCATTCCTGTCGGTTTCAGCCTGGCCCCCCGCAGCGGAAGATATATCTCCCGACTTCGGGCACAAGCGAATTCTCTCCGGCCATCCATTCATGACGACCTGTTTTCGGCATCCGGTAGAACAGGGTATGGAAAGGCCCCTGCTTCCGGATTGGAAACAGGGGCCCGAAGCCTCCTGCGCGGAATACTCATCAGCCGGCTACCACGGGCTCGGGTGGGGGATTCTCGTGGTGTAGCGCAAGTTCGCCATTTTCCAGATCCACGCGAACCCGCGCCCCGTCCAGAATATCTCCGCCGATGAGACCCCGGCCGATTCGCGTTTCCAGTTCACGCTGCAGATACCGTTTCAGCGGCCGTGCGCCGTAAACCGGATCGAATCCTTCACGCGCTGCAAACTCCCGTGCGGCATCCGTGAATTCCAGCTCGATCCGCCGGTCCTGAAGCCGCTCGCGGAGGTCTGCGGTCAACAGATCCACGATTTTCGCAATCTCAGCCTGCGTCAGGCCCTTGAAGAGCACGATATCGTCAATGCGATTGAGAAACTCCGGCCGGAAGTGCCGCCTCATCTCCGCCATGACCGCCCGGCGGGCTTCGTCGTGGACCTCCCCGCTTTCCGCAACGCGATCGACGATGTGGGAAGCGCCGATATTGGACGTCATGATAATCACTGCGTTCTTGAAATCGACGGTTCTCCCCTGGGCGTCGGTCAACCGCCCGTCGTCGAGGATCTGCAGCAACACGTTGAACGCATCGTGGTGGGCCTTCTCAATTTCGTCGAAGAGTATCACCGAATAGGGCTTCCGGCGCACCGCCTCGGTCAACTGTCCACCATCCTCGTACCCAACGTACCCCGGAGGCGCGCCGACCAGGCGGGAAACCGAGTGCCTCTCCATATATTCGCTCATGTCGATACGCACCATGTTGTCTTCGGAGTCGAACAACGCCTCTGCAAGCGCCCTGGCCAACTCGGTCTTGCCGACACCCGTAGGCCCCAGGAAGATGAATGAGCCGATCGGACGGCGCGGGTCCTTGACCCCCGCCCGCGCCCGGATCACGGCATCGGCCACCAGCGACACGGCCTCGTCCTGACCCACGACGCGTTCATGCAGAATCTCGTCCAGCCGGAGAAGCTTTTCCCGTTCACCTTCAACCAGGCGCGTGACGGGGATCCCGGTCCAGCGGGAGACGATCTCCGCGATCTCGTCCGCGGTCACCTCTTCACGGAGCAGCCGGCCGTTCCCGTGAGACCGCGCCTCTTCGGTCTCCAGCAACTGCTCGAGTTCGGGCAGGCGGCCGTGACTCAACTCCGCCAGACGGTTCAGATCGTACTGCCGTTCCGCGTTTTCGATTTCTCGACGCACTGCCTCGATTTGCTCCCGAAGGTTTCGAACCGTGTCTATCGCGCTCTTCTCGGATTCCCACTGGGCCCGCATCGCGCCGGCCTGCGCCTTCAGGTCGGCCAGCTCCTTGCGCAGGCCATCCAGTCTCAGCGCACTGCCTTGATCCGATTCTTGCCTCAGGGCCGCCTCCTCGATTTCGAGTCTCATCACCCTGCGGGTGACCTCGTCCAGCCCCGCCGGCATGGAGTCGATCTCGGTGCGGATCATGGCGCAGGCCTCGTCTACGAGGTCGATCGCCTTGTCGGGCAGAAACCGGTCCGATACGTACCGGTTGGAAAGCACCGCGGCGTTGACCAGGGCGTTGTCCTGGATTCGTACCCCGTGGTGCAACTCGTACCTTTCACGAAGCCCCCTGAGAATAGAGATCGTATCCTCCACCGATGGCGCATCCACCGTCACGGGTTGAAACCGGCGCTCCAGGGCGGCGTCTTTCTCGATGTATTTCCGGTATTCGTCCAGCGTTGTCGCCCCGATGCAGTGCAGTTCTCCCCGCGCGAGCATCGGTTTGAGCATGTTTCCCGCGTCGGCGGACCCTTCCGTACGTCCGGCGCCGACGATGTTGTGGACCTCGTCGATAAACAGCAGAATGCGGCCCTCGCTTTGCGCAATCTCGTTCAGGACGGCCTTGAGGCGCTCCTCGAACTCGCCGCGAAATTTCGCGCCTGCCAGCAGCGCACCCATGTCGAGCGAAAACACCGTACGCTCCACCATCCACTCGGGCACGTCACCTTTCACGATCCGCTGGGCGAGTCCTTCCACGACGGCGGTCTTTCCGACGCCGGGCTCACCGATCAGGACCGGGTTGTTCTTTGTCTTTCGGGACAGGATGCGCACGACCCTTCTGATTTCCGCGTCGCGGCCGATCACCGGATCCAGCTTTCCCTCCCGGGCCTGCGCGACCAGATCCACACCGTACTTTTCCAGCACTTCGTAGGCGGTTTCCGGTTCGGGGCTCGTCACGCGCTGATTGCCCCGAACACGGGTCAGTGAAGCAAGGAACGCCTCCTTCGTGACACCGAACTCCTGCAGGATCCGGCCGGCTGCGGTATCCTGCCCTTCGCCCAGCAGCGCCAGCCCCAGGTGTTCCACGGAAACGTATTCGTCCTGCATCCGCCGGGCCTCTGCTTCGGCCTCCTGAAGCATCGTCCGGAGACGAGGCGTGACGAACGTCCGGCCGGACTCGTGGCTGCCGCCGGTCTGCCGGGGTCGGCGGGCAAGTTCGCTCTCCACCTCCGTTTTCAGGTTATCGACGTCGATTTCCATCCGCGTCAGAATACGCGGGAACAGGCCGTCGGGCTGCTCCAGCAGCGCCAGGAGCAGATGTTCCGCGTCCACCTCCGGGTGCCCGAATCCGGTGGCGCGCGTCTGTGCGTCCCGAAGCGCCTCCTCTGATTTCCGGGTCAGTCTGTCCATATCCATTTGGGGCCTCCTTTTCCGCATCATCTGAATACTGCAACCACAGATTCCGAAATGTGCCAGGGATTCGTCCCTGATCGCCGCCCTTCGCCGGATCTCTTAGATTTGTCTGTATGCGACTCGCTGAAGGCGCGCCGCCAACACAGAAACCCTGCAATGTTCGTGCCAGAGTGATGAGTAAGTCAGGGATCAGTACAAAACACTTCCGGTTGATTTCAGCCCGTTCATCAAGTATCTTCGCATTCCGCCCGTACCTCACCTTCCATTCCGTCCGGAGGAACACCGGATGAAATCCGACTCGGAAGCCCTTGAAGTATTCGCGCCCGACCTCTTCACCGGGAAAACCGCGCTCGTAACGGGCGGCGGAAGGGGCATCGGCAAACGGATCGCCCTCGCGTTCGCGCGGCTGGGCGCACAGGTTGTGATCGCCGGCCGCCACATTGAAACGCTCACCGCGGCGGGCGACCAGATTGCCGGCATCGGCGCCCGGTGCCTCGCTCTGCCCGTCAATATCCGCGAGGTCGAACAGGTTGAAAACCTCCTCTCGAAAGCGCTGCGCGAGTATGGCGCCATCGACTTCCTGGTCAACAACGCGGGCGGCCAGTTCCCCGCGCGGCCGTCTGAGATCACCGACGGGGGATGGCGGGCGGTTGTTGATCTCAACCTTAACGGCACCTGGAACATGTGCAGCCGCGTCGGACCCTTAATGGCCGCAAACGGTTACGGATCCATTGTCAACATCGTACACATCTATGCGCTTGAACGGGGTGCGCCGCCCTTCGCCCACTCCGGGGCCGCCCGGGCGGGCGTGGTCAACCTGACCAAAACCCTGGGCCACCACTATGCCCGCAAGAACGTCCGTGTCAATGCCGTCGCTCCCGGCTTCGTGGACACGTCCGGTCTCCGTGATCACGAATTCAAACCACTCCAGAGTGAAGACTTCGAGTCTGCTGCGCTCCGCGACGTTCCCGCCGGCCGGTTCGCGGACCCCGACGAGATAGCGGCGATCACGCTGTTCCTGTGTTCTCCCGCCGCGGCGTATATCACAGGTACGACGATTGTCGCCGACGGCGCACTGTCCCTGGCCAACTGGTCGCCCTGGATGGAACCCGAACAGTAGCGGTTGTCCGGTGCATCCAAAGAAGAGGCCGGGGTTTTCCCGGCCTCACTGTTTTTACGGTTTCTGCGGTCTGTTTATTCGAACTCAATACGGGCGTACATATGCCACTTTAGCAGTATTTGTGGTGTCAATCCGACATTTTATGCCATTTTGGCATACATTAACTCAATGTGTGGATTCCGGTTCAGCCCGACCCTCCCGAGTCAATACCCGATTCGCCTCAGAAACGCGTATGTCGTCCGGCTTCGCCTGGCTTCGCTGACGGGGTCGTCGGCGCCCGGGATCGGGTTTCCGGGACAGCTGGTTACCCAACGCGAAAAGCCGATCTCCAGGAGCGCATTTCGAATCGCGACGAAGTCCAGGTCCGTCCCTTCCCCCACGTCACACCAGACGGGATCGTATAAACCGCTTTCATCCCGTGAGCAGGACGTGTAATCCTGAAGGTGCATATAATTCAGACTGCGACTGAAGTCGCGTATTGAATCTGCCGGATCATAGCCCCACAGCCTGGCGTGGGAAACGTCGATACAGAGCTTTGCCTTGCGCAGCCGTCCGGTGTAGAACTTCCAGTCGGCGGCTGAATCCACGAGCGTATTGGTATGAATGTGATAGCTGATCTCCAGGCCCAGCGTCTCCGCGTATTCCGCCCACGCTTCCGCTCCCTCGGCGGCGGCGGTGAGGTCATCCTCGTTCACCGGGCGGCCAGCCGGTTTGCCGCCGCTCATGAACATAAAGCAGTCGGCCCCCACCTCGGCGGCGTAATCCATCCGGCGCCGGTTGCGCTCCACGTGCGCCCAGTCCCGGGTATCCGGAGATCCACTGGCGGTATAGACGGCCATCGGCAATCCGGCGTTCCCGCACACCCGACGCAAACGGGAAGGCGGCCCCAGCCAGTCCGCGGACATCCTTCCCTCCCAGCCGTCCCATCCGGCCCTGGTCAACTCCTCCAGCGCCGGTTCCAGATCCGGCTCCTGCCATCGCAGCGTACTGTATCCCAGTTTGAATTCCATGATTCCCCCAGACTCTTCTTGACGTTACGGCGAAGGTAGACTAGCGTCCCCGCCGGCTCAACTCCTCCTGTGCCCGGCGAAACAGGGCGATCAGGCGCGCACGGGTATTCTCGTCCCGGAACACGCCGATCTTCTCCGCCCACGCGACGCCGCCCTCCATATGGGTCAACAGATATTCGCAGTCGGCGGATTCGAACGCGCATCGATTGCCCACGTCGATGTAGACGGGCGATGAATGAGCCATTACCGGACCGGCGTCCGTGGCGTACTCACCCCAGCAGCGGGCAGCCACCCAGCATGACTTTTCCACTTTCAACGCCTGCCTCAGTGTTACCGCCCTTCGGTCCCCTGCCGTGTGCTGTCTGGCAGCACGTTTCCCGTTCACGATCAGTTCCACCGCGGTCAACGGCCACACGCTTTCGGCTTCAGCGACAACCTCCACCGTCCCGCCGTTTCCCGGTAGTGAGATCTCCCCGCCCATCGGCGTTCCGTCGACGCACAGATCGATCATTGCACCGGTACTGGCGAACGTCGTTCCGCGTTTTACAGCCTTACACCAATTTTCAAATGTAAACTCTTCTCCGCGTTCGAGTTTAGCATAAGTGCGCGAACCCCCCAGAATGCGCTCGTTCGACATTTTATCCGTACCGCCGACGATCGGAAGTTTCTGCCCCGCGTTCAGCCACCGGTAGTACCCGCGCTCTCCGGCGCCGATTCGTTCACCCTGCCAGATCCAGCACATTTCCGCGGCGTCGGCCTGGCCCAGAAGGATATTGGCGGCATTCTCGAAATCGGGCGTGGGCATATGCGGCATGATCACCAGTCCCCCCTGCTTCCGGCAGGCTTCGGCCCAATCCGCCATCAGGACCTGGATCTCGCCGCCGATCCAGTCCTCCTGTGGCCCGCCGGTACACATTGGCGCCACCATTTCCGTCAGACCCAGCAGACTGATGTGCCCCAGCACGTGCTGACGGTTTTCCTGACTCACCCAGATCTTGTGGAACTCGCTGCTGGTTGGCGACAGGCCGCCCGTAAACTCCTCCCAGCTCGTAAACAGACGGCCCCACTGACTGGCCAGAAGGTTCACGACGTTGAGGTCTTCCCCGGCGGCTTCAAGATGGGAGGACTGCGACGACAGGAAATGCACGTGGGTGTCGCCGGAATAGAATCCCCGGTCTTTCATATCAAACGCGCGTTCAATGTCCAGAGAGAGTTCGCGTTGACCCGGCTTGATCTCCAACAGCCTCCGCACGGGCGCATACTCGAATCCGCGCGCCACCTCCACGTAGACCGGTCCTACCGGAAGTTCCACCTGGCAGGTTCCGTCGATGTAGGCGTACGGCGTGCCGCGCACCTTGCAGTCGCCGCCGATATCCTCGAACCACGCCGTATTCACGTCGGCCTGATGGCCATGCGGCGCGAAATAGGCGCCGTGAGGAGACCGGAAGTGTATCCGGCATCCGACCGGCCGGCCGATGGCTGCGTCGTTCACCCTGACCCGCACCCACTGCCGGCCCGCAGGCGCAACCAGGTCCACACGCGTCGTTCCGCTGGTCATTTTCTTTTCGTCAAGGACGTCTCCCCAGCGAAACGCCTCGCTGGAATTTCCGCAACGGACGTTCAGCAACCCTTCCCGCGAGCCATGGACCTCCAGATAACGCCCCTCCTGATACGCCTGTCCGCCGGACCCCCACCCCGCCTCATCCGTTTCAAGGAAATCCGCCCCGGGCACGTAAAGCCGGTCCTGACGCGCGATCACGCCTCGATCCATATCGACCGCGATCTCCTCCCCACCTTCTGTCGATACCGCCACCTCGGTGCGCGGATGCCACGCGAGCGGGTCCCGTTCCTCCTGGCAGAGCGTGATGCCGCCCAGAGCGACGGCAGCCCCTCCGTACGCCGACACCTCAATTTTCCTGATGGTTTTCCCCGGATGCGGATTGACCCAGTCGTACAGCCACCAGCCCGTCAGATCGCTGCTTTCCGATCTTACTCCGACCTGTGCCGCGCCATACGGCAATGTCCGGTCGTCCAGCCCCACCGGGAGAAACTCACGGCAATTCCGGCAGAGAAAGGGATGGTGCCCCCACGGCACGAACAGGTCGTGAATCTCGAAACGCCGTCTCAGTTCCTGTTCGACGTCGGTACCTGAATCGTAGCCGATCCGATACGTTCCCACAACTTCCCCCGTCCCTTCAAGACTCGTGTCGGCGCCGCGGACCGGCGTACAGACGTGAGCAAACAGCGCCCGGCGCGCCTTCCGGCCGACCTCTATGGTTACGGATCCGGCGCCACTTCCGCCTGCCCGACCCGAAACCACGATGAATGCCGGCTTGCGGGAATTCTCCTCGCGGTCGGCAAGGGTGAATGGAACCCCCCAGAACCGGCAGTTTCCCCCCGGCGTCCGGACCAGGCCGCTCAATACCGCCGATCCGGACGCGGCCGGCCACAGGTACCCGTCCGCGGCCTCGACATTTTCGGTCCCGAAATTGTAATAATCGCTCAGATCCAGCGGCTGAAAAATGTCCGACATAGGCTACACGCTCCAATCTTGTGAGGTCATTCCAAATTCAATTGACGCCCGGCCGCTTTCTCCGTACTCTCACACGTCCGTTGAACCGAGTCCACGGCCTGCACCGGCGATCCGCCGATATCCGGCGCTGGTGTACTGCATTGCTCAGGAGCAAAATCGATGGTTATCGACAGCCACGTACACCTGCGGCACGGCAACGCGGAGCGTACGGAATACACCGCACGCCAGATCGTTGAATCCATGGACGGCGCCGGCGTGGACAAGTCCGTCGTCTTCGCAATTTGCACGACCGCGTTCGACGCCATCTCGCGTGCCCGGACCGCGCACGAGTTGTATCCGGACCGCCTGATCCCGTATGCCTACGCGCTTCCCAACGCGGAACGGTCCATCATCGGATGCATCGAAGAAGCCATCACCGTCATGGACTTCAAGGGCATCAAGATACACGC
>CAZKDZ010000259.1:0-2688 GCA_964551635.1 uncultured bacterium | reverse complement strand
GGACGCCGACCGGATCCAGGGGACCATCTCCGATATCCTGCCGGATCTGCAGGAACCGCGGCAACTTGTGGTGGGTCTCCAGGCCTATCCTCCCGCTTCTCCGGATGCTGCCACACTCGGCGCGGGCGTTGAACGCGCGCTGGACCTGGGTATCCGTCGCTTTTCGTTTTACAATTACGGTATCATGCCCAAGGCCAATCTGGCCTGGATCAGACAATGTATCGGCAATGCCCGCCGCGCCAGTGACACATGACATCCACGATGGAACCGCTGGTATTCGTCTCCTATCTTTTCTGCCTGGTCTACGTCATCGTCGCAGGCGCCATCCATAGAGGCCTGAGTCGCATGGCCCCGGGTCGCAACGCGGAACTCCACGACGTCACTGTCGTCATTCCAGCCCGTAACGAAGCGCATCGCATCGAATCCTGCCTCGCGGCTCTCGCCGAACAGACGTACCCTCCCGAACGCACGGAAGTCATCGTCGTCGACGACCGCTCAACAGACGATACCGCCCGCCGGGCGCTCGCGTGGTCGGATCGGATTCCCGGTCTCAAGGTCGTACGGGCTACCGAAGGTCCGCTCGCCTGTCCGAAAAAGAACGCCCTGGACGCGGGCATCAGCGCCGGCGCCGGCGAGATCATCCTCACCACCGACGCCGACTGTATCCCTTCCTCCGACTGGATCGCATCTACGGTCCGCGCATTCGACCCCGACGTCGGCATGGTCGCCGGAAACGCGCCTCTCCTGCCGGGAAGAGGGTTGCTTTCCAGACTGATCTCCCTGCAGAGCCTCGTTGTTTCCACGCTTGCGGCGGGCAGCATGGGCCTTGGTTTTCCCCTGACCTGTTCCGGTCGGAACCTGGCCTACCGCAGGGCGGCCTTCCACGATGCCGGCGGCTTCGGGCCGATCGGTCATATTCGCGGCGGAGACGACGTCCTGCTGATGCGGCGGATCGCCAGGCGGACGCCATGGCGAATCCGGTTCAATCCGGATGCCAGAGTGGATTCGCAACCCCACACCGACGGGCTGTTCCGCCGTCAGGTTCGCTATCAGTCGAAGGCGGTCCATTGCGGATATTCAGTCTTGCTTGTGGCTGCGTGTATCTATATATTCCACGTGGCTCTTGCGGCGGGGCCTTTCCTCGCGTGGCGGCATCCGGCGTTCCGCGTCCCCTTCGGCCTGATGGTTGCGGCGAAGTTACTCGCCGACTGGCTGCTGCTGTTCAGAGCCGCCCGCCGTTTCAGCGCGCGGAAGATCCTCCGGCTGTTTCCACTCCTTGAACTGATTTCCGTTCCGTATGTCGTCGTCATCTGCGCCGCAGGCGCACTGGCGCCCTCCCGCTGGAAATAGATATGCTCTCACTCAGACTGTTGCCCGGAACCGTTGCGCGCTATCATCGGACGCTGACGGTCCGGCGGGTCTGGAACGCGGCAAAGGTCTTTACCTCGTTTATGCTCTCTCGCCTGGCCGGCCGCGATATCCGCATGGGCCGTCCCTTTGTCCTGATGGTGGAGCCCACCAACCTCTGCAATCTCAAGTGCCCGCTCTGTCCATCCGGCAACGGGGGGTTGACAAGGCCCCGGGGTACGATGGAATACGATGCCTTCAAGCGGATCTTCGAGGAACAGGCGAAAGACCTCCTGCTGCTGATGTTGTGGAACCAGGGTGAACCTTTCATCAACAAGCGGCTGACCGACATGGTACGCCTGGCGAAGGCGCACAACGTACCCACGATCACCAGCACCAATGTCCACTACATACGCAGCCGAAGCGATGCAGAGGATATCGTCACTTCCGGTCTCGACGAAATCGTGGTCTCCCTGGACGGCGTGACCCAGGAATCCTATGTCAAATACCGGGTGGGCGGAAACTTCGACCGGGTGCTGGACGGGATCCGGCTTCTGAGCGCGGCCAAGAAGGCACTGAATGCGGACAATCCCGTCATTCACCTTCAGTTCATCATCTTCAAGCACAATGAGTCCGAGATCGACGCCGCCCGGAACCTCGCGCGGGAACTGGGCGTGGACCGGCTCTCGCTGAAAACGGCCCAGGTCTATTCAGATGCGGAAGCGGACCATTTCCTTCCCGAAGACGAATCCTACAGCCGTTATCTTTACGACGCGGACCAGCTGACGATGAACGGAAAAATTACGAATTCCTGCAGGCATCTCTGGTACAGTACCGTCGTCAACTGGGACGGGGCCGTGTCACCGTGCTGCTTCGACAAAGACGTGCATTACGGTCTGGGAAATGCGCTGGAGGACCCGGACTTCGACAGCGTCTGGACCGGGGAGGCATATACCGGCTTCCGGAACGCCATCCTCAAGGACAGGTCCGCGGTACCCATCTGCAACAATTGCTCCGAAGGCATCAAAGGCATGTTCTACGATATCGAAGAGGTGAAACACTAACAGCCCGTTGAAAAAGTCCATCCGGGCTACGGCCGGCCCTTGCGGTCGAAAACCTGCGTTGCGCTCCCTCGCCGAATCGCAGGATGGGGCTCGGTCGCGCGCCTTGCCAGCCGGGCGGCTCGGCGGCCGAATTTCGGCAATCTATCTCCGGGTCGGAACCCTTGCCATTGTGGCCGAAGACAAGGCGCGCGACCGAGCCCCATCCTGCGATTCGGCGAGGGAGCGCAACGCAGGTTTTCGAACGCAAGGGCCGGCCGTAGCCAGGATGGGCTTTTTC
>CAZKDZ010000258.1:0-4204 GCA_964551635.1 uncultured bacterium | reverse complement strand
GTTGAATAGATGCGGTCGTCCTCGGCGAGTTCCGTCAGCAGCGGATGGCGCTCCGCAATTCCATACAGGGCCTGGCGTTTCTCGCCCCGAAAGGGTTGACCTTCGCGGTCTTTCTCCAGCATATCGTCGAAAGTCCGGATGATCACGCCCATTTCCTCCTGGCTGAACGCCTCGCGTAGCGGAAGAAAGCCGAACGTCCTGAAGAATTCGACCTGTTGATCGTTGATCATGCCCGCCCCTTTGGTTAAGTCGAACGCCTGTTCAATGGTCGTGATGAGATGCGCCGATATCGGCGGCGTTTCGACCTTATTTCGTCTCGATTTTCCAGTTTACCAGACCCACGTCTCTCGGGCCGTACAGTCCGGGCCCAAAAGCATCGTCGCGCTGGCGATAGCCCGTCCCGTAGGCCGTCAGGATCGAGCCGTCGGGAAGCACAACCGAAGACGTCGTATGGGGGCTGGCGTGCCAGCCGCCGGAGCGCAGCTTGCCTTCGGGCGAGGGGGATCCCTTCCGGTTCCCGGTCCATTCGGCAAGAATATAGCGACGGTCGATGTCCCATGTCCGGCCGTCGTCGCGGCTCACGACCGCCTCGATCCCGAACCGCGGGAACCCTTCCGCAGTGTCGGGATAGCCCAGGCGAACCACGTATGTAGCCACAATGTAGCCATATGGTAGAAGCGCCGTACTGGCGTGATGCCGCCCCCAATCGTAGATTTGGTCGACCCCGCTCCACGTGTAGCCATCGTCATTGGAGATGGAAATCCCGAAACCTTCGTAGTGATCGAACTGCAGCCCCTTGTAGGCCTCGGGAGGATCCGTCCTGCACGTCGCGACGATATCGCCGTTCACCGCTCGGATCGGGCAGACCTCGTTGACGCCTTCAAACTCCGGAACGTGATGCGCGCCGGTCCAGGTCCGTCCCCCGTCCGCGCTGAATCTGACGTAGGCCTGTGAGTCCATGGTCGCGGAATCGCCCCAATAGCCCGTTTCCATCAGGCGCGTCACCCTTCCCGTATCGGGATCCCTGTCCACCAGAACCGGGTCCCATGCCATCCATGTTCTCCCGCCCGGCGCCGGCTCCACGGGCACCGTGTTGCCCCACGTCTCCCCATAGTCGGCGCTGAACCACCTCACCGGCGGATGGCAGGAGTACATCATCAACCTGCCCTCGCCCAGATAAGTCAGCCCGTGGCCGAGCCCGCACGCGGGATTGCCCTTTTCGTTGGTGTGGACGTACCGGGGCGCGCTCCACGTGGCGCCTCCATCGCCGCTGAACAGGACCATGGCGTAGTGGACCCACGGACTGCCGGGATAGTCGCAACTCACCAGCATCAACACCCGGTCCGTTTCCGGCATATAGACGATATGGGGCACGGCAACCACACGTTTCCAGCTCTCCGTCACGATCTGCGAGCGGGCGCGCAACTCAATCCGTTCCGCGCCTGGAACCAAACGGATGACCGTGTGATCCTTCCACTGGCCGCTATGTTCGGATGGCGTGTCCATATTCTAGATTGAGGCAGAGTCCCCCTGGACATCCGCCTACACGTCAATCCACTTCCCCGTATTGGACGACGCGACAACGGCATCCAGAATCCGGAGCACGCGAAGACCGTCCGACGCCGGAATGGGAGCACGTGCTCCCGAGTTCGCGGCCTCGACGAACGCGGCCAGTTCCCGGTAGCACATCTCCTCGAGACTGTCACCGGGAATGCGCAGGACCGTGGGGTGGGCGTATTCAGGGATCACCCGGCTCTCAACGGTCACAACGTCTCCCTTCCAATCCCCCCGCACGCGCCCGCGGGTTCCGTACACGTCTACGAAATCGTATCCGACGCCGGATGCCTGGGAGACGGAAAACGTCGCGACGGCGCCCCCCTTCAGGCGCACGGTATAAGCGGACGTTTCGTCCGTACCTCCCGCATTCCATTTCACGATTCCCGAAACGGATCCGGCGTTGTCGCCCGTCATCCAGAGTACCTGATCCGTCAGGTGGGAACCCAGAAAGAGGAGCTGACCGCCACCTTCCGCGTACGGCCCTCCAAGCCACCCTCCCAATGGACCGCCGCCCTTGCCGGCCGCCACAAAGCTGACGTCTCCCACGGCGCCGCGATCCAGCAGGGACTTGATGAACATCCGGCTGAGAGAATAGCGCATGCAATAGCCCACCATGGCCACCACGCCCCGGCTTTCCGCAGCATCCACCACCTCGGCGCCCTCCGCCGCATTGAGTCCCATGGGCTTCTCGATAAAGACGTGCTTCCCGGCGCCAATCGCAGACAGCGCCACGTCCTTGAGGTACCGATGGGGAACCGCCACGACCACCGCGTCCACGTTCCCGCTTTCCGTAACCTCCGCCACAGCATCGTGTACCGCTTCGAACCCGAAGGCGTCAGCCACCTGTCGGGCCCTGGCCTCGTCCACGTCCGCGCACGAAACCAGCCGGGCGGAATCGATGCGGGAAAAAGCCGGTGCGAGATTCATGCGGGTCTGGCCGCCGCAACCGACCAGCCCGACACGAAGGGGATTTGACATTAGGATCTCCTGAGGATGGCGTGTTCCAGGGCTTTATGTATACAACAGGTCAAAAGCGTCGCGAAGATCGCCGCAATCACAGCCCCAGCATCGAGAGTGTCCCGTCCGAACAACCGAGCAGCAGGCGGCCGTCCTCGTGCGGCGTCAGGGCATGAATCTTCGCCTCGGTACGGTGAAGGCCGAGGGTCCGTCCGTCTCCGTCGAGTATCCAGACGCTCCCGTCGTCACACCCGGCGACCATCTCCGGCGCGCCGTCCTGATTTACGTCGAGGGCAAACAGACGCCGCACCGGGGCCTCCAGGTTGCGCCGCCACCGCTCGTCGCCGTTTTCGTCGAACAGGTAGAGGTAGTAACAGTCCGACCCGGCCGCCACCTCGGGCTTCCCGTCGCCGTCCAGGTCCACCGCGGCAACCGCATGCACCTCTTCGCCCACGTCCCGCGTCCACAAGGGCGCAAGAGTCCGACCGTCCAGCCTCAGCGCGTGGACTCTCGATCGGGTCGTTCCACACGCGATCAGATTGTCGCCGTTCCCGTACAGATACACGTCGCACCCGGGCAGCATCGACGGCCACCCGTCAAGCCCGTTTTCCGCGATTGCATTTCCGTCCGCGTCCAACACGTAGCAGGTTCCGCCGCACGAAATCCTGCCTGGCCCGCCGATCACCTCGGGTAGCCCGTCGCCGTTCACGTCCGCCATACAGAACGGGTCGAATATCCCGTAAATGAAGAAATTCCAGCGCCTGTTGCCGTCCGCGTCGAAACAGTGGAGTTGCCGGTCGGTGACCGCCGCGAGGATATCCGGCCGCCCGGTGCCGCGAAGGTCAGCTGCCTTGACAAGCTCGACGGAGGAATTGCGGGTATACCACGCCCAGCCTCCACGGAAGATATCGAACCTGTGGGACCATTGCACGGCGCCTTCGCCATCCAGATAATGAAGACATCGATCATTAGCGCCAACCGCAACCGGAGCACGGTCGTCTCCGGCCCGCCCCGCCGCGCACACGGACAGCACCGCGTCCCCGGCCTGAAACGTCCAATCGGTTTCTCCTTCCCGGGACAGCGCGACCACGCGCCCGTCCTGCGTACCCAGAATCGAGCCACTACCCCGCGGCGCCGCACATCGAACCGCGGACCCGAAGTCATGTGACCATACGGGACACAGGGACGGCGCCGTATCCTTCCGGATGGCAGATCCACCATCGGGACGCCATTCGGGAAGTCTCCACAGCGCAGTCGGCACACCATCGCGGGTCTCCAGGTCCAACTCGACGGACACCGGCGCGTCGCTCTCGAAAAGCGTTGTGTCTCCGAACAGCGACGTGCCTCCGAGCAGGGCGAACCACCCCTCTCCGATCGCGTACACCTCCGCACTTCCCGAAATCGGGCCAACCGCGAACGAGCCGTCCGCGCCGCCGGTCCCGATGAGCATTCTCTCGACCGATCCCTCGATCAGGACCGCTTCCTCTCCGACGCGCCGCATCCGTACGTCCAGCGGTTTCGCATCGTTTGTCGCGTAGAACAGATTGATGAACGTGTGCCGGTCGCCCGCGGCCATCTCCCGGCTGACGGATTGGCGCAGGATATTTACGAAATCATCCGAAAACGGATAGTCCTTCCACCAGTGCCCGAAGGCCTCCCAGTCCCGCTCCATCGTCACCCGGTCTCCGCC
>CAZKDZ010000257.1:0-5250 GCA_964551635.1 uncultured bacterium | reverse complement strand
GCATCATCGGCTCCCACCCGGATGCGCTTCAACAGATCCATCGGGACTTCTACAATTCGGGTTCGGAGGTGCTCCAGGCGCTGACGTGGTTTACCTCCGGCGCCCAACTGGAGGAGAAATACGGATGGGGAGACCGTGTGGACGAGATCAACAGGACCGGGATTCGGGCGGCGAAGGAGGCGTCCGGCTGGGAGGCGCCGGTAGGCGGCTGTCTCGTCACCACGATGAAGGGCTCCCGGCCGGGAGACCGGGTTTACAATCCGGAGGATCCTTCGTCGGGCGCACGCGCGCAGGCCGAATGGGAAGAGCAGATCGCGATTCTCGTCGACGCCGGCGCGGACTTCCTGATCCCGGAGACGTTTTCCCGTCTGGACGAGATGCGCCTGTGCGTGGAAAGCTGCAAGAAGACCGGCCTGCCGACGATGGCGCTTGTGGGCATCGGCAGCTACAAGGAGACAAAGGACGGCGCAACCGCGGCGGAATGTGCCCGTGCCCTCGTGGACGACGGCGCGGATATCGTGGGGACCGTCTGCATCGGCGATCCGGACCAGATGTTGCCGACGGCGCTCGAGATGCGGGAAGCGGTGGATGTGCCGATCGCGTGCCAGCCGAAGGGATTCAGGCAAATGGCGGATGCCGACGGCGTCGACTATGCCGTCCGCCGGCATCGCAACGGCGTCACGCCCGACGATATGGGGGCGTTTGCGCTGAAGGCGAGGTCGGAAGGGATCAACTTCGTGGGTTGCTGCTGCGGCGCCGGTCCATCCCATATCCGTGCGATGGCCGAGGCGCTGGGGAAGCCGGTGCGAACCGTGTAAATCTCGGGAGGACCTCATGAGCCAGATGGACGCCGTGTCCGTACCCGTCTGCGCCCAACCCCTGGCGTACGTGCTGGAGAACGGCGCGGAGTATACCCGGTAGATCGCCTCGGGACAGATTAACTGACGGGCCTTGCAAAATCAATTCACGGTTACCAACGCCATTATTTGGGCGCCCACAAGGGACGCCCCTACGAATGCAACATCGGCGCGAAACCCTAAAGGTTCAATTCGTTGACGTCTGGTATTGTAGGGGCGTCCCTTGTGGGCGCCCGGCCACCGGAGTAACCAACACTTCATTCGGCTTCCGTATTGAGTTTCGTAACTACAGAGGAGAATCGAGATATGGCCGGGAATCTGATGGACATGCTTAATGACGGCATTGTGCTGGGAGACGGCGGGATGTACCTGGAGGCGAACTGGCGCGGCTACGATGTGCCCGGCATCATCGGCTCCCACCCGGATGCGCTTCAGCAGATCCATCGGGACTTTTACAATTCGGGTTCGGAGGTGCTCCAGGCGTTGACGTGGTTTACCTCGGGCGCTCAACTGGAGGAGAAATACGGATGGGGAGGCCGCGTGGACGAAATCAACCGGACCGGGATTCGCGCCGCGAAAGAGGCGTCTGATTGGGAGGCGCCGGTAGGCGGATGTCTCGTCTCCACAATGACCGGCTCCCGGCTGGGAGACCGGGTTTACAATCCGGAGGATCCTTCGTCGCACGCCCGCGCACAGGCCGAATGGGAAGAGCAGATCGCGATTCTCGTCGACGCCGGCGCCGACTTCCTGATTCCGGAGACGTTCTTCCGTCTGGACGAGATGCGGCTGTGCGTGGAAAGCTGCAAGAAGACCGGCCTGCCAACGATGGCGCTCGTGGGCATCGGCAGCGACAAGCAGACTCAGGACGGCGCCAACGCGGCGGAGTGCGCCCGCGTCCTCGCGGACGACGGCGCGGATATCGTGGGGACCGTCTGCATCGGGGACCCGGACCAGATGCTGCCGACGGCGCTCGAGATGCGGGAAGCGGTGGACGTGCCGATCGCGTGCCAGCCGAAGGGATTCAGGCAAATGACGGATACCGAAGACGTCGGCTACGCCGTCCACCGTCACCGCAATGGCGTCACGCCCGACGATATGGCGGCGTTCGCGCTGAAGGCGAGGGCGGAAGGGATCAACTTCGTGGGTTGCTGCTGCGGCGCGGGTCCATCCCACATCCGTGCGATTGCCGAGGCGCTGGGAAAACCGGTGCGAACCGTGTGACCCGCGGGAGAACAAAATGAGCCAGAGCTGTCCCGGCGAGTTCCGCGTCGTCTCCTATGACGTCCCGGACTTCCACGGGGACTATACCTGCCACGATTACGGGGACCCGCATGCGCCGAGAATTGCGCGCCTCAGGGAAAAGTACGGGCTGGAGGGCGTCGTGGAGGGCAGCGAAACGGAATTCGAGGGGTTTCTGGCCCTGAAGCGATGGGTCCGCAAACAGTGGGACCACGGGCTCTGGTACAACCGTCCGGAAATCGACGACGGTCTGGGAATCCTGGAAGCCGTGAGCAGGGGAGAACGGTTCTTCTGCGGTTCCTACGCCACGGTTTTCGTAGACGCGGCAACCGCCCTGGGCTGGCCGGCGCGGAGGGCGGCGGTCTCCATTGAAGACTGCGAAGCGCCCCGGGACTACGCGATGTGGAACGTAGGACACGCGGTTGCGGAAGTCTGGTCCAACGAATACCGGAAGTGGGTGATGATGGATCCGGACATCAACGTCCACTACGAGCGGGACGGCACGCCGCTGAACGCGCTGGAGATCCGGGAAGCTTGGCTCGACGGCGTCGCGGATGAGGTTGAAATGGTGCAGGACCAGCCGGAATTTGTCATTCCGGATGCCAGGCACGTCCGGCTCGCGCTCCGGGACCCCACCTGCCGGAGAGATTACGACGCCGAGGTCAACCGGCACTTGTTCGCGAGGTTCCTGCGAAACCGGGTGATGGACTACTACGCCCGGGTCCGGATACTGACGGATCGCCGCACCTGGGAGTGGGTGGACCGCCGTTGCCTGCCCACGTTCGTGAGCAATTTCAGACCGCTTGGCCCCATTCAGTGGACCACCAGTCTCCCGGACGTGTACTGGACGGTGAATCTGGTGCGCCTGTCCACCCGGCCGTCCTGGGACGACGAGGGCGCCAGGCTGGCGGTAACGCTTTCACACTGTATGCCGTTCTTCGATCGCTACGAAATCCGCTTCGACGACGGGGCCTGGGAGCCGTGCGGCGAGCAATTCGACTGGCCGATGCGGGAAGGGGTCCAGTCGCTGGAATGCAGGGGCGTGAATTCGATGAACCGTAGAGGCGTTCCCGGCCGGATCGAGGTGGCGTACGCCCGGCCGCCCATGGGAACCGGGTATTATGCTTGATTCGAAATTTTCCTGGGACCTGAATGTCGAACATATACAGAAGAACAAAGGTGAATTGACGTCAAAGTTCCCGGATACTTGAGGTCACTGGACGTGAACGGAAATATCAGCCATTTGTACGACTTCGATGCACAGCTTTTGCGCTGAACCCTTCTGTGCCTTTTGTGCTTTTGGTGGTAAATTTCGCCGTTGCCTTTTTTCGGATTGAGGTTGTTGATCATGTCGATTGTGTGGGTGTGAGACGTTCGTGCGCCCCCGGGGAGAGATGGGATGATATCAATCACCGCTGACTTCGAATGCGGAAACGCGAAGAACATCCGGCAGATCGCAATCGACCGGTTCCGGCTCGAGGTCATTGGAGACAAGCCCACGTACTGTTATTACTTCTGCTTCGACGTCCGGAATGAAGGCCCCGCATCGGTGATCACCGTCGAAGTGTGGCCGGACTCGCGATTCGGTCCGGAGGGATTTGTCGCCAGTATTCCGACCACGGTTTGGGTCGAGTCCCGGGGCGATGGCCGATTCAAGCCGCTCGACCGCGATCGGGTCCGGAATACGGAGGAACCGCTGCTGATCCGCCTGAATCTGAAGGCGAACGAGACGATTCGGGTCGCGAACGCATGGCCCGCGCCCTACGGCGACACGCAGGACGCGCTTCGAAGGTTGGCGGATGAACGCGGGGACCGGTGCGAGACGTTCACACTCGGCGCATCGGTGCAGGGGCGGGACATCGCCGGCATCCGGGCCGGCGCGCCGGGCAAGCCACGGATCCTGTGTGCGGCAGGACAGCACGCGGTCGAATTCACCGGCACGTGGGGGATGCTGGGCATTGCGGATTTCATCACCTCGCTCGTGCCGGATGCCATTGCCCTGAGGGAACAGATCCAGGTGGAGGTCCTGCCGGTGGTCAATCCGGATGGCAACGTGACGGGCAGGAACGCGTTCAACGCCGAAGGGCTGGACATGTACCGGGCATTCGGCGAAGACCCGGAAGCGGAGGCGCCCGAATCCCATGAGAGTCGTTTGCTGTGGGACAAGCTCACAGGGGACCGGCCGGCGCTGTGGATGAATATCCATGCGTTCGTGGGCTGGCGGGAAAATGGAGAATACCCTTACGACGGATGGTACGAGGTGGTCGATCCCGTCTTCGAGAATCCCGGTCGGGCGCGGCTGTACCAGGCCCTTTGCGATACGATGCGCCTGGAGACCGACGGCATGTCCACGCACGGCCGGGCCAACGTGCATCGTGAGAATACGATGTGCTATCAGATGGCCCGCAGGCTTGGCATCCCCAGCGTGTTCTATGAGATCAACGTCGCCACGGCGGGTCCGCACCACGCCGCAAGACGCGCGATCCACGTGTTCAAAAGGGCGGTACATACGCTGTTGAACAGCAAATAAAAGGAAAAAGGAAAAAGGAAAAAGGAAGAAGGAAGAAAAGCGATCCGCTCTCAGCTGTCAGCTATCAGCAAGAAGCAAAAACGAAAGGCAAAACCCACCTCTCCCCCCGGCCCCGCAGACCTCTCTCCCCGGCCCTCTCTCCTGAAGGAAAGAGGGAGAAAGGCCGGACGTCGTTTCGCCGGTTTTCTATAGAGACTCTCATCGAAAGGAAATCGTGATCCCGGAATGTTTGCAAGCCCGGAATATCCACCCGATACGGTTCCCCCTTCCTTTAGGAAGGGGGCCAGGGGGTAGGTCTCATTCCGGTGACCACAGGAGTCCATGATGGACCCGAACAGACGCGACGTTCTTGAAAAGTACCTGTCTCGGGACTGGTATTCGGAAAAGGCGAGACAGGGAAAGATGGAGCGGTACCAGGAATGGATGGCGCTCCAGGAGAGGCCGGCCATGCGGGTTGCCGGTCCGGACAGGGGCGCCGGTGTGTTGAACGTGGGGGTGGTCGGCCTGGGACGCGGCCGGTTCATGGCCGGATTGTGCAACCTGCTGGATCGGAGTCGGACCGTGGCGGTTTGCGACGAGGTTCCGGACCTGGCGGAATACGTCGCCGAAGAACTGGACGTCCCG
>CAZKDZ010000256.1:0-16747 GCA_964551635.1 uncultured bacterium | reverse complement strand
AAAGAACTCATCGACAGAATTCAAACCTTCACCGACAACTACAACGAGACGTCCAAACCTTTCGTCTGGACCGCCACCGCACAATCGATCCTCGAAAAAGTCGAACGATTATGTAAAGCTATTTCTGGGACAGGACACTAGCACATATTCGAATTAACGTCCGCGAGAACCTTCGAATCAAGGTTACCGCTTGAACGGGTCGCTGCGGGAAACAGACAATAGTCGCCGCGCGTCGTCCTGCGACCTGCGGCAGGCGTGCCGTGTTTTTGGGATTGACATTGTGTGAATTACAGTTTACAATTGGTTTGTGGAGATCAGGATTTATCAGAGTCCCTACGGCGTAGAGCCGTTTGTAGAATGGCTATCTTCCATAAGGGACAAAGTGACGACTGCCAGAATTCGAAGTCGACTGAGACGGGTGGAAGAGACGGGGAATTTGGGTGACTATCGCTCAGTGGGAGATGGTGTCTTTGAATTTCGGCTCCAGTTTGGCGCGGGATACCGTGTTTATTTCGGCAGAATAGCACACGACGCGATTTTGCTATTGCGGGGAGGAGAGAAAAGTTCGCAAAGTCGAGATATTGAAAAAGCAAAGGCAGACTGGAAGCAGCACAATTCGAGGAACTACGAATGAGTGTCTACAGAAACTTCAGGGACTATCATATCGAGCAGTTACGCGACCCGGAGGACGCGAAGATATATCTTACCGTAGCGCTTGACGATTATGAAAAAAACGGGGATATTGAAGCGTTCTTGCTGGCAGTCAGAGACGTTGCGGAGGCGCAGGGCGGTATGTCCAGGTTGGCCGAGCGGGTCAGCCTGACTCGTGAGGGACTTTACAAGGCCCTTTCCAGGAATGGGAATCCGCAGCTCAACACGATGGGCGAAATCCTGCATGGTTTGGGATTCAGGTTTTCGATCGAAGCACGAGATAACTGAATACATTGCCAGGCAAGGGCGAGTCAGCGAAAACGACTCGAAATCCGCCTATACGTCAATTTGGGTGACAGCGATACCCCACGGCGCTTGACTGACATCGGTTTCGCGTGAGAATCGGCTACCGTCACCGCAATGAAGAAAGGCACCCGCTTTTTGCAGGTGCCTGTTTTTTGTTTTTGAGGAGTCCATCCCCGGCGATACCGTAATGGGCCGGATCTGAACTTGACGTTTTTCTGAAAAATGTATATATTATCGTCAAATTACTGCGAAAAATGACGACTAAATAGTCAAATGACAATTCCACGCATATTTGACGCCCCCAGGAAAAGCTTCTTTCTGATGGGACCTCGCGGCGTCGGCAAAAGCACCTATCTGCGATTGGCGTTCCCGGATGCGCACGTCGTCAATCTGCTCGCCGAGGATACGTACCAGCGGCTGCTTGCGAATCCGGGTCTTCTTGCCGCGGAACTCAGGGCCGTGCCAGGCGACCGGTGGGTGATTCTGGACGAAGTTCAAAGATTGCCGGCGCTGCTTAACGAAGTACACCGTTTTATCGAAGAACGGCGGCTGCGCTTCGTGTTGTGCGGGTCCAGCGCAAGAAAACTCAGGCGGGCAGGTGTCAACCTTCTCGCGGGCCGCGCCCTGAATCGCGCGATGCATCCCTTTACTCCCGAGGAGTTGGGAGAACAGTTCGTACTCCACGACGCATTGCAACACGGACTTCTGCCCATTGTATGGGATTCGGAGGACAGGGCAGAGACACTGGTTGCCTATACCCAGATGTATCTCAAAGAGGAGATTCAAGCCGAGGCCCTTGTGCGCAACCTGCCCGGATTCGCGCGCTTTCTCCCCGTTGCGGCGCTCTTTCACGGCCAGACCTTTAACGTGACCAACATCGCAAGGGAAGCTCAGGTTGCGCGTACCACAGTGACGGGATATCTGGAGATCCTGGAGGAAACGCTCCTGGGTTTTCAACTTGCTGCGTACGAGACGCGATTGCGGGTCCGCGAACGCAGATTGCCCAAATGGTATTGGTGCGACCCCGGTCTTGTCCGGGCGATGAAAAAGGTGACGACGCCTCCCGCTCCCGAGGAAGGCGGCGCTCTATTCGAGGGCCTGGTTGCCCAGTTGATACGGGCGTACACGGACTACCGTGATCTGTGCGATGAATTCTACTATTGGTCGACCGCCGCACAGACGCGAACCGAGGTGGATTTCCTGCTCACACGGGCCGGGGAATTCGTGGCAGTCGAAGTCAAATCCGGCGGGACGTTTGCGGAATCCTGGTGCAAGGGACTGAGGGCCCTGGCCGCGCTGCCCGGTCTTCGCCGCCGGCTTGTGGTCTATCCCGAAGGGCCAGAATTACGTACCGCAGACGGCATCGAAATTCTCCCGTTTTCGCGCTTCTCCAACCTGCTGGCCGCCGATGCGCTTTGGCCGTGAGGGGATTCGCTGAGCGAAAGCGGATGCACACGGCGCACAACTGACATCGGACTCACCCGAGCGTCGGCTACCGTCACCGCCATGAAAACAGGCACCCGCTTTCGCAGGTGCCTGTTTTTGTTCTGGTGCCGAAGGTGGGAGTCGAACCCACACGGGCTTGCGCCCACTGGATTTTGAGTCCAGCGCGTCTACCAGTTCCACCACTTCGGCGCTGTTGAATCAAGGATTGACAAATATCCCAATCAGTACTCAAACTGTCAAGAAGTAACAGGCGTTCGCCCGCGCCGAAACGTCCGAAGGGTCGTTGTTGTCAGGATCCAGCCTGCCTTCATCCATCGAATGCAAGACTCATTGTATGCAGATTGATGATGGCCCTGGATTCCATAAGGAAATCCATCCCCAAAATCCCATTGATTTCAAAGCCATAATCCATGCCTCCTATTTCAAGCTCGAAATCAGTCATTTCCTTCTGTCCAACCTGCAAACAATCAACCCGTCGCCTGAATACAACCTCATGTCCACCCACACCGCGAATTGCGACTATCCGGTCATCCGGCAAAGGAAATATACCGATGGAATCAACCAAATCGGCGGATATTACCGTGCTGGCTGATCCAGTATCAACAAGGACTTGAGGGATCTCAATAGTCGATCCCCGATAGTCAATAGACACCGATGTAAATGGCAGATCATACCTGCGTATCAGTTGCATACAGCGCACGAATGCCCGACCATTGTCTTACTTGAATATCAATTGAATCACGACTGGTATGGAGATAATAATATTCCCGTTCGGGATATTGATGGTGAAGGGTCTGATACCGCTTCATAGCTATTTTGCCATCCGGGCATTCTTCAACCACTGTCAGACGATTCAGATGCCGCCGATAATCAGAGGTTGTATGGGCTTCCAATGCCTCAACAATCAGCCACTTATCGGGATGGTCTTTGCATATCTCAGGCCAGCGCATAAAACCCATTCCACTAAAAAAGGACGACAGGCCGGGCGCGCGTGCTACCTGGTTCTGGTGAATTTGTCCTACGGCCGCCGGTCCGCTACGGGCGGACCGAGGATCTCATTGTAGACGATCGCCTTGCGGACCGTTTTCGGTTTGAAATCGAGCGCGAACCGTCGGCGGCGGGTCCTGCGGCGAGGCGCCACGACCAGCGGCCGGACATCCGGTGAGCCGTCCTGATCGCCTTCCGCCACGGACCCGGCCCCGTCGCCGATGTTCGCCCCGCCAGGGCCCTCTTCCTCCGGCGGGTCGAAACCGGCCGGCCGATACTCATCCCCCGAGTACGCTTCACTCACCGGGCGTGCGCCCCTCACTTCCCGAAACTCTCTCCCGCCCTCAGGTTCACTGACGGGGCGGGCGCCTCGGATTTCCTGAAACTCCGGCCCCGTGGGCGCCTCGCTCACCGGTCGCGCGCCCCGTACCTCCTGGAACTCTCCGCCCATTGGCGCCGGTCGGGCCGGCGCCGGTTCCCGGAAGACGTCATATTCCGGTGGATCGACGTCCGGAATGCCCATCGGGGGCATATCGAGATCCTCTTCCTCGAGCTCCCGACGACGACGGCCTTCCAGGAGCTTGTTGATCAGCGAGGAGATCACGCTCAACACGATAAACAGGATGACGACGAGTTCGAAGTTCATGATCTACGCGTCTCCACGGTCCGTATCTTCTTCAGGACTGTCGTCGGTGTCGGCGATGCCCTCTCGCATCGACGTATCCGCCTGGATATTCTGCATCCGGCAATAGTCCATCACGCCCAGATTGCCGCTGCGGAACGCCTCTGCCATCGCCCGCGGGACCTCGGCCTCCGCCTCCACGACGCGAGCGCGCATCTCCACCACCCGCGCACTCATCTCCTGCTCGTGGGCCACCGCCATCGCCCGCCGTTCTTCCGCCTTTGCCCGGGCGATTTTCAAATCGGCCTCCGCCTGATCCGTCTGGAGTTTCGCCCCTATATTGTCGCCTACGTCCACGTCGGCGATATCGATCGACAGTATTTCATACGCCGTACCCGAATCCAGCCCCTTGCCCAACACCGTCTTCGAAATCAGATCCGGATTCTCCAGTACCGCCTTGTGCGTTTCGGAGGAGCCGATTGTGGTCACGATCCCCTCGCCGACGCGTGCAACGATCGTCTCCTCGCCGGCCCCGCCCACCAGCCGATCGATATTGGCGCGCACCGTAACGCGCGACGTGGCCTTGACCTGAATGCCGTCTTTCGCCACGGCCGTGACCATCGGCGTGGAGATTACCTTGGGGTTGACGCTGACCTGCACGGCCTCCAGCACGTTACGCCCGGCAAGGTCGATGGCCGCGGCCCGTTCCGTGGTGAGATTGATCCCGGCTTTGTCAGCCGCGATAAGGGCCGTTACCACGTTCTCCACGTGTCCTCCCGCCAGGTAATGCGCTTCCAGGAAGGAGGTCGGGATCGCCAGCCCGGCCTTCGTGGCGCTGATCTGCGACCCCAGGATGATTCGCGGAGGAACGCGCCGCAGGCGCATCCCCACGAGTTCGCCGATTCCGATTCTGACACGGGCCGCAAGGGCCGAGATCCAGAGCCCGACAGGGATGAAATAAAAGAAAAGGAACAGCGCGACGATTACAGCGACAACAATCACGAGAAGGAAAACTGCATCGACCATGTTACGGCTCCTTGTATCTTTAACCTGTTGAACCGTCCGGACTCAACTGAGAACGTACCTAACGGGTGTCCCCGGTTTTTCGGACCACAACCCGGTTGCCTTCAACCTCTACGACCTTGATCGGGCAATCCCGTTCTATAAATTCGCCATCGGCGGCCACGTTGACCCGGCGCCCGTCGATCAGACCCATCCCGGAGGGGCGCAGCGGCGTAGAGGCTACCCCCTCTTTTCCCAATAGCGCCTCATGTTCTCCGGTGGCGACGTAACCGGCGTCCGATTTTTCGTCGGCGTGGAGCACAAGCCATCTCCACAACCCAACCACAATCGCGACGACGATTACGCCCAGAATAGCAAATGCTTCCACCATACCGCGGCTCCCGCCCGCTGCTAACCCGTCTCCCCGGACTTTCGGACCACGATCCGGTTGCCTTCGACCTCGACCACCGTAATCCGGCTGTCCTTTTCGATAAACTCCCCGTCGGCGGCTACGTTGACCCGGCGCCCGTCGATCAGTCCCGTGCCGGAGGGGCGCAGCGGCGTAAAGGCCACGCCTTCCTTGCCAAGAAGCGGTTCGTGCCGTCCCGTGGCGATGTAACCCGCTTCGCTTCGTTCCTCTTCCTGAAGCACCAGCCACTTCCACGCGGACGTGCGGGGCAGCATTTTCAACATAACGCCAGCGATCAGAATTGTCGTCAAAAACGCCAGCAACAAGGGCCTGGCGCCCAATCCCACGGATTCCCACGTCCACAGTTCGGGTCGTCCCATCAGACTCAGGAACAGACCTGCAATCATCAGCACGACGCCGGGGATGGCCAATACGCCGAATCCGGCAATGAAAAACAGGTCTGCGATCACAAGAATCGTCCCGACCAGGAACAGCAGCACTTCCGTCCAATCGGCGAGTTCCACCAGCAGGTGGCTGCCGAAAAACAGGCCGAGGCAGATCAGGCCAAGCGTTCCGCCCACACCCCAACCCGGGCTCTGGATCTCGAAGATCAACCCCAGAAAGCCGAGCGACATCAGCAGCGAGGCAACGACAGGGTAAGTGAGCCAGCGCACAACCTGCTCCGACCAGTTTACCGACTGGGGTGTTACCCGCGCGCCTTCCAGTTCAAAGTACGCCAATACGTCCCGAAGTTTGTCGCCCTCGCCCACTGCCGTAATCGAGTGTTCCGCGATCTTTTGCGCCACCGCTTCGGTTGTGGTGAGCGTGAGCAGCTTTCCTTTCGGCGCGAGATCTTCAATTTCCACGTCTTCGTCGACCATCGCCTCCGCAAGTTCGGGGGGGCGGCCGGTCTTCTCGGCGGTCGCCTTCATCTCGTTGCGAAAATAGGAGATTACTTTTTCACTGGCCTTTTTGCCCTGCATGTCAACGGCCGTGGCAGCGCCGATCGTTCCCCCGTCCACCATAACGATATGCCGCGTGGCCAGCGAAATCAGAGCGCCCGCCGAAATCGCCCGGGGGTTGATGAAGGCGATTGTCTTCACCTCGCTGTAAAGAATCGCGTCCCGGATGACCAGGGCCGCGTCCAGCGCCCCGCCGGGGGTGTCGATTTCGAAAACGACCGCGGAAGCGTCCTCCGCTTCGGCTTCTTCCATAACCCGTGAAATAAATGCGGCAAGCCCCCGCTCGATCGTCCCTTCGATCGGCACGAGATAGACCGAACCATCCGCCAGGCACGTTGCCGGCAGAAGCAGGAGGAATGCGAGAACCGCAAGCGTAACGCGCATCTGGAGGAACTCCCTCGGCAGTCGGGATTCAGGCGGCATGATCTTAAGAAGCTGTCCTAAAATTCCCAGTGGTCTTCGCGCGGCTGCAAAAGCGCCGGTCGGCGTTGGTCAAATCCACCCGTATAGACAAATATGGGCGGATCTTCCCGCCTTGACCGCCACTTTTTCGCTCGCGCTCGGGAACTCACCGGTAATTTTAAAACAACTTCTAAATCAGTGTACCGCATTACGCGATAATTGTCAATGGCTTCGAAACGGTAGCCTGGGGTCTCGGGACAGCGTCCGATGGCGTTTTTACGGCTTGACATCAACTCCGTATCCATGTATTTTTTTTATCCGGCAATAAAGGTGGCGGCGTAGCTCAGTTGGCAGAGCAGTGGAATCATAATCCATGGGTCGGGGGTTCAAGTCCCTCCGCCGCTACCAAGATACCTGACGGCGTCGATATCTGACACAAGCCCCCGTGGTCAAATTCACGGGGGCTCATTTCATTTGGAGTGATTTCCAGGTCTTCCGGGAGAACGCATTTCCGACGTATTGCAATCTCTACTGTTGATTTTTGTTTCGTTGAATGACTTCCAGGTCGTGGTGGAGATCGTCGAGGTCGTACTGGAAAGGCACCTTTGATACGCGGGCATAGTCCATCATTTCCCACAAGGACACACCCGCCTCCCGGGCAGCCCCCGCAAGGGTAATCTTTCTTTCGCCGTACAGACTGGCGTAATGCTCCAGCTTCCATTGCTGAATTGCTTTCGACAGCAGCCGGCGGACCGTGGTTGAACGATCGGCCTGCTCGACGTTTTCGATCAATTCCAATGCGCGGACCAAATCCGACGGAAGCCTTGTGCCCACCATCTGTTCCATCTTCATGCTTCCACCTCCCTCGCGAGAATCTAAAAAAAAGTATCAGCCAGTGTCAACTTCGTGCCGGATAAAGGGTTTGGAACAGGGATACCCCTCCGTCGCCCACATTGTTCGTTGGGCCGGGCAGATGATGATCCCGCTGTCCGTATGCAGACCTCCCTGCCCGTGCTGGCAGATCCCCACCGGATCATCGTGCGTCCGGTACATTTGCGCCAATCCGTCGAAACTTCGCGCCACGTCCCTCTCCATCCGGGCCACCAGATCGATTCGGGCGTGGCTGTTGTCCAGATACGGCAATGCAGGATCGTCCTTCCCGACAAGCTCCTTTCCAAGACAATGGTTGGTCTCCCACACCGCCTCGCCGGGGCCGGATGGACGCCTCATGGTCTGTCCCGCCACGTGTTTTTCCAGAATCGCCACGTCCCCGGTCGCGTCGCCCATCAGGACGCTCATCCCGTGCATCGGGATCTCGAATTCGGCGCACAGGGCCTCGGCGTCTTCGACGGTACGGCACCGTTCCGCCAGCAATGGCAGGAGAAACAGCACGGGTACGCCGCCCTCACGGCGTACACATCCGGTGAGTCCCGTCATGCCGAACCCGAACCCGGCCTCGTTGACCGCGGCCGACGTCCAGATCGTACCGACGAAGTGCATCTGGACGGATCGCAGTTTTCCGGACGGCGCCGCATGATGTATCGCGTTGGCGCCGAGTTCTCTCTTCCCGAGATCGTCGGACTTTCCCAGCCACGCCCGTCCCTCGTCGTCGGTAAACCCGAATACGCTGCACGCGGGCGCTGAGGATTCGTCCAGATCGAAGACGAGATTGAGTTCGAATACGTCGTCGAACGGCAGACCGGCGCCGATCGCGATCCCCTCGATCTCCCGGATCATGTCTGGAAACAACCCGCCGATCCGCTCGGTCCACAGGTCCACTTTCCGCTTCCGCGCTTCCGGCGCCAGGCCGGGGCGCCAGCCGCCCTCCCCGTCGGTAAAGTCCTCTCTGTACCGATCGATCAATCCAGCGATCCGGTCCGATGCGGCGCGTCCGTGGGCGATACCTCGCGCCTTCGCGTCGCCTTCCGTCTGGAAATAGTACATCAGCTCTCCGTCGTCTCTTCGGAAGCCGCGTCACGCGCCCGGGGCATCCGTCTGTTTCCCCATCGCCCGCGCCATTGAACGCACGTGCTCCGGCCCTGCGCCGCAGCAGGATCCCAGGTACCGGATGTCCGCCGCCATGGCATCTCTCGCGAAACGGGCGAACTGCGCCTCCGTTGCCGCGGGCCGATTCCACCACGAGTGCCACGCCGACGGCTGGCAGCAAACCGGCACGTCCACCGCCTGCCGCATCCTGGTTGCGAATTCCAGCATCGCCGAGGGCGGGCAGATGCAGTTCAGTCCCACCACGTCGGCGCCGGCATCCGCCAGTTTTCTGCCGCAATCCTCCGGCGAAAACCCGTCGAACGTCTCCGCGTTCCCCTGTCCCTCCATGCTCACGGTAACCACCAACGGGAGCCCGGTACCTCTCGCGACGTCCAGCGCAAGGAGCGCCTCGTCCAGCCAGGAGAACGTCTCCAGGATCAGGAAATCAACCCCCCCGTCGCAGATCCACGGAAGTTGCTCGCCCAGCCACGCGCGCGTACGGTCCCGCTTTGTGGCGTCGGAGGGATCGTAATCCATCAGTGAAATCGTCGGACTGTTCAGGTTGCCCGCAACCAGCGCGTCGTCGCCCGCCACCTCCCTCGCAATCCGGCAGGCAGTGGTATTGATCTCCTCCGCGCGGTCCGCGAATCCAGCAGGTTTCAGCATGTTCGACGTCCCGAAGAACGTGAGCGTCTGCAACACCTCGGCCCCCGCGTCCCGGAACTCCTGCGTCAGCTTTCGCACCTCCTCGGGGTGTGTCGCCACCACCTGCGGCGTCATGGCGCCCGTTCTCACGAAACCCCGCATCCGCAGCCCCATCAGATATCCCCCGTCACCCAGTACGAAGCCCTTTTCCAGCCGCTGCAACAGTCCTTCAGCCATCCGTTAATAATCCTTTCGTGAATCTGATTCTCGCCACGCCTCCTCCAACAGCGCAATTGCGGCTTCGCGGATCTGCGCCTCGGATTCCATCTCGAGAGGCGCGAACAACACCTCGCCGTCTCCCTCGATGCGCGCACGTTCAGTCGGCAGGTAGCCGACCTCCGGACACGGGTTGCACAGAAGCATCACCCTGTCGAACGCGGCGGCCTCGCGAATGGCGAACGACGTCTCCGCGAATGGTTCGCCGGGGATGTGGATCAAGGCGCTGTCGCCGAGTACGACGGCGCGAAAATCAAACGCGCAGGTCGGCTGATCCCGGTACGTCCGCGCCAGCCAGTATTCATATCGGGCGAGCCCCTCCGCAGCGGGAGGATTTCCCTCCCATTCCTCGCGGGCGGCCTCGACTTCCGAAACGGGTTGGCGTGCGATCTGAATCGTGCGCTTGAAGCGACCGAGTTCCACGTCCGCCTGCGGCGCGAGCCCGTCGTAAATTTCCAGCGCCGTTTCCGCCAGCGACCGGCCGATGCGGCCGCAGGGGTCGTCCGTTTCGCGTACGGGATGCACGTTGCCAAGCGCACCGGGGATGAATAGCCCGTCGATTCCTCTTTCGGCAAGCTCCCGTGCCACCACGCCGGGGTAGTCCGCCGAGACGTTTCCACGGAAATCCCACAGAGCCAGCGCGTGACATCCGAAATTCGTCAGCACGATCGGCCGTCTGCCATCCCGGTCGAAGCGCACGACGCCCACCTGGAGATCCACCGCGTCATAGACAAGATCGTCCGGCGGCCTGGGAAACTCCGTCAGCGAGACCATCCGCAGATTGCCGTGCTCGTCGTGCGCCCGGCGGTTGTATTGCAGCCCGTTTTCCGCCCATCCCGTGCCCACCGCCACGCGGGCCGGCGAAACGTCGGCCCTGGCGATCCGCACGGCCTCCGCTGCCGTCAGTGCGTACCGCGCCTCGTTCCCGAATTCCTTCAATGCCTCCGTGGGCTGATTCACGTAGAACTGGAACAGCGTGGGACCCGTGCCCATGTGGCTGGCGCCCGGGAGAATCCAGGCGGAATCCACGTCCGTATCCTCCAGCTCGCCTGCCATCATATCGAAGCAGGTATTGTCGAACAGGAACAGATCCGCCGCCAGAAACGTCACCTGCCGGTCGCCCTGCCGCACGTGCAGCGCCCGAAAGTAGATGGGATCGTAGATTTCGAACGACTCGTGCGCCGCGGGCGTAATGTCTACTTTCCCGAAACCCGCCAACATCACATGGCTTGTGTTCGATTCGGTCATTTGAGCATTCCTCTCATCTGAAACCGTTCGTTTCCGCCTGTCAAGTCCATGGCCAACCGTTATAGTACGCAGCGGGACGACCCCCACCGCCCTCCCATCATAATACCGGCGTCATTCACTGTCAAGCCGGGATCCGCGGCCAGGTTTATCCGGATTCTGAAATCGAAATCCGATTGCACATGTATGGAACGCGAATCACGTACGCAGCTTGACAACGCTGTGCGAACCGGTTATTTTGGACGTGGGAAGACAGGCGTCCGTGCCACTTGAGGTCGTCTGTCTCCTGCATCGGTGAACGGCCTCAGTGTATTGAAAATGTCCGCAATTGGACGGGAGTCCTGATTATGGCCGAAACCCCCGAATCTCAAGCAGCGTCCGCCCCGGACAATACCCACTGGGGCGTTGCCTATCTGCGCGAAGACCTGCAAGACCTGCGACTGCAGATGCGCGAGGACGTCAAAGACCTGCGTCAGCAGATCGCTGAGACCAATAAGCGTATTGACGAAACCAATAAACGTATCGACGAAACCAATAAGCGTATCGACGAAACCAATAAACTCATTGAATCCCGTTTCGCCTGGCTGATTACGACCATGGTGGCGCTGACGGGCATTCTCATCGCCGTGATCAAGCTCTGACGACGATCCGGTTAAGCAGCCCGTTGAAAAAGTCCATCCGGGCTACGGCCGGCCCTCGCGGTCCAAATACGGCGTTGCGCTCCCTCGCCGAATCGAAGGATGGGACTCGGTCGCGCGCCTTGTCTTCGACCACAATGGCTCGGCCTCGCCTGCAGAGCGACTTTCTCAACTGACTGTTAGAGTTTGTCACGTCCGGCAGGTATCTTTGGAATCACGTCAGCTTCCTCGCTCACGGACGGGTCAAGGCGAATCCGGTTCGAACTGATCAAATACGGTATATCCGCTGATCTCGATAACAAGACGGGACAAGACTCCTTTTGGGTGCATTGTCCCGTCTTCTATTTTCAGCTTGACATTGGGGTTCGCGACTTATATTTGAGAAACAGAGTGTGGTCTGGCAGCGTGTCGGCCGGATTCGCCGCTATCGCGTGTAACCGGGGCGCGGAATGAAGTGAACCGGAAGGGTAGAGTCAAATGGTTGAGTTCTTCGCCGCAACTATAGAGGCGCAGCAGTGGGTGGCGGGTATCGTCTTCGCCGTCATGGTCGGATACCCGCGCACGGCGCATGCCTCGGGTACGCGCACGTACTACACCGATGTCCGGATGGACGTGGCCCGGCACAATCTGGAGCACTATGCCTGGGCACGGGAGCACAAGGCGGAGATTCTGAGCAAGGCGGAGCATTGGGCTGCCTACGGCGATGCGAAACTGCGCACCCTCGTTTCACCCCCTGAGGTGCCGCGGGGCTACCAGGTACATAACGACGGGTGCCCGGTACATGGCGTCAAAGTCCATGAACAGGGTCTATACAGGTGGATCATCGACTTTGACCGACCGTATAAAGTGACATGCCCCGTAGGCGGTGAGACGTATCCATCGAACGATTTCAAGGCATTTCTGGCGACGGGCATGAAAGACAGGTCTCTGCTGACCGGCCCGTACGCCGACGACGGATGGGGGTGGCATCGCCCGGGAGACCCGGTACCGGCGAACTACTGGTTCGTGGCCTACTATGCACACTGGAGCATGATGCGCTTCCTGATGGAAGCGATCGAAGTCCTGGGTCAGGCTGCCGTGCTGGCCGACGATGAAGACGACAGGAGACGGTTCGCCCACAAAGGCGCCCTCCTGTTGTGGCAGCTTGCGGAGCATTATCCCCATTACAAGTACGAACGACAGTCCCGGGAATCGAAGGAGCACAATCCGCAATATACGGGCAAGCTGTTCAACAGGATCTGGGCGACACGCCCTCCGCATACCTGCGCGATTGCGTACGATGCGGTGCGGCCCTATTTGAATGCCGACGCCGAACTCCAGTCTCTCGTGAACAGGACGGGGCCGGAGATTGACGTGACGATTCGGGAGCGGCTGCTGCGCGAGGCGGCGCGGTGCATTCTGGACGCGGAGGGCGGCCGAATCCGGGGCAACTACGGAATGCACCAGAAAGCGCTGCTGACGCTGGCGCAGGTGCTGTCCACAACCGAAGGACGTCCGTGCAGCGAGGACATGGTTCGCTACGTTCTGGCAAACCCGGATCCCGTACTGGACTCGGATATGGGATTGCGGGACGCGCTGGAGAACCTGGTGTACCGCGACGGAATGCCGCACGAGTCGCTCTCGTACAATCGAATCTGGGTGCATGACTTGACGGAACTGGCTGCCCTGTTGGTGGAGACGGGCGTTAACCTGTTTGAGCACCCGCGGTACAGGAAGCTTGTAACCTGGGCGTTTGACGTATGTATCGCTGGCAGGTTCACCCCTTCCACCGGCGATTCCGGAGACATGTTCGCGTACGGAGGCGCCTGGCAGTCTGACGTCTGCCAGCTCGCGCTACCGTACGTGCATGACGCGCGACTCGCCTGGGTGCTGAAGACGCAGCCGGACGTCCGTCAGGACCTGTTCAGCACGCCCGTTGAAACGCAGCTTTCGGTACTGCCGGAAGGGGAAGCGCCCGAGATCGGCATGCGGTCCTTTCACTTTCCCGCCTACGGCATGGTCAATCTGCAATGCGGCGATGAAACGAACCGGTCAGCCGTTTCTCTCTTCTACGGCGACCACCAGGCCCACATGCATTTCGACCAGTTGAACATCCTGTTTTTCTCCCACGACAATGTGCTGCTGACAGATATCGGGTACCCGGAACAGACGGACGCCTTCAATCACCGGCTTGCGGGGTTTTTCACAAATACGGTGGCGCACAACACGGTTGTGGTGGACGAAGTCCGGCAGGGACGCGGGCCCGGACGGTTGCACGGCCTGGTTACAGAGGGCTTCGCGCAGGCCGTGGATGCGTCCTGCGAGGGCGCCTATGAGGGTCGGGCCGATCTCTACAGGCGCGCGAATATGCTGGTTGAAGCGTCCCCTGGGCGACACTACCTGTTCGACGTATTCTACGTGAATGGGGGCCGGCAGCACGACTATCTGCTTCACGGCAACCAGGCGGACTTCGCCTGCCGTCCCGCGCTGGAACCGGTCCGGGAAACCGGGACGCTGGCGGGAGCGGACGTGCCATACGAGCAGTTTTACGACGATCCCGAGTTGAAGGACAAGCGATTGTCCAGCGTGCCCTACAGGGGATACCGGGGCAGCGGCTACCAGTTTCTGTACAACGTGCAGACCGGACGCCTGAACGCGGAGGCGACCGCCGAATGGCGCCTGACGGAACCCCTTGAGGGCCAGCCGGAACGCCCCTGGCGCGGCATCGCACTCCGGGCGCATCTGATTGGACGAGACGAGGAACTCTTCGCATGCGACGGGCCGGTACAGAAGTACAAGTACCTTCCCGAGAGTGTCAAATTCCTGGTGCGCAGGCGAACCGGCGACAATCTGTCCAGCCGGTTCGCGACGATTTTCGAACCGTACAGAGACACGCCATGGGTCCGGCGTGCGACACAGGTCGAGACGACGCCGGACGGGTTCGGAGCGTCGGCCGTCCGGGTGGCGATGGAAGACGGCGGCGTACACTATCTGTTCCATGCCCTGGATGCAGAAAAGACGCGAACCCTGGAAAATGGCATCGAAATAACGGGACAGATGGCTTTTCTGGCGCTGGATGAGCGAGGACGCCCCGTCAGGGCGATGCTGTTCAACGGTGGGACGCTTGCAACAGACGGTTTACTGTTGGACGGAAGAGGAGTGCGCCGCAGCCGGATCGAGTCGGTGGATTACCGGCGCGGGACAATCGAGCTCGCCGACGCCGTGATCGATGACGCGGTCCGGCCCGGACAGGCCATTCCGGTGGTTTCGGACGGTTATTCGGACAGCGTGACGTTTTCGAAAGTGATTGACCGGCACCGATTCTCTATCGGCGACGAAGACGTCAACGTGGCCGGAGGGCCGGTACTGGATGTACGTGCCGATCGCATTCTTACGAGCGCGTCCAATCCGCACGCAAACGTGGGAATGACCTTGCTGAACAGTCTCCGTGAACCGCAAGGGCGGCTGGCCGGGAAGGTGGACGGCGGGTGGCGGATCGACCGCGAGGGTAGAGGACCGTTGACATCCGAAGACTTCCCGGTGGCCGACGGCGATGACGGTCCCCGGTATTCGGTCGCGATGGTCGGCGCCGGCGACCGGGTGGAGATTCCGGACCTGGTGCTGTATTCAGACGGCGATGGTTCCTGATGACAGGCGAGCAGAAGACGATCACCGCACTCGACGAGGTTCGTCGCAGGGGTGCGGCATGGCTGTCAGGTCATCGAAATGCGGACGGGTCCCTGGGAGAGCCGGCGGAGGGCTTTCATTTCTACAGGGCGCCGTGGACGTTTGCCATCCTCGGCGAAACCGGGGCCGCGGCGGCGGTGTGCGACTGGATCCGGCGGGAGATGTTGACGGCACAGGGCAGGATCGAGGGGCCCTACCGCGTGTTTGACGACGCGTACGCCTACCGGAATGCCACGCTGATCGTTGGCGCGCATCTCGCACAACAGTATGATCTGAGCTACGGGCTGATGCCGGACCTGCTGTCGTGGCAGGATCGCGTTTCGGGTGGTTTCCACAACGACCGCACAGCGGATGGCGGCATGAGCGACCGCATGGATGTGCCATACGCGTGCGGCCCCGGACTGGCGTGTCTGTCGACCGGCCGGCTGGACATTGCACGATCGGTCTACCGGTTCCTGAGGCGGATTTACTCTGCGCAGACGGATCTTCCCGGGTCGTTTTACTACGCCTGGTCCTGCAAGAAAGGCGGCGCGATTACACATTTTTCGGATGACGATGCCTTCTGGCACGTGGTGGAGAACCGGATGGACCGGCCGCAGCGCTGGACTGTCGGCGGCATCGCCGCAGGGTTCCTGTGCCGGTTGTACCTGGCGGACCCGCGCCCCGAATACCTGGCGCTTGCGCGGCGCTATCAGGCATTCTCGATGGCGGCAACGGATGCACAGTTCGAGTACGCCCAGGTCTGCAAGAGCAGTTGGGGAAGTTCGCTCTTGTACCAGCTGACCGGCGAACGTGTGTACCTGGACTGGGCCTGCCGCATGGGCGACTGGTTCATTCAGACGCAGAAGCCGGAAGGGTGCTGGTACTGGCCCGGATACGAGACATCGGGCTCGCGCATTGAACTGACGCTGGAATTCGTCATGCACGTGGACACGCTGATCGGCGGTCTGACGTCCCGGTAGCGAGGAGGATGAAATTGCGGGTTCTTGTGACCGGGGCGACGGGGCGCATTGGACGACACCTGGTGCGTGCGCTGGCTGAGGCAGGGCATGACGTCCGGGCGCTGGTATTGCCTCGGGACGAGGCGGCCGCTGATCTGGCGCCTGACGTGGAAGTCGTCTTTGGACGGCTCGGGGAACCCGCCTCGCTGGGACCCGCCGTTGACGGCGTGGACGCCGTTTTTCACCTCGCCGGCGCGCTGACGTCACGAGGCTGCCACGAGGAGGAATTCGTCCCTGTGAACGTCCAGGGCACGTTTCATCTGCTGAAAGCAGTCCGCGACCAGACGCGCGAACCGGCTCACTTTGTATACGTCAGCAGCGATGCCGTCTATTACGAAAGGCCGGATGTGGACGCCCGCTACCTTCCGGTGGACGAAAACTATCCCCTGATGTCGGGTTCGGTTTACGGCGCCAGCAAGATTGGCGCGGAGGAACTCTGCTGGAGCTTCAGCCGCGGCTATGGGATTCCGGTAACGGTCCTGCGCTTCGGAGCAACCGCGGAT
>CAZKDZ010000255.1:0-3333 GCA_964551635.1 uncultured bacterium | reverse complement strand
AAGTGATGGCCGATGCGGAGTCGCCGCAATGGGCGCCGATGAATTTTCACGCCGAGGAATTTGAGACCTCCCTGATGCTCTACCTGAACCCGGAACGGGTCAGGATGGACCTGGGCGTACGTGAGTATCCGCCCCGGTCTGCAAAGTACGAGATGTCCACGCTGCCCCTGGGAAGTCTGTCCGGGTCGGGCGTGTTCGGGGATGCTACGGTCGCTTCCGCGGAAAAGGGCAGGCGCTGGTTTCACGATTGCGTGGCACGGATGGCGCGGGTTTGGATGGAATTCCTGTCCGCGCCGGATGCCGGGTAGGGGGGCGGAATGGGAACGGTGATGACGATTCAGGGTGAGATCGGCGGCGAAGACCTGGGCATCGTGGACTACCACGAACACCTCTATTTCGACGCCCCGGACTGGCTGCTGAGAGAAGACGGCGATTTCCGGCTGAACAGCGTGGAGCGGTCTGCCGAGGAGCTTCGTTCCTGGGCCCGCGCGGGCGGCAGGACCCTGATCGAGATGTCGGCGATCGACTTTGGCCGGAATGTCCGGCAGGTGGTCAGGATTGCGGACCAGGCGCCCGACGTGTACGTGGTTGTCATCACGGGATACAACAAGCCGTATTTCTGTGATCGCGCAATCCTGAATCAGGACGAAGATGCGATGGTCCGGAGTTGTATCCGGGACATCGAGACCGGCATCGACGGCACGGGAGTGAAGGCCGGTATCGTCAAGGGGGGCAGCGGATACAATACGTTTCAGGAGGCCGACAGGAAGCTCCTGCGCATCGCGGCAAGGGTGCACGCGGAAACAGGCGTGCCCGTGATGACGCACACGGAAGCCGGCACGATGGGTTACGAGCAGGTTTCGTTCCTCGCCGCGCAGGGTGTGCCGCCGGACAGGGCGTGTCTCAGCCATATGGACCGGAATCCGGATTTCTGGGAGCACAGGCGAATTGCGGAAACAGGGGCCTATCTGGGTTACGACTGCCCGGGCAAAGTGAAGTACGGGCCAGACGAAATACGCATCGACGTGCTGAAGCGGATGATCGACGCGGGACTGGGCGACCGCATCCTGCTGGGCAACGATCTTGGCCGGCCCAGTTACTGGCGAAGCTACGGGGGCGGCCCGGGCCTGGACTACGTGCTGACACGGTTCGTTCCCAGGCTTCGGGACGAAGGCGTATCCGAAAACGCGGTGCGGGACCTGCTGGTGAACAACCCGCGGCGTTTTCTCACCGGGGAATGACACCCCCGTTTAGGTTGCGGTCCGGTCTATGCCACTGGTACTCGGAATCGACCTGGGGACGTCCAGCACAAAGACGATTGCACTGGATGAAAGCGGCGCCGTATTGGCAACCGCCAGTGCGAGTTACGCCATGCAGACGCCCAGGCCGGGCTGGGTGGAGCAGGACGCGGGCGACTGGTGGACGGCGATCTGCAAGACAACACGTGCGGTCACGGCCGAACTGCGGGGGCATGGGCGGTCCGTGGATGAAATCCGGGGCGTGTCGCTGTCCGGGCACATGAACGGGGCCGTATTCGTTGACGGCGTTGGCAACCCGCTCCGGCCGCCCATTCTCTGGCTGGACCGCCGCTCGCAGGCCGAATGCGACGTTGCGAACGCGCACGCGGGCGACCTGCTGCGGACCCGTGCCATGCACGTGTTGAATCCCATCAACACGCTGGCCAAAGTGTTGTGGGCGCGGAACCATGAACCCGATGTCTACCGGGATGCGCGGCACGTGTTGATCCCGAAGGACTGGGTGCGGTTCCGGATGACGGGAACGTTCGGGACGGACGTATCGGACGCATCGGTATCCGCGGCCGCGGATGTTCGGGCGAGGGATTGGAGCGGGGAGATACTTAACGCGCTGGAGGTGCGCCGCGATCTTTTTCCCGATATCTCGGAGTCTCCGGAGGTGATCGGCGCGCTGACGGGCGCGGCTTCCCGAGAGATGGGCCTGGCAACGAACACGCCCGTCTGCGCCGGCGGCGGCGACGTTTCCTGTCTCGCGGTGGGCAGCGGGGTTATCCGGCCCGGCGTCGTAAACGTGGGCATCGGCACGGCGGGCCACGCGCTCGCATTCGCGGAGAAACTGGATCCCGCGGCTTACAACAGACTCTGGCCGATGTGCCACTCGGTTCCGGGCGCCTTCTTCTGGCTGGGGTGTTCGTATACGTGTGGTGCGAGTCTGGCATGGTTGAGCGGCCAGCTGGGAGAAGACGTCGCGTCTCTGACACGCCAGGCGGAGGACGCGCCCGCGGGCAGCGAAGGACTCTTCTTCCTTCCCTGGCTGGAGGGGGCCGCAACGCCGCACCCCGACGCGCACGCCCGGGGCGGCTGGATCGGGCTGACGCTGCGCCATACGAAAGCGCACCTGGTGCGCTCGCTGATGGAGGGCGTGGCGTTCGACCTGCGGCGCTCTCTGGAGTGTTTCGAGGACATCGGGTTGCCAATTGAGGACCTGCGAATCGGCGAGGGCGGCGCGAGGTCCGCGCTCTGGCGTCAGATCCAGGTCGACGTGTTCGGACGGGACGCACGGGTGCTGGAAGTACAGGACGCGTCGGCGCTGGGTGCGGCCCTTATCGCAGGCGTCGGCGTCAGCGTGTTTCCCGATTTTGAATCGGCCTGCGAACGCTCGGTGGGCCTGGGCGCGGCTGTTCGGTGCCGTGGAGCGCGCGCGACCGACTACGAGAAGCAGTTTCAGCGGTACCGCGGCCTGTATCCGAGCCTGAAAGACTGGTTTAACGAGGACACGACAACGGGACCGTAATCCGCCACACGTACCGGCACGCGGCCACATTAAGATGGGGTGGGGATATTGGCAGCCGTGCGAGGACGGCTGGAATTTTCAGGCAGGCTTCTAAGGAGTTCACGCAATGGAAAAGGCTTTTGAGCGACCTTATAGACCCCTGAACTTCAGCAAGTCGTGGATCGAGTCTTTTCCGTTGCACGCCATGGCCGAACAGCTGATGAGGGAAGACGCCTTTGATGAATCGGGCCGGAACGCGCTTTCGCTGGTTCGCGGGGATGAGATGACCGTGGTCCTGACCGTAATGAAGGCGGGCGCGGCACTGCACGAGCACCGGGCCCCGGGTCCGGCCACGGTGGTTCTTCTGAGCGGTCGAATCCGCATATCGGCCGGCGCGGAGGAGGCGACGTTGGAATCCGGTTCGGCCGTTTCGTTCACGGCGAACCTAGTGTTTTGTCCCTAAAATAACTTGACTATTTATTGGGCCTGTCCTATGTTCTCTCTACACGCTTCTCACACCCATCGTGAAAGGAGAGAACCATGGGGCGCGGTCGTCCTCGGAAGCCCATTGTGTTGTCTGACCAG
>CAZKDZ010000254.1:0-7456 GCA_964551635.1 uncultured bacterium | reverse complement strand
TGACGAGACCGAAGAGGACGGCAAACGAAAAGAAGATGATGCCAAGTTGAAGCATCAGTCCGGATTGAAAGAAAAATCCGATAAAGAACAGCGGCATACCCACCCAGGAGCCGAAATTGGCCACCGGAACGATATTCGTCCGCAGGCTCAGGGGAAAGTACCCGTGCGCGTGCTGAAACGCGTGGCCCGCCTCGTGCGCCGCCACGCCGATGGCCGCAAGCGAACGCGAACCGTATGTGCTGTCAGACAGGCGCAGGGTATGGTCCCGCGGATCGTAGTGATCGGTCAGCTTGCCGCCCACGTTTTCCACCTTCACCGAAACGCGGCCCCGCCGAAGGATGTCGCGGGCGACCTGGTCCGCCGTCCATCCGCTTCGGGAACCGAATTCATCGTACCTGGCGAATGTCCGCTTGACCTTGAACTGCGCCCACAGCGCCAGGATGAATCCCGGAATCACAAGAATCAGCGTCGGGTCCCAGAAGAGAGGAAACATATACGCAATACCTCCTTCGAAAGAATTATTACGGGGAGCGTTAAATGGTTGACGCTACCAGCCTTAATTCGAAAGAAAACAACCTTTAATTTACCACAAAAAGCACAAAAGGCACAGAAGGACCAAAAGCCAACCCGTGTGAAGAAACGCCAACCGTCCGGATGGAATCCGGGCGTTGTTCGTTACCCCCACTCAGTCGGTTACAGAATGCAGCCTTTCCGATTTTGTGTTTTTGTGCCTTTTGTGTCTATTGCTTTTGGTGGATCAATCGTAACAACTGCTCTTTCATCTGATGCGACGTTGTCTATTGGCGGTTGCTGGCGGCGTCACCCAGGACCTCGCCGGGCGCGATTCGATACCCTCGCACCAGTTCGGCGCCGCTCATCCGCCCCTTGCCCGCAAGTTGCACTTCCTCAAGCGCAACGGTTCCTTCGCCGGCGGCGATCACACATCCCTTCCTGCCGTCCGCCAAGATCACCTCGCCGGGCAACCCGGCGCCGCCGGCGACCGCAGCCCGATGCACCTTGAGAACTTCGTCTCTCCAGGTCGTAAACGCTCCCGGAAACGGGTTGGTTCCGCGAACCAGATTGCGGATCGACGCCGCGCCGCGGGTCCAGTCGATACGACCGTCCTCCTTCTCAAGCCGTGGCGCCCGCGTGACCCCCGTGCCCGACTGAGGCTTCGATTCCAATTCACCTCTTTCCAGCCCTTCGACAACCGCCCCAAGCGCACTTGCCCCCAGGATCCGTAACCGATCCGAGAGCTCTCCGGCGGTTTCGTCCGGGCCGATTCCCACGACCTGCTGGAACAGAAGATCTCCCGCGTCCACACGCCCCGAGAGGCGGAATACGCTGATGCCGGTTTCAGTCTCTCCCCGGATAATCGCCCAGTTGATCGGGGCCGCCCCACGGTATTTCGGCAGCAGGGACGGATGCAGGTTCACCGAGCCGAGCGTTGGAATTTTCAGTACAACCGGCGGCAATATGACGAACGCGACCACGACGAAAAGATCCGCATTGAAACCCCGCAGCCGATCCAGAAAGTCCGTGGCTTCCAGAGAACGCGGCTGTATTACCGGAAGTCCCAACCGCTGGGCGGCTGTCTTCACGGGCGGCGGCGCCAGTTTCCGACCCCGCCCACGCGGCCGGTCCGGCCGGGTCACGACAGCGGCGATTTCGTGGCCGCAAGCTGCCAGATTATCCAGGGACGGCACGGCGAAGTCGGGCGTTCCCATGAATACCAGCTTCACGTCCGTCTCCAATCGGGGAACCGATTTCGCCAGAATCCCCGGTGTCATCGCGGGCTGGGTCCCCGATCACTATTCTTCCACAACCCGGGAGACCGACCCCCTCGAAACCTCGACGCGGACTTCCTTTGCAACCTGTACGACCAGGATACCGGCCTCTTCCTTAATTCCTACTATCGTACCGTGAATGCCCCCGGACGTTACGATTTTGTCCCCCTTCTTCAGTGCATCGATCATCGCCTGCTGGGCTTTCTGCTTTTTGATCTGCGGACGAAAGATCAACAGGTAGACGACGATGACCATTAACAACAAAGGGAAAATCTGCACGAGAAATCCCGTGCCGGACCCATCGGTCGGCTGGCCGCCCATAGCGAATGCTTCGCTTACGCCAAACAAAGGTAACCCTCCTTGAAGGAATCAGGTAGTTGAATTGAATGTGAGAACCGCTTCGCTTGAAGATTCCGGAGTGCTAACGCGTGGTCGTGTTCAGGAACGTCTCTTTCCACGAAGAAAACCGTCCCTCCAGAATGGCAGCACGTATCTCACGCATTGACGAAAGATAGAAGTGGAGGCTGTGAAGGGTCAACAGGCGCAGGCCCAGAATCTCCTTCGAATGAACCAGATGACGAAGGTAGGCACGTGAATAGTTCCTGCAGGTATAACACGTGCAATCGGCGTCGAGCGGAGCCAGGTCGCGTGCGAACTTCGCATTGCGCAGGTTCATCCTGCCCAATCGGGTAAACGCGGTACCGTTCCTGGCGTTACGGGTAGGCAACACGCAATCGAACATGTCAATGCCCCGGCTCACCCCCTGTACGAGATCCTGCGGCGTTCCGTGGCCCATCAGGTAGCGGGGCGACGCCTCGGGAAGGCGATGCACGACGGCATCCACCGCGTGCCATGTGTCGGCGCCCGGTTCGCCCATGCCCGTGCCTCCGACCGCGAACCCCCAGAAACCCATCGCCACCGTCTCATCCGCAAACCGCGCTCTCAGATCGGAATAGGTACTTCCCTGAACAATGCCGAACAACGCCTGTTCGCGCCCGGCCGCGCTCAGGCCACCCGATGCTGAATGCGCCTGCAAGCACCGGGCGCCCCATCGCAAACTGCGCTCACCCGCAACTTTCGCATAGTCATAATCGCAGGGATAGGCCGTACATTCGTCGAACATCATGATGACGTCAGCGCCGATTGCCTGCTCGATCTCGATCACCCGCTCGGGCGTAAACAGATGACGCGATCCGTCGATATGGGACTGGAACAGTACGCCTTCGTCGGTAATCCTGTTCAGGCCGGCCAGGCTGCTGAGCTGATAGCCGCCGCTATCGGTCAGGATCGCGCGGTCCCAGTTCATGAAACCGTGCAGGCCGCCTGCCTCGGAAATCAGATCCGCCCCGGGCCGCAAATGCAGATGATAGGCATTGCCCAGGATGATCCTGGCGTCCAGGTCTCTCAGATCCTGCTGTCCCAGCGTCTTCACCGTGCCACCGGTGCCAACAGGCATAAAAACCGGGGTCTCCACAACCCCATGCGGCGTATGAAGTACCCCTGCTCGTGCGCTCTGGTCTGTGGCCAACACCTCAAACCGGAAGCCTGCGTTACCGATCTCGCACCTCCGCAGACAGGAACCCGGATCCATCAACCGAAGACTTCTCTACGCGTTTGCCGCAGTGCGAATTGTCCCGGTTCTCAGCTCTGGCGCAGCCCAAATATACCAAGCGTTCCGGTTCAAGTCAACGGGTATTGAATTCTGAAGAGGGTTTGTTCCGCGGCAACTTTATCAACGGACTGTTACGGCTTCGCCGGCGCTGACGAATTCGATTCCCCGTTTTTCGAGTTTCGGCAGTACACGTTCGAGTGCAGCCAGAGTCACCGGCCTCGCGTTTCCAATGCCGATTACCGTTCCGGCGATACCGGCCATTTCCGCCAGGGCTTCGACGGATTGTTCGACCGACTCCCGCGTTTCCTTTCGATCCAGGAACTTCGCATTCCGGCCGGCCGGCATCCCCATCTCCTCCGCAACAGACCATGCGACCGAACGCGGGCTGGTGAAGCTGTCCACGAAGAAAAGACCATGGCGGTCTATTTCTTTCAAGACTCTGCGGATTGCCGTCGGGTCTTCCGTTATACGTGACCCCATATGGTTGTTCATTCCCTTTGCCTGAGGCAGATGGGCTCGCGCCGTCCGGATCAGCGTTCTGATTTTTTCGGGTGAATGGTCCATCAACACCGCGTCCGGACCCGGGTCATGGCGCGGATAATCCAGGGGTTCCATCGACAGATACGCGATGACGCCATGCCCGGTGGCTGCTGCCTGTTCCGCAATCCAGGAGGATCTTTCCCGGCCTGGAAAGATCGAGAAGGTAATCTTCTGCTTCAACGCGCAGAATCCACGAACCAATGCCTCTTCCTGATTTCCGAAATCGACCACTATAATGGCGACTCGACCCGGCAATCGATTGAGACGGGCATTTCGTTTCAGTATAAATTGATTCGTGCGGACACCATCCATGCCCACAAACATCGACAGTCTGTCGCCGTTTCGGTCCTCCACGGCTTCCACGACGTCGCCGCCCAGACGCCTGGCAAGCCGGGTCAGTTGCAGATTGAACACGGCCAATGGAAGCCCTTCGGGCACGTCAGCGGTCATTACCCAACGTGCGGTACTGTCGGTCCGCGCCCGCGACCGCCTGACGGACGCGACCCCTTCCGGAACACCGAGGTCTTTCAGAACCGCGGACGCCCCTGATGCCACCGAATCCGCAAACGCCAACGGATCTGCCGGAAGTGTCCGCCACTGCGCCTCCTGATTCAACGCGATTTCCTGTACATATGCGGGGGCCTGGGCCTCGCGCCAGCGCATCCAGCCTGCCAGACCGACCGCCAGCGCCAGCACAAGCGCAAGCGTCCAGAGGCGCAATGAAATTCGTCGCCTCCTTCGGGTCATCCTCATTCGGCGGGAACGCCTGTTGGAAGTCTTTGCCATGGCAGTGTGAAAGATCGCAATACCGGCCGGGCCGGAGGAATCACGACCCGGCGCGGGCAAGCCGGTCGCGACGTACGCCGGGGTCAACCGGAGCAGGGGAGATTGATCGACTCAATCGGGGGAGGAACGTCGAGCTTGAAGCCCGGAGCAGGGGAGATGGAGCGGGTCCGGGGTAAGAAGATGTTTTAAAATTACCGGTGAGTTCCCGAGCGCGAGCGAAAAAGTGGCGGACAAGGCGGGAAAATCCGCCCATATTTGTCTATACGGGTGGATTTGACCAACGCCGACCGGCGCTTTTGCAGCCGCGCGAAGACCGCTGGGAATTTTAAGACAGCTTCTAAATTTAAGGTACCGAAAAACTGATGGGTCGCGGCACAAAGCAAAGTACGAAGATGATTAAAGAAAGATATCCCATCAGCTTCCGAGACGGATCGAGGGCCAGATCGGGGTTGCCGGTAGGGGAATGCCGCCGCCCCAGCGCCAGCGCAATGAGTATCCAGATGAGCCATCCCGGCCACCGGGTATCGAGCCAGATTGAGACACCGTCCTGGACGTACAGCCAGTCATACGGCGGCCCCAGCGCCCACAGGCCTCCGAGAACGACCAGCGCCGCCTTCGAGACCAGGGCGTGGACGTGTGCCCCACCGAAGGCATACACGATATGCCCGCCGTCGAACTGCCCCACCGGCATGAGATTCAGTGCGGTCACAAAGAGACCCAGCCAGCCCGCCACGAAGATGGGATGATCGTAAATCGCGAATCCTTCGGGGAGATCTCCAATGATCTGATTCGTCAGCCACTCGCCCAGAATGGAATTGCCGAGTGAAATCCCGCCCTGGGCAAAGGTTGAGACCGGCACGATTTCGGACAGATGCAATCCGACGATCAGCGCGAGCAGGGCGACCACGAAACCGGCCAGCGGTCCGGATGCCCCGATGTCCATCAGCGCGCGCCGGTTCGGAATGCCGGACCTGATCTTGATTACCGCGCCCAGGGTACCGATGAATGACGGAAAGGGAATGAAATACGGCAGGGTCGCGCGCACCATCCATCGGCGTGAGGTGAGGTAGTGCCCCATCTCGTGGATACCCAGAATCAACAGCAGGGTTCCGGAGAACGGGAGCCCCAGAACCAGGTATTTTGAATTCCACAACAGCTCCGTCGAACGAAAATCCGTTGGAAAGAGTCCCGGCGATACCGCCACCTGCATGGCGAGCGCCATTTGCGCACCCGCCGCTGTTGTCGTGTACGCCGTCAGTATGAACAACAGGACGTTGATCCAGATGCGGTCTTTTGTGTCCCGTTCCGGAAATGTGTCGCCATTCATCCGCCGATTCATCCCGCTGTTCACGTAAATTCCCGGCCGGTCACCTGATGCCGAACTCCAGCCGATGCGAGCCGTCGAGTCCCAATGCGGCGGGCACATAGGCATATTCCATCCGCCAACTGCCCGGTTGGATCCCGAATCCGAAAGACCAGTCACGGATATCGTGCCCGGTTCTGTACCCGGCACGCAGACACAACGCCCCTTTTACGCGAAGTTCCATGCCGGTATGCACACCCACGGAACCGTGTCTTGGGGCGCCCAGATCCAGGGAACCGGTAAACCACTTCGCCTGCCAGGCGATTCCGGCTCGAAACGTCCCCGGCAGTGGCGTCCTCTGCGTATCCATCACCTGCATCCGTCCCAGGTTCCGGTAGCTGGCGCCGGCGGTCAATCCCTTCTTGTCGAATCGGTAAAGCAGACCGAGATCCACGCTGAATCCCGATGCCTGCTCCGGGCCGATGGATTCGTGCAGTGCGCGCGCGGTTGCGCCGGCGTAAAGCCCCGTTTTGAGCCGCTTTGCGTACGTGAGCCCCGCGATGATTTCGTAGATGCCGAATGTACCCTGAGGCTGCGAGGACGGCCCGGTCCGCGCTTCGATCCCGCCTACCGAATAGATACCCATGCTCAGGGCGACACCGGACCGGCCATTGCCATATGCCCATCCGCCATAGATCTGCTGGATTTCCTGGAACGAACTGTGATGCGTCACCAGCAAATCCTTACCCCTCAGGACGCCGATGCCCGCCGGGTTCCACGCCGCCGCCGTCTGATCGTGCGCAACCGCCGTATAGGCGCCGCCCATTGCTTCCGCGCGGGCGCCCACCCCTTCGCGAAGCAGAACGAATCCCGCGCCCTTTCCGGATGCTTCTGCCCGGCCCGTCGATCCAAATATCAATACAATAACGAAGATCGACGCCGTTTTTTTTAAAAACCTCACGAATAGCTCCTCGATCCCGGCGTCCCGACCAGCAAATAGGTTTCTATTCATACGACAATTAATCCCGTCTTGCCAGATTTCTCGACAGATGTCCATTTCGGTGCATTGAGTCTCTCGAAGTACGTGCGCCTGGCATTTCGAAACGTGGTCATTGAGCTTGTCGAAATGACCGTGTTTCGCAACCTCTTTGGCATTCTTCTACGCCCCTCGCCGACCCTTCGACAGGCTCAGGGACCACAAGCTCAGGGAGCGGCGCAGGTTGCAAGCGATGGTTCCCGAGCGTTCCGCTTTGCCTGCCGAAGAGATGCCACCGGGCCACTCGGTGGTCAATCCTCTCAAACTTTAAACAATGCCGCCTGAAGAGTCAATATCCAAAGGAGGCCGTTTGTGCGATAAGTCTAGCGCAGCGCCACGTCGTGTGCATTTTCATCCGCCGCCTTCTGAATCTTCAGCACCGTTCTGGCGGC
>CAZKDZ010000253.1:0-14673 GCA_964551635.1 uncultured bacterium | reverse complement strand
CGAAGACGGCACCCTGGGTTTCGCAAGCGCCAGTCATGGACGTCCCGTGGCGGCCATCATCGACGACTTTCTCGGGCCGCGTCTTGAGGGCGAGCCTTGCCTGGCAACTGAAAAGTGCTACGATATGATGGTGCGGATGGGGGCCTCGTACGGCGCCACCGGCCTGCACGCATACGCCGTGAGCGCCATCGACCTCGCGCTCTGGGACCTGAAGGGAAAGCTGCTGGACAAGCCGGTATACGAGCTGCTGGGCGGGCCGGCGCGCGAGGAGATGTTCTGCTACGCCACGGGCGGCGACGCCGACTGGTACCTGGAACTGGGATTCGAGGCCATCAAGCTGCCGTGCCCGTACGGTCCGGCCGACGGATTGGAAGGCCTCAGGAAAAACGTGGACCTTGTGGCCGGCACACGTGACCTGGCCGGTGAAAACGTGGAACTGATGCTGGACTGCTGGATGGCGTTCGACGTGGAGTACGCCGTTCGCCTTGCGGAGGAACTGCGCCCGAGCAAACTCAAGTGGATGGAGGAGATGCTCCGTTCGGAGGACCTCGACGCGCATGCCGAACTGCGCCGCCGGCTTCCGTGGGCGACCCTGGCCACGGGAGAACACTGGTACACGACCGTTCCATTCCAGCACGCGGCAAGCCGCCACCTCCTGGACATCTTCCAACCGGACATCAACTGGGTTGGCGGGATGACCGCGGTCGTCAAGATCTGCGCGATCGCCGAGGCGGCCGGAATTTCGGTCATTCCTCACGGCGGCGGCAATACGCCGTACGGGCAGCACGTCTGTTACGCGATGCCTGCGATTCCATGGACGGAATGTTACATCGCGAGCCCACCGGGCGTCGACCCGGACGAAGCCGCGCGGCCCCCCGGCGTATCCGCACCCAGAAGCGGTCGAATGAAGCCGCTGGACGGACCGGGGTTCGGGGTGGAAGTCACGGAAGCGCAGGTGTCGCCGTTTGAGTACTGAACGGACGGCAAGGGCGCCTGAATGCGGCGAGATCTGTCTGTGTGCACCAAAGGATGGACGATGAATATGAATGTGCGGGTCGTCTCTGCCGTGCTGGCGATGGTCAGTGCCATCGTTTACCCCTCTGCGGCGAGGGAGGGGAATGCCGTCGACGGAGCAACCGCGACGTGCTGGCGGTCGGCAGGTCCGGACTGTGTCGCGCGGCTGACGCTCCAGGCCGCAGAGGCGTTCAAGGCGAGAACCGATTGGGAATTGGAAATACGGGCCGGCGCGTTTGCCGCCGGAGCGTCGGCGCTTGCCCTTGCCGGCAATGCATGGGAAGCCAGGGAAAACTTCGATCTTGCGGCGGCGACGGCCAAAAAGGTAAACGGCGGATACGCGCGCGCCCGGGCGTTGCGCAATGTCGCGCGCGTGGAGGCGGAAGCCGGGGACGTGCATTCCGCACGCGCGACGGCCGGGTCGATTGAAGACGTTCAGGGTCGGATCGATGCGCTGGTTGGCGTGGCGTCCGTATCGGCAGGGAACGGGGACCTGGGGGCCGCCCTTGAGAGTTTCCGGATCGCTGTCGCGGTTGCCCGCTCGAACGGAACAGGCGCCCGTCGCGCGCGGAGTCTGAACAAGGTCGCCCTGGCGCAGGCGACAGTGGGATATACAGCTTCCGCCCGCGCGACCGCCAGGTCAATTGACGATATTCAGGTTCGCGTGGATGCATTGGCCGGAGTGGCGTCTACGCTGGCGCAGCAGGGCAGGAGTGAAGACGCCAGGACGTTTTTCGATCTGGCGGTTGAGGACGCCGCTGACATCATCGACGGATATCGACGGGCTATCGCGCTCGGAAAACTCGCCTGGGCGCAGGCGGAAGCCGGAGACGAACCGGGCGCCCGGAAGACGCTGGACAAGGCGCTGGAGGCCGGGGGGACGGGGATGGACATCTACAGCGCCGGCGCGACGATTGTGTCACTGGCCGACGTCGACCCTTATGTCCTCATCAAGATTGCCCGCGCCCAGATGAGAGTCGAGGACCTGAATGGCGCCCGGAAGACCCTGGACAGGGCCTGGCAGGCTGTCAGCTTGGATGCGTCGCCGTCAGCGGTGAAGTGGTTGTTCAACATCGCGTCGGCGCAGAACGCGGCTGGAGATGCGGGCGGGGCCACGCGGACCATTGACACGGCCAGGCAAAGGGTCATGTCTGCTGGCAACGGCGAACTCGCGCAGAATCTGGTTTACCAGATTCCGGCGGACCAGCTTGAGACGCTACTCGAAATTGCTGCGTCAGGAAACCCGGGGGATGTGGAAGCAAAGAGAAATCTGATGTATCACGTCTCGATGCGGCAGGCGCAGGCGGGCAAGACCGGGCGAAGCCTGCACAATGCGGAAAAAATCGAACGGGTATCGAGGCGGGACGCCATTTTGAGGGAAATCGTAACGGCCCAGGCCGGGGCCGGACGGTTCACGGAGGCCGCCGCAACCGCAGGGGCCATCAGGGATTCCAATAAAAGGATTCGTGCGCTGGCGGAAATCGCGCTGGCGCAGGCGCAATCGGGCGACCTCGACGGTTCCCGCGGGACGTTGGGAACCGCGGCAGCGGGATTGTCCGGAACGGTTGGGGCGGGGATCACCACGTGGAGCTACGCGGACCTTGCCAGGGCACAGGTCGCGGCCCGTCAGGACATGATAGCGAAAGAGACCCTTCGCGCAGCCCTTCAGAAACTCAGGTCGGCTTCCAATCTTGCCCGCGTGACCTGGCTTCCGGCGATACTGGATGTGATCTTGGAGATGGAATAGAAAACAACGGCTGGAGGGGGACCTCAGAAGGAAGCGGGTTATGTGAATTTGCGAGAAGCAGACTGAGACGCCCGGAAATCGGGCGTTTTTTTTCGCGAACTGCCATTTCGCGACTTTTCTTGTTAACCAAAAAACGGACGCCGACACGTCGGCGTCCGTCTGTACGTACAACAGTTCCGCTACCCTTATCGTTTCGTCACATTTGCCGCCTGGAGCCCCTTGGGACCCTCGACGATATCGAATTCGACGTCATCACCCTCGGCCAGAGACTTGAAACCCTCGCCCTGGATTGCCGAAAAATGCACGAATACGTCTTCCCCGCCGTCCTGCTCGATGAAGCCAAAGCCCTTGGCGTCGTTGAACCACTTCACTCGACCGTCAGCCACTGCTAATTCACCACCTTTCTACCTTGAACTGAATGTGCAGGCAATTAAAAAAGGCAAGGACCGAAAATTCTGATCCTTGCCGCATCGTTTTTTTCGACTGCACAGGAGACAGAAACAACGTCCTTCTATTTACAACGTCACAATTAAAGTAATCGCTTACAGATCGATTGTCAACTTATTTTTTTACATTCCGCGGATTTTTCGACTTTCGACTGAAATCCGGCGATCCAGCCGCACACCCGGACAGACAGTCAGTGCGTTGAACTGGAGAGATGCAAGCCGGTCACGCCGCCGATAATCAGCGCGATGGACAGCAGTTTGACAGCGGTGACCGGTTCCTTGAAATACCAGAAGCCGATGACGCTGATGATCGCCGTTCCCAGGCCGGCCCAGACGGCGTATGCGATGCTGACCGGGATCTGTTTCAGCGCCATCGTCAGACCTGCCAGTGATGCCAGGTAGAAGACGGCTACACCGACAGAGGGCCACAGACGGGCGAATCCTTCCGAGAGTTTCATGCACGTCGTCCCGATGACTTCAAATGCGATCGCAAGGAACAGATAGAACCAGCTGGCCATTGACAGACCTCCTTCAGTGTTTTGTCCCGAAAATATCTCACCATTCGGCCGCCGATTCATCCCGTCTCGCTGCGTTGCTTGTGCTGAGCCCGTCGAAGTGCCCTCGCTCGCCGACCTTGTCCAGGTCGCCTGCGCTCTGGCACTGGTTCCTGAGCTTGTCGAAGGATGCGAGTCGGGCGACCAGGCGGCCGACCTTAGCCAACCAATTTCCGGGACAGATCACCTGGGCTCCTGGTTGCGGTTGACTTTCCCGGGGTTCGTTGCCATTTTAGCCACGATCCGTTGACGAGGCAAATGCAATTGTGAGGAGATCTTTTACGGAGGGGCGATTGAATGGCGTTACCGATCATCATGCATGTAAATTATTGTGAACAGGGACAGACGATCCCGGAGATGTGCCGGAAGGCGGTAGGGTGGGGGTATGACGGGATCGAGTTCCGCCGTCATCGCAGGGGTGAAGAGGAGACGCCGGAACAATACCTGGATACGATTGCCGCGGCAGCGGGAGCCTCGGGATTGAAGCACGTGCTGTTCGGTGGCCCCGGTGTGGAACTGATGCAGGAAGATGCCGGCATCCGCGGGGCGCAGGTTGCGGAGGGGATCAGGTTTTATCGACTCGCGGGCGAACGGCTGGACCTCACGGTCTGCAATATCATGGCGGGGACGCTTCGAAGTTCGGACCCCAATGCAGGGTCGGCGCATCATCTGCATGGGTCCGGCGCCGCATCGGCCCATCACTACACATGGGCGGCCGAAGGGTTCAGAGAGCTTGGCGCGGTCGCCGAGGAGATTGGATTCCGGCTCGCGTTCGAGATCCATATGGGCTATGTTCACGACCTGCCGGCGCCCACGATGAAACTACTGGATATGATCGGCTCCCCGTTCGTCGGTGCAAACCTGGACTATGGAAACATGGTGTATTTTCCGTCCTGCCCATCAATCGGCGAGACCGTTTCCACACTGGGAGAGAAGCTGTTCATGGTGCATCTGAAAAACTCGATGCCCGCCGGAGACGGACGGAACGCCGTGGGCCTGGGCGACGGGATCATCAACCACCGGGAGTATCTGCTGGCGCTGAAGCGGTCCGGGTTCAGCGGTCCCTTGTGTATCGAAGCCCCAAGGCAGGGCGACAGGGAGTGGTTCGCGCAGCAGGACATTGCCTATCTGAAGTCCGTGCTGGAAGATCTTGCGTGGGAGTAATCGCGGTGTCGGGTCGAGCGTCCCGGCTTATGTAAGGACGAGGCGTGAAGCGCCCAGGACGCCGGCGTCGTTACCCAGTTCGGCAGGCGTGATCCGGGTATGATCGAACATCCCCTCCAGGGTGAACTCCCGGGCTGCGGCGGCGACGGGGTCGAGGAGAACACCTCCGGCCGCCGAGATGCCGCCTCCGATGGCGATCACGTCGGGGCTGATGACGTTAATGATATTGGCAATGGCGATGCCGAGGTAGCGGGCAACGCGGGCGACGGCTTCACTGGCGAGGCTGTCGCCGTTTTTCGCGGCCAGACAGATGGTTTCCGGTGAAAGGGATTTCGTGTCCGAAAGTGAAGTGGACACGGCTTCCGGAAGGCGGCGGCGAACGTAGCGGACCATCGCGGGGCCGGCTGTGAAGGCTTCGAGGCATCCCTTTTTCCCGCATCCGCAAAGGGGGCCGTCGGGGTCGATGCACATATGGCCGATTTCGCCCGCCGCGAAGGAGGCGCCGTGGTGAATGTCGCCGTCCAGGACGAGTCCCCCGCCAATGCCCGTTCCCAGGGTGATGAGAAAGAGGGACTCGCAGCCGCCGCCCGCCCCCAGATGCGCTTCCCCCAAGGCGGCGACGCTGGCGTCGTTATCGATTTCAACGCGCAGCCGGATCCTGTCCTTGAGGATTCGCTTGAACGGGACGTGGCGCCAGTGGAGGTTGGGCGCGATGATGACGTCGCCCTTCGACGTCGTTACGCCCGGAACGCCGATGCCGATACCCGCGATATCTTCGTCTTCCAGGCCGCCCCTGACGCGGAGGGATTCGCAGAGTCCTGCAATCCGGTCCGCCACACCGTGTTCTCCGCTATCCACCTCGGTCGGACAGCGGGCATTGGCTTCCATGCTTCCGTCGGCGGCGACAAGCGCGCCCTTGATGCTTCCCCCGCCGAGATCGATGCCGATCGCGTGTTGAGGATGAACGGCCACTGTGGGTCCTTCCCGTTGGCGCCTGTCGGATGTCGTGAAGCAGTCCTGCCCGTATCGTTGTGAACGATGGACACGGGTGGTCGTTGCGCGGGCAGGATCGGAAGCGCGGATCAGGTGTTCTCGGCAATCCAGTCCAGGTAGGGCGGATGCCCCCTGTGGATGGGAAGCGCGATGATCTCAGGCACCTCGTAACTGTGCAGGTCGTTCGTCCGGTCGATCAGCGCGTCGAGGCTGGCGTGTGACGTCTTGAGGACCATCAGGCATTCGGCTTCGTCTTCAATGGCGTCCTGCCAGCGGTAGATGGACCGGATCTGCCCCGCGATATTGGCGCAAGCGGCCAGGCGTTCTTCCACGAGTGTGCGGCCGATCATTGCGGCATCCGCTTCGTTCGGGGCGGTGACGAATACGACGTAATTCCTTACTTCAGACATGGAATGCCCTCCGAAGTTGGAAAACCGTACCGGAAGCGTTGCGATACGCACTGCAGGCGCCCTGCGGTTCCGTGGCCGGCCTCGTTCCGCCGGGACAAACCCGGAAACTCGCATCGTGGAAGATATGCAGAAGGACGGGAAAGTCAAGGTGAGAATGGGATTGAATCGACGCCGGAACAACCGGCTTCGCCGGCAACCTTCGGCGCAAATCCGAGGTGTCCGGGCGTAATGGAATCTGAGCGAATCGAACGCACGAATGGACCGGGTCCGGAGCGGCTGAGGCGCGTCAGGGAGGTACTGAAACGTCACGTACGGACGAAGAGCACGCCTGGCGCGGTGGGGCTTGTGGTGGGAGGCTCGGGTGAGGTCGCGTGCTGGACGGCGGGTCGGCATACGTACGAGGCGGATTCCCCGAAAGTCCGCAAAGACGACATGTACGATCTCGCGTCGCTGACGAAGGTGGTTGCGACAACCTCCATCTGTATGGCGCTTGAACCCCAGTTGGACCTGGATGGGCGGGTGGACAGATACGTGCCGGCGTTTCAGGGGCACGGCAAAGATCGCGTTACGATCAGGCATCTTCTGGCGCATTGTGCGGGACTGCCGGCCCACCAGCGTTTTTTCGAGACCTGCAGGGGCAGGAACGCGGTACTGTCGGCGGCCTGCGGCACGCCGCTCGCGTACCTTCCGGGCACAAGGACGATATATAGCGATCTCAGTTTCCTGCTGCTGGGGGCGGCCGTCGAGCACGTGGGCGGCGCGTCTCTCGAGGAACTGGCTCGACGGTACGTCCTCGGCCCGGCGGGGATGGAAGAGACGATGTATCTGCCGGGCACCGAGCTATTGGGTAGAATTCCGCCGACGGAATTTCAGGCCGAGCAACGCAGAGGGCTGATTCACGGTCAGGTGCACGATGGAAATGCCTGGGCGATGGGCGGTGTGGCGCCGCACGCGGGACTCTTTGGGACCGCGGCGGACCTGGGTCGATTTCTACGGGTGATCCTGAACGGGGGGAAACGCAAGGGAACCCGGGTGTTTTCCGAGGCTGCCATCCGCGGATTCACGTCGCGGGCGGGATTGGCGCCCGGCAGTACCCGCGCGCTCGGGTGGGATACGGTATCGGCGGCGGGGAGTTCAGCGGGCCGGCACTTTTCGGCCCGGTCTTTCGGGCATACCGGATTCACGGGGACGTCCGTCTGGGTGGACCCCGAACGGGACGTCGGCGTGGTACTTCTGACCAACAGGGTGCATCCTACCCGCGAGAGTGACGGGATCCGGAGGTTGCGTCCCGAATTTCACGATGCTGTGATGGACGCAGTAAACCTTTGAACGCGGGAGACCCGGACCGGGATCGACCGGTGGAAGATCGGTCGCAAAGCCCGCAACGGGGACACTATCTCAGAGCCTGTTTGAGGGTTTCGAGGTCCAGTTCGGGGTACGCGGGAAAACGTTGGAGCAGGTCCGCCACCGCCTCGCGGGCTTCCTCGAGCGCTTCCGGCCGGGTCCTGCAGCGCGCCTTGCTCGGTTTTCCGGCCTGCCGGCCCTTTTTGATCCGGAGTGGCCGGGTATTTGTGAGCACGAGGCGCAGCACGTCGGCGATTTTCCGCATTTCGTCGGCTCCCATGCCCAGCGTCGTAAGCGCCGGCGTGCCGATGCGAAGGCCGCTCGTGTACCAGGCGCCGTTCGTATCGAAGGGGAGGGCATTGCGGTTGAGGGTGATCCGGGCGTCTCGAAGGGCGGCTTCCGCCTGTCTGCCCGTCAGTCTGAGTGGCGTCACGTCGATCAGCGCCATGTGGTTGTCCGTGCCGCCTGTCAGCAATGACAACCCCTCTGCGACGCAGGCTTCGGCCAGATTCGCCGCGTTCGCCACAATGCGGCGCGCATAGTTTCTGAATGCGTCGGCGCCGGCCTCCTGAAAAGCGACGGCCTTGGCCGCGATCGCGTGGGGTAGCGGACCCCCCAGCACCATCGGGCACCCCCGGTCCACGTGCTCGGCATATTCGTCCTTGCAGAGCACCATGCCGCCGCGCGGGCCCCTGAGAGTCTTGTGGGTGGTGGTTGTCACAACGTCGGCGTGGGCAACGGGATCGTAGTCGCCGGTGAAGACCTTGCCTGCAACGAGGCCCGCAAAGTGCGCCATGTCCACCATGAAGACCGCGCCGGCCTCATCCGCGATTTCCCTGAAGATGCGAAAGTTGATCTTGCGGGTGTACGCGCTGTACCCGGCCAGCAGAATCAGGGGCCTGAACGCCTTCGCCTGGCTGCGGACCCGGTCGTAATCGATGCGTTTTGTCTCCGGGTCCACACCGTAGGTTTCTACGTGGAACATCCTGGAGGAGACGTTCTGGCGGTATCCGTGGGTGAGGTGGCCGCCCGAGTAGTAATCCAGTCCGAGCAGTTTCTGGTTGCCAAGCGCGGCTCGGAGTTCGCGCCAGTCTGCGTCGGACAGGGCCGAGGGATCGGTGTGTCCCGCCCGATCCATGAACGGCGCCTGAATGCGGGCGGAAAGAATCGCCCAGAACGCCACGAGGTTTGCGTCGGCGCCGGAGTGTGGCTGTACGTACGCATGGTCTGCACCGAAGAGGTCGCGGGCCAGGGAAACGGCATGTTTTTCAACGGTGTCCACGTTGTCGCAGCCGGCGTAAAAGCGGCGTTCGGGCACGCCTTCGGCATACTTGTCCGTGAAGAGATTGCCCTGTGCGAGCTGAACGGCCAGCGAGCAGTAGTTCTCGCTGGCGATCATCTTCAGGTTGCGCCGCTGGTCCTCGAGTTCGGAAACGATGGATGCGGCAACCAGAGGTGAGACCGCGTTGATCTGTTGGAGTGACGCGAGGCAGGCCACAAACCCGGGATCCGCGGGTTTGCCGTTGGCGGCGGATTCGGTGAGATATCTGGCAAGCGGCGACGTCGAGCGCATCACTTCGGCAGGTGGTGTTGCCTGAACCATTCTCTTTCTCCCACGAACAGTATATGTTTGGACCGCGTCCTGCGCCGACCGGACACAATAAAACCCGGGCGGGATAACGGTACAGCAAGCCCGGGAATTGACTCGTTTTCGGACTCCGCGCTTTCCGGCAGACGGTGGTTCGGGGCGTGGGTCCGCCCCACCGGCGCATGCTGCCGCGCCGACATCAATATATCGGACTTCCGCGATCCGGTCAACCCATTTCTGGCAGAATTTCGAGGTGGCGCCCGAGCCCTGCAGGTCGCCGCGCCGCAACGACTCCCCGGTGCGCGCTGCGGCATTTGCGAGATCGCATTCGTCGCCCGCTGCATCCCCTCCGCAAATTTCCACTTGCAACCGTCGTGCGGCCGGACTATATTTGCCCTTCAGATGGGAATCTATTCTATACGAAATCGAATTTACCGGATTTCCGGCTCCCCGGCTGCTGTTATTCAGCTCCCCTGACGGGGAGTTTTTTTTGTGAGAAAGGGTATGCGATGGACAACCTGTTCCACGTGGTCGAGGCGCAGCAGTTCAACCGGGAATTGCTGACCGAGATTTTCGCGGTGACCAGGGAGATGGAGGAGGTGGTGAGCGTCTACGGGTCCAGTATTCTCAACCGCCGGATCATGGCCACACTGTTTTACGAACCCAGTACCCGCACCCGGTTGTCTTTCGAATCAGCAATGATACGTCTGGGGGGGAGCGTGGTCACGACGGAGTCGGCCAGGGAGTTTTCCTCTGCCGCGAAAGGCGAGACCCTCGAGGACACCATCCGCATTGTGGAAGGATACGCGGACGTGATCGTCCTTCGTCACTACGAAGGGGGATCCGCAAAGCGCGCGGCAGAGGCAGCGTCGGTGCCGGTATTGAACGCCGGGGACGGCCCAGGCCAGCATCCCACGCAGGCTTTGCTCGACGTATATACAATACAGAAGGAAATCGGGCGGCTGGACGGTATTTCGGTGGCGATGGTGGGCGACCTCGCCAACGGCCGGACTGTGCGTTCGCTGGCCTATCTGCTCACGCGGTACAACGACGTCAAGCTGTATTTCGTGGCGCCGGAAATGGTGCGCATGAAGGCTGACATCAAGGAGTACCTGGTCCGAAACGGGGTGTACTTCGAAGAACGGGAAGATCTGATCGAGGTCGTACAGAAGGTCGACGTGGTCTACCAGACACGAATCCAGCGGGAACGGTTCGGAGACCGCACGAAGGACTACGAAGCGGCCCGGGGACGATACGTCATCGATACGAAAGTGATGGAGGCGCTCTCCGAAAACGGCCGCGTGATGCACCCCCTGCCTCGCGTGGACGAGATCGACCCCGTTGTGGACACGGACCCCCGCGCGGCATATTTCCGGCAGGCGCACAACGGGCTGTACATTCGGATGGCGCTGCTGAAGATGGTATTGGTCGCGTGATGGTTCGCAGCTAAGGCTTGGTTGCGGTGAAGGCGGCGAGTGGTTTCTGCGCGACGAAGTCGTCCCAGAAGGCCGCCTCGGGCTCGGCGGGGTCGCGGGTGGCGTCGATCCAGCGAAAGTCGTCGAATCCGCTGTCTCGCATCGTCCGCTCATAGGTGGAGGGCGCCAGGTAGTAGTTGTCGAACTCGAACACCCGGCCGTCGGGGTTGGTGATCCGATACCGGATGATGTCGCCTTCGAGCAACGGGAGGCGGCAGGTCCGTTCAAGACCGTACTTCGCCAGCGACCAACCAGGCTGAGGGGGGTTGCATACGTTGTCGTTGAAGCCAACGAGACGGCCGCCCGGACGAAGGGCGCGGAAACAGGCGCGGCAGAAGGACGCCAGTTCGTCAGCAGACCTGGCGTAGTTGAACAGATAGATGGCGGTCACAACGTCAACCGGCTCGTCAGTCACGAACCGTGCGGCGTCTTCACACACGTACCGGCAGCCCAACGGGTCCGCCCGCTCGTCGGCCTCCGCCAGCGCGATCATCTCCGGCGAGACGTCCACCCCCGTCACCGCGGACGCGCCGGCTCGCTTGAACTGACGCGCGTAGATTCCCTCTCCGCATGCCAGGTCCAGAACCGTCTTGCCTCGCAGGTCGCCCAATAGCTGGAACACCGTATAGAGCTCGATGGCGTGATGGAATGGGAGTAGCTTCGAGTCACGGTATTGCTCGGCGATGGCGTCATAAGCCTGCCGCGGTGACATGGAAATCCCTTTGGGCAGGCGCTACTGAAACGGCGCGATTTCCGGCATCGTCAGCACCCCCTGCGCGGGGACGAGACCCAGGCGTCTCGCGAGCGCGACGACCGGTTGCAGTTCTCTCATTGTCTTTACGAATGCGGAAGCGACGGCGGATTCGCTGCTTCGGACGATGCCGTGTTCCAGGAGATACTCCCAGGGGGATTTCGACCTGGGAAAGACCTTGAGCCGGAGTTCGGCATCGGGCGACAACTGTGCGGTTTCACGAACGTGTTTCAACGCCGTCTTATAGCCGCCCAGTTCGTCCAGCAGTCCCAGCTTTCTGGCGTCCTCCCCGGTCCAGATCCGCCCCCTGGCAATGTCGAGTACCCGCTCCTTCGGCAGCGAACGCCCCTCGGCCACCTTATCGGTGAAATCCTCGTACACCGTGTCCAGCCACTCCTGGAACAGCGTCCATTCTTCCTCCGAGTAGTCTTTGGTGCCCGTCCACATGGTGGAGTGGGCGCTGGTGTGGACTTCGTCCCAGGAAATCCCGGTTTTCTCCCACAGCCCGGACGTGAGCATTTTGCCCCCCACCACGCCGATCGAACCGGTAATCGTGCCCGGTTGCGCCACGATCCGGTCGGCGGCCATGGCCACGAAGTACCCGCCGGAACCCGCTACGTCGCCCATGGAAACGACCACCGGTTTTCCCGCTTCCCGGGCACGCACGGTCTCGCGCCATATCGCGTCCGAGGCGACGTAAGACCCGCCGGGACTGTCGACGCGGAAGAGGATCGCTTCGACTTCGTCGTCGTTGACCGCATTCCGGAAGGCCCTGGTGACCGTATCCGACCCCATCGTCGTCGCGCCCGACCCGGGATCGAAATCGCTCTTGCCGCGCGTCACGCTGCCGACACCGTAGATCAGCGCAACAGTTTCGGCCTGTTCGTGAGACTCCTCCAGCCTTCTGAGGTATTTTCGCAGCGAAAGATTCTTCGCCCCTGCGTCGACCTGATCCTTCACGCGCTCGTATACCTCGTCCCGATATGCCAGCCCGTCCACCAGCCCGGCTTCCAGTGCGTCTTTCGAGAGAAACGGCCCCTGGTCGAACAGGTTGCGGACAGCCTCCGCAGGCAGGCCGCGCCTGTCCGCGATTCCCCGCACGAGTTGGTCGAATTGCGAGTTCATCACCGCCTGCGTCGCCTCTTTATGGGCGGGGGTGTACTGGCGTTCCGTGAAGGTATTCCTCGCGTTCTTGTACTCCATGCGATGATCCAGGCGCGGGACGACGCCGAGTTTTTCCAGCATACCGCGAATGAAGGGAGTCTCGGCGATCAGGCCGGTCAGCCCAACAACGCCGGAAGGCTGGAGGTAGATCTCGTCGAAAGCCGTTGCGAGATAATAGGCGCCGTTGCCCGGGCCGAACTCGCCGAACGTCTCGGCGTAAGCGATCGCCGGCTTTCCGCTTTCGCCGAAGGCGTGAACGGCGTCTCGCACCTCCTGCAGCCGCGCGAGGCCCATGCCGTTGTTCCCCACCCTTGCAAGAAGCGCAACGACGCGCTCGTCGGACGCGGCCCGGCGAAGGCCTTCGACCAGATCACGAACAGTCACCGCATCCGGAAACAGGATTTCGGCAATCGGATCGTGCGGCACGTGCTCGGGAATATTCCGTTCAAGGTTCACTTCGAGTACCGTCAGCGGCGGAACCTGTTCTTCATCCTTGTAGATCAGTGCGATGGCAACCGCCGCGAGTACGATGACGAACAGCGTGGCCACGCCGCCGATAATGGCGAAGACCTTGATTGCGATCCGCTTCATGGCAGACCTCCATCGGAAGCGCGATAGTGGGCACTGCGTAAAGGCAAGTACGCTCTTGCGACGTCGTCCCGGTTGTCGAATCGGGAGCGGATAGCGATTTCATTGAAAGCCGGATCAGGCGCCGGAAGCCCGTTCGATTTTCCAACCCGGGAACACCAGGACGGCCGGATGACACGTTAACGCCCGCGCCAGCATCTTTGCGCGCTCAACGCCAAGCCTGATGCGCCCGTTTTCGATGGCGGAGATTGTCGGCTGGGGGATACCGGTGCGCCTGGCGAGTTCATTCTGGCTGAGTTTCTGAAGTTCGCGGATTGCGCGGACCGACTCTCCAACGGTGACAGCCGCGCGCTTCGGCGCCTTGCGATTCTTTCCCATCTCGTTATCTCCCGAATCATTGTTCGCGGATGGCTCTCACGCGGATTTCCCGTTTTCTGACCCGATAGACAACGCGCCACCCGGCGTCCAGCCAGGACTGTCGCCGTCCTTTCTTCTTCCCCGGACGCGGCTCGTCACGAAAGCCCTCGATGGAGCCAACGCCTTCCGGGCCGGAAAGGGTTGCGACGTCTTTCCACGTCTCGTAACGCTTGAGTGTGGCGCCAGGTATGGATTCGATCTGCCCGCCTACACTGCGATGTTCGACGATGGTCCACATATCAAATAATATATAGTTCAGAAATAATATGACAACAGGAATCGGTCCATTCATTCTGTTCCGGAAATAGATCACCGAGATCCGGCCGACCGGAAGAAGCTGCCAGCGATCAGCCGCTCCCCACCGCCCTGCCCTTTCCCACGGTAGAGAGGGAGAAAAACAGGTTTCGCGTACCGGTCGTCCATAGACATTCTGACTGATAGGAAATCGCTGTTCCGGCACGCTTGCAAGTCTCGTTCACCGTCCCGTCACCATTCCCCATTCACGTGGGAAGGGGGTTAAGGGGTCGGTCCCGCCCGCAAGGTGGCTTCATTTTTTAACCTTTTCAGTTGACAAAGGAGGATCGTACCGTGCATGTTTATTGTTGAATCAGGAAGAGCGGTATACATCGTTGAGGTCTGAATGGGCGACATTCTCAAGGTGGAGCATCTCGAGGCGGGGCCCGGGCAGCGGCGGGACGGCTATCTGACGGTTGGAGAGATGCAGGATAACTCTCCGGTGCGCCTCCCGGTGGCGCTGCTGAACGGCGCGGAGCCGGGACCAACGCTGTATTTGCAGGCCACGAGCGACGGCGACGAACTGAACGGCATCGCGGTGATCCGGCGGGTGCTGAGGCGGCTGGATCCGGCGGTTCTGAAAGGCAGGTTGATTGCAACCCTGATCGTGAACTTCCACGCCTTTCACGCGGGCGAGTCCCTGAATCCCGTGGACGGGAAGAAGATGAACCGGTGCTTTCCCGGCCGCAAGGAGGGTACGTCGAGCGAGCGGGTGGCGTATCGA
>CAZKDZ010000252.1:0-11482 GCA_964551635.1 uncultured bacterium | reverse complement strand
CCCGGCTGGCAAGGCGTCTGAGCAAGGCGACCTGCTCACGGTCACCGAGCGAAGGCAACGCCGCCAGACGGGATGAATCGGCGGATGAATGGTGACATATTTCCGGGACGGGACACCATGCCTCGCCTGCAGAGCGACTTTTTCAACGGACTGCTAGAAGACGACCTGAGACACGGCTTTTGAAATCAGCACAACGGAAACCGAAGTCATCCCGATGAGCCCCATTCCACAGTAGTATCCGGCCAGCAGAATCGGCGCGTACGCCCGCCACTTGGATTCCCCGAAACGCCTGGAGAAGTAGTAACGTCCAAGCAGCGCACCGGCAAACTGCAGAATCACGAAATGCGGCCAAGTGGCAAGCGACCCAACGAAACCGAAAAAAAACAGCGTCGGCGCCTTCAACGCTGCCAGAATGAGATACATGAGACCGCCAACGGCAAATCCGGCGCCGATGATATGGGGCTTGATGATATCCCTGAGGAGTTCGACGCCCACGGTTCCATGTCCCTCGAGGTCCGGCATCGTCGACTTGAGCCACATTGTGGTCATTGTGGCGTCGTACGGCCAGAAGGTCTGCACATAATAATAACTGGAAGAGGGAATGGGTCCAAGTCGCCAGATGAATTCCCAGAAGATGAAACTGAAGATGAAGATGACGACCATGGTTACCGCGGTCAATTTCACGTAGCTGACGAATTTCGTTTTTGTCAGTTCCATCTGTTTATACGTAGGTACGGCAAGGCCGTGGTCGTGCAGGGGCAGGGGTGCGAACCAGACCGCCACCCCCTTGTATCCGGAGAGAAGAATACCCGCTTCACGCAAATAGGGTATACTCGCCCCGTACGGGCTTCCGGTCAGACCGATCATTCGAGCGCCGATATAGGAGGAAATCGGGGTGTAGATGAGCCCGAAGAACACCACCCAGCCCCAGTGGAATTCCGGAACCAGCATCTGGCACATCACGATAAAACCCAGTGTGGCGGCGCCCCAGAACAGAATCGGGTAGATCATTTTCATATCCGAGCGGCCTTCCGGCAGGTCCTCGAGGTCGATACCGGATGTATGATGCCCCGTCTGCTGTTTCTGGCGGCGTTGCTCCATAAGCACCCGAAACACCTGGTAGAATCCGGTAAACGCGATGACGAAGGACGTGCCGATTCCGAAACTCAGCCAGAAGTCGAACTGATTGGAGATCGACGTAGGGATCGCCGTCATGCCCGCGGACCAGCGGTCCAGGATTTCCCATCTGTAGAGGAACGGGTTTACGACCAGGTTCCCCAGAACGGCGCCGGCGAAAGACCCGATAACCACCCAGAACGGCAACACGAACCCGACGATCAGGTGCCCCAGGTCGGTCGCAATTCCAAACAGCGCCGCGGGCAGGATGGTCTTGATCTGTTCCGTGAAATCGATCCAGGGAATGGGCAGGATCTGGACTGTATCGGTCAGGAAAATGCTGGAAAGCGTTGGGACTACAACGTACAGAAGGCCCCAGACCAGTCCGATGCAAGCACCGGTACTGAATACCCGCCATCTCCAGCCTTCCTGTTTGGCCGACGTCTCGGCGAGCGCCGTAGCGCCGCGCGCCTGCACCGGGGCCAGCGGAAACGGCAACCGTTCAATGTCGCTGGTAATCCGAAACATCACGTACCCAAGCGACAATCTCGCGGTATTGCTCAGCAGCGTCAATGCAACGAGGATTCCGATCGGTTTCAGCCACGCGGCGTGCAGAAACGTACGTTCGGCGTAAATCTCGGGATGTTCGCTGATCCTTGGAACCACCCAGTCAGGTATGAAATCCGCGAGCCCTCTCGCCGCGGGAGACTGGATCAGATATTGATCCCAGATCAATCCGCCGAACGGCCCTCCGTACACCAGCGCCGCGCTGCCCAGTCTTACGCCCACGCCCAGCAATCCGCCGGCAACCCAGTAAATGACCAGCACCTCCTGGGTCTTCAGCCTCACGAAGGACCTTTTGGCGATTTCCAGGAACAGAATGATGGTCACCCATTCGGAAGCGCCCGCCATGTTCTGTCCGGTAACCAGACCGAGATATATGGCGCCGGGAAGCATCACCAGACCCACGAAAAGCGTCGCCCATAAGGTCTTCATGTTGAAGCCATCCTCGAACGGCGCGTCGGGCGGCATGATGTTTTCGTACTGTTCCTGCTCTTCTCTGGGGTCCTTGGGTTCGATTGCCAAAACCACCCCTCCTCGTTGGGAGCAGTGAGTCACTCACGGGTTGCGGGTCATCCCGCCGGTTGCCGTCGATCCGAATGGTACTAAACAGCCGCCTCTTCCACCTTGTCTGACAGTATGCCGGCGCCCTCGTCCGCATACTGGTGCTTCAACTCGGGTGGAATGGTTCGCCACACCAGGAATCGCTTCCGGAGAACGTTCAGGAAGCCCCGGTTAATCCGTTTCCAGGAGGCCACGTCACCGCTCAGCCGGTTGATGACGACCTCGATTTTGTAGATGTTGTATTCCCTGGTGGGAATGGCCAGCAGCGCCACCTCCTGGCTGATGCCCAGGTCGTATGGCGCAAGCCAGCACGTAAGGTTGATTTCGTACTGCGGTTCGCCCTGCATGTCCTGTGATGTGAAACGTACATAGTCGGCCACAAAGTCGCCTACGGAACCTTCGCCGTATGATTCGAAGACGCGTGTCAGATAGGTGTACATCCCCAGGACTTCCGCGCCGCCAACCGTAAACGGAAAATCGAACACCCATCTGTCGCCATCGGGTTCCGGAAACTCCCACTTCCGCGTCACGTCCGGAACGGCCATATCGGCGGCCTTTTTTGCCGGGTAAAGCGTAGAGAGGAATACCGTTGCCATAACAATCAACGTGGACGAAATGGCTGACAACGAAGAATAGTTCAATTCAAGGCTGAGCAGTTGTCCCTGCGCTTGCGCCTGGGTGAACAGCACAAGGACCAGTACCTGTCCGATCAGATATCCGAATACGGCGCCAACCGTGGCGAATACCGTCGCTTCAGCCAGAAACAGCGCCGCAATGTGATTGGGCGCCAGCCCCACCGCCGAGTAAATCCCGATTTCGTTGAACCGTTCGTACACGGCGCCCATCATCGTATTCAGCACGATCAGCGCGGCAATCAGAATCGGAATGAAGAGCGTGCCCAGTCCTGAAAGTGAGGTTGAACCGATGGAACTGTATACCGTGACCTTGTTTTCGTGGCCCACGAACATCGTCAGGGATACCCTGGTCATGAATTCTTCGACGTCCGGCAGGAAGTTCGTCTTTGAATTGCCCTGGGAGTCCACGAAGTTCGCCAGGGCGACGGAGTTCAGAGTACCCCCGATATTGCGGACGTAGTCATAAGGCAATATCATCACGTTGGTCGATTCCAGGTGCGTAAACGTTTCGATCGGCGCCGCTGCGACAACCCGGGGGTCCTGGTCCTGGGCGTCCGCCAGGTCGTCCTTCTCCTTTACGGTATCGACCGGCGTGAGCTTCTCGTCATCCATATCCTTGTATTTGTTGAATCCCTCGGAGTCCATGATACCAATAACGGTGAAGACGCCACCCAGCATTTCAATCTTTGCACTCCCGGCGTCTTCCGGGAAAATACCCACCAGTTCCGCGAGATCGTTCGGGAGAATGCACACATTCGTTTCTCCGGGTTCGAACCATCGTCCGCTCATCAGGTATCGGTCCACGCCGGTAATCTGGGGTTCGTCCGACGTGAGTCCCAGCAAACCGTTTACAAAGCTGTCTTTTCCAGTGGTGATACCCACGTCAAAGTCGACGTAGGTATCCCTTGAGCCCAGGTAGGAAGTCTGGTCCGTGATCCGCGAAAAATTGACGTATGCCCGTTCTCCACGAACCTGCGAAAGATACCAGGCGCGTGGTACTATGGTCGCACGGCCCTTGAATGCGCTGGTCAGGTATTGAAGCACGGATTCCTGCAATCCCCTCCAGGATCGATCCCGTACCAGGCCGCCCGGGTACGGCGGCTGGTTGTCCCTCGGCAATCGATAGAATTTGATGGACGTCTGCACCGATGTAAACGAGAGGGCCGTAAACGTAAGCAACGTCAGGGTAATCGCGGTCAGTCCGGTGCGGAGCGGTCGTTTTCGCAGATTGGAAATGCCCAGGATTATCGATGCCGCAGTCGCGCTCAACCGACCCACGTCCGCCTCGTACGTGCCCGCGGAGGCCTGTTTCATTTTCCTGACTTCCTCGCCGAATTTGGAAACGACAATGAACATCGCAATGCCGCCAAGCGACATGATCACAAATGCCAGGAAGATGATGTAGGGCGTGCTGCTCAGCTTGAAGGCCGGATGCACGTATCGAAGAATGATGAAAAACAGCACGAAGATACCGGCAAAGCCGACCAGACGGCGGGTGATATCCGGGAATCCGAAAAGCAGCCGCTCGCAGAAGAACGAGAATGGAAGCAGGAGAATGAAATAGAAGATAATCCCGCGTACCGTGTCGTTTGCAGTGGACATGACCTCGGGATAACCGCGCGCTTCCAGACCCCACGCCTCCCTGGACGCGGCGATGAACCCTTCGTAGTCGTAGCCGGCCAGACTCTCCCGCGCCCGCTTCAACGCTTCCGCCGCGTGCGTGTGCAGCTTCTCCAGCCGCGCGTTGGTGATTCCGTACTGGGCAAGCTGCTTCATCCGGATATCGTCGACCACCCACATATCCTTGGCGGCCTTGTAGGACGGGTAGAGAATGACGCCCGGCGGATAACCCGCGCCCCGGGACCGCTCCAGCAATTCGTCGTTCACCTCCCACTTGTCCACGGGTTGTTCCAGCAGCTCCTCAGGTGCGTTGGTCAGCAGGTATTTCACGCCGAATAGGCCCGTACTCATCAGAATCTTGATGGGATCGGGACTCCCGGTCGTGGGGTTCATGGCGGTAAAAGCGACCGCAGCCCGCGTGACGTCGCCTTCCTTGATACTCTGATTTTCAATGTAATAGTAGCCGTACTCCATCGGCTGCGAATCACCTGGATTCAACACGGTCATGAAATCGAGGGCGGAAAGGTAGCTGGAGTCGATGATTTCAAACACGCTGAGAGACCGGCACTTGAACAGGACGGCCAGCATCTCGTTCTCCCACCATCCGTAGCCCTGCCTTGTGGGAAACTTCTCTTCGCCCTCCGTGCCCAGGTCAGGCGCAGAAATGATTCGGCCATTGTCGTCGATTTCATACGCCAGTATCTGATTCGTAAACCGGTTGCGCATGATGTTGAACTGGAACCTGCCGGTGGCATCCACTTCCTCTTTCGTTCCGAACATGGGCCCCGGGGAGCGATCGCTTACATACCTTGGGCCTTCCGTGGTCTTGTCCACAATAAGGGTGCGGACTCCGCCGCAGCTCGCAACCGGTCCGGGCTGTTGATACGTGACGATGGCCCCCGGTACGGGCACGCGTGGAATCGCGAAATCGGCATCTCGTTCGAACCAGAGAATTCGACCCATCATGCTGTGCCCGAGATCCTGCAGCTTGAGTTTGGAAACCCTGAAGAACTCGGGATCTTCCAGAGCTTTCAGCAGCATGCCTGTTGCTGTGCGGGTCTGGCGCGCAAGATTGGTGAAGTTGACGTGTTCCGAAAGGTCCGTGGGCGTATCCACCCTCTCGCGCGTTGTGGACGGGCTCGCCAGCGTAATCCCTTCCTTACCTACGAATTTGACCGCTTCGCTGTCGAATCCCAGCCTGATGGGCATGTAGTTCTTCCAGGTCCTCTTCGGCGGCGCAACGGCGTCGACGTGGCGTTCCTCGTCTGGATAGACTTTGGCCAGGTATTTGTTGAATTTCTTCGCGTAGGGCGCCAGCAGGTTGTTTTCGTAGTTGTTGGTAGACCAGTTCGGGTTGATAAACGTACCGTGCGAGAAACTCGCGATCCGGTCCGTTTCGCTGGACAGGTCGAACCCGACGTACAGGCGGAAATCGATCTTCTCTTCGTCCGGTATCTTCTCACGGAAGTGGTCGCTTTCCCGAGAGTGCCTGAAAAGAAAATCGTTGATGCCGGCCAACCCCTGGAAATGGGCGCCCGTCACCAGGAATTTGACCGTATACCTCGGCAGCTTCGCAAGCCGGGAGGAAGCGTCCAGCCAGGATTGATCCTTCAACGCTGCCGCGACTTCCAGAAGGGCGGCCAGCCCTGTGGCATTCTCCGCGCCGGGGGCAAGTGCCGGCACGACGGAAATGGCATCGTAGAATGAACTAAGGACAACCATCTCGTCCTTCCACTTCCGTTCTTCACGTTCGGTGACGTATTCTTCGGAGCCGGGCAGGGTGGCGTAGATGTTCCAGGTGGGGACCTTTTCCCAATCCATTCTCGACGTAACGTTCACGAGCGTGGCGCCGGACTCCGCCAGTTCCGCAAGACGCACGGCGTCGTCTTTTTCCGCCCAGAACCTCGGTACGTCAACCGGCACCTGGAGGATTTTCTCCAGTGCCTGTCCTCTGCTCACGCCGCCGTTATCGTAGAAAATGATAGCCTGCGCGCCCAGCATGCGGGGATTGAGATAGTTCTGACCGCAATCGAATTGCATCAACGCGATGCTGTTCTTCATCGGTTTCGCATTCAACGCCTTGAAGGAGCCGTCTCCCGCGTCGATCAACGCGCCGGTAACGCCTTGATCGGGCAGCGACGACGTCTGCACATGATTCGGCCAAAGTCCGTACAGCCGGATCGCGACGCCGGACTCCTGCACCTTCAGGGTCGCGCCCTTGTCAATGGGCACCGTAACGTGGTGTTCCTCAACGGTTATATCTTCCAGGCCCAGAACCTCGAAACGGTTCCTGACGTATTCGAAGGCCTTCCTGTGTCCCGGATACCCGGGCACGCGGGATCCCATCCCCGCCAGAGCGGATACGGTTTCCCGAAGTCGATCCTCGGAGATCTGATCGGCGAAATCCTGGATGCGCCGGTCCCTCCGGGAGGGTCTCTCCTCACGCAACTGGGGAACGCTCGGCCGGATATTGAATACTCGAACGAAAAAGTCGGTTACCTGTCCCGGATTGAACACGGTAACCGACGAAAGCATAAAGATCGCGATCAGCCAAAGGATCACGCCGCCGAGTTTGCGCAGCATTTTCAACTCCTGAATCTTGTGTAATGCCAGGGCGGCTCAGCCCTGTCTACGAGTCATGGCAAAGAGTCTCTCAGCGACCCTGCCGGGGGTTGCGTCGCGTTCAGGCACAACGGCGCTTTCGCAGCCGTGCGAAGACCGCTGGGAGTTTTAAGACGGCTTTTGAGCCCGGGACCGGCATGGACCGCATTGCGGATGGTCGCCGCGAACATCCGCCTTTGACCGGAGGATTCGTTCGAAATTCCGCTCGTCCAGCGGCGATTCACAAAATTTGGATATAACAAATAAGAAAACCGTTGTCAAGGCATTTTCCATTGCTCTAATCATCTGATTTTTCTGGCCTTCGCGGCTTCCGAAAACCGTCTCCAAAGAACGGAAACAAGAAAAACCCTTGCGCCCGAACCCGCATTTTTTATATTGGTGATCCTTTGTTACGGCAAGTCGAACGGGTTCATCGTACTTATCCTCTCCCGAAAGGAGATGTGACTTATGACCCGGTGCGCTCCCCGTCTCCTGCACCTGATCACAATTGCAGTTGCCGCACTCTGTCTTTCTTCCTGCGGCGGTCCGGAAAAGAAAATCGAGGAAAAGCTCGCGGCGAATGTACTCTTCTTCGCAAACTTCGACGACAGATCCCGTTTTGAGGCGTTTACGAAAAAAAAGGGCACGGTCGCTGCAATGGAAACGAGCAGCCCGCCCCGGCATGAGTTCACCGGCGGCAAAGAGGACGGTTTCGTTTCATTCGCGAACGGCGCAACGTATCTCAGCTATCAGGCAAAGGGCAACTTTCCATACGACGCCGGAAGCTCCTGGTCCGGCGGCGTTTCTTTCTGGTTGAGCGTAGATCCCAACAGCGACTTCAGGGAGAAGTTTCCCGAGCCATTCTCGGTGGGAAAGAAATGGGACGACGCCGTCATATTCGTAGACTTCGACAAGAACCGCAAGGATCGGCCGCCCAGCGCACTCCGATTCGGCTGCTATCCTGACAAGACGCAAGCTGTCGGGGAGGAACTGGTAAAAGAGTGGACGATCAGGTACGACAGGCTCAACTGGAAGTCCGACCAATGGCACCACGTTGTGGTCACCTGGTCCAATATCAACAGTGGAAACGCCGATGCCGAATACGCTCTCTTTGTCGACGGCGAGGAAATCGGAAGGAAGAAGAATATCCGACGGGACATTGCCTGGAACATGGATGAACTGGCTATCCGGTTCAACAATTACGCCTATTCCGGCAAGATCGACGAAATCGCCATATTCAATACCATGCTCGCCCCCGCCGACGTAATCTACCTCTATAAGCCCAAACGACCATTGAACGTCCTTCTTAAGAAAGACAGATAGGCGGCGATCCGGTTCCCCCGTTGCCGGAACGCTGATCCTTCTCTCGCAATGTTCGGTCCCGCGGGCAGGATTCACCTGACCGTGCCATCGGTTCGCGCCGCGCCGCCATCCGGAATGCCGGCACCCTCCGGTTTGTCCGACAGTCTACCCCGCCTTGGCTGACGTAATCGGACACCATACCTCGCCTCCGGAGCCACTTTGTCAGCGGACTGCCGGGAATTCCGGCGTCGGACGGCCTTTATTGCAATCAAGTCGCAGGTCGGTTATGTCGTCGGTATGCGGTTGCGAACAGGTTTTGTCGAAGCGACGTCCTGCGTTCGATTCTTGTCTGCCGGAGCTTATGTGTCAGCCATTCTGATTTATCTGATTACACTTGGCATCGGATCGTTCGAGAGCCCGGTACAGGGCGCTGAAGTCGTGGGGAATGAAGCTGAACTGGCCCATTTCCGACGCCTGATCAACGTCCGTCCCGAGGATATCCAGGCAAATATGCACTACCAGGACCTTATGATCAGGGCGGACCGTCGTCGTGAGTTGCTTACCGAATACCTGAAACGCCTGCAGGCGAGACCCGGATCGGCCGTGGGTCTTTACCTGTATGGGCGTCTGTTGACGCGCCCCGATGAACGACTTGAATATCTGAGACGGTCGATTCGGGCGGATCCCCGCATCTTTCATGCGCGGGTGGATCTGGGCAGAACGCACTATCACAAGGGGAATTACGACGCGGCTCTGGCGCAATACAGATCCGCACTGGAATTGAAACCCGGGTCGGCTTTCGTGCGAAACCTGATGGGTCTGGCCTATTACCATAAGGGATACGCCGATCAGGCAGTTGCAGAGTACAAACGAGCCGTCAGGCTCAATGACAAGTTCACCGACGCGTACCTCAATCTGGGCCTTACATATATATATACTGGGAAGCCGGACAAAGCCGTTGAAATCTATGAACAGGCGCTTCGGTTTCAGCCCGATGCCACGGAGCGCCGCTATATCTACAGGAATCTGGGAATGGCCTACGCCCAGGAAGGGAAACTCGGGAAAGCGCGGGCCGCCTACCTGAAGGCCCTGGAGATCGACCCGCAATACGGTGAGGCGTACGTCAGCCTGGGCAATCTCGCATTTAACCGGGGGGATTACAAAGGCGCCGTCGAAACTTATGGAAAAGCGGCTGAAGCCGGCGCAGACGATGCCTCCGTCTATCTGAAACTCGGGGTGTCATATTTCAATATTCGCAACTACGACAGCGCCATCACGCATCTTCAGAACGCCGTCAGATCCGATTCGCTCCAGACGGACGCCTATTATTACCTGGGCCTGGCCTGCTTCCAGGACGGCCGCTACGATGACGCGCGGGAAGCGCTCGAAGCCTATGTGCGCAAGGAAAAACGCATCTCGAAAAATTCCGTCGTATTCGACGCCAAGCAGCTTCTGGATGACCTGAATCGTCTTAGAATCAGATCATCCATTCCGGGTGCCCAGAAAAAGGAATAGGAATCCATTGGCGAACAGCCCGCTGACCAGACCGATCCTGAACGTTTCGCCTGCGGTCTCAAGTTCTCCGAAACACGCGACAATCAGCATCGAAAGGACCAGAGGCGTAACCGGCGTCCAACGATTGGGTACTCCGATCCATCGGAGAAGGAGCGCTCCCAGAACGGAAAGCGCTGCCACCCCCAGCTGGTTTTCGAAAGCCATAGATTCCTCCTGAAAACCTCAATCCCAGAAAAACAGCAACGCGGCGACGCGATAAAACCCTCCGAAAAGGGGCATTATCCACAGCATCCACAGTCGAGCGGACGTATTGGCGAATTCCGAAACTTCGCCAATATAACGCCGGCACCGTGGACACGCAACCGCAAACAGTCCGTTGATCAAGTCGCTCTGAAGGCGAGGGGGAGCACGCCGGTATGAGCCTTTGCGAGTTGCGTCCGCCCATCCCGCACAGAGGCGAAATTTCTGGAGAAATCGCTTGACATTGCAGAACGTAAGATGTATCTTCTTCCTGTATCAGTGCATTCAAGGTTAACGGTTTCGGAAGTGGTTATTTCTGTTTGACTTGTTGCAACTTTCTAGGACTTATCAACCAAGGAGGGGAGATGCGATCTGTCCTGAGAATCGGCCTAGTTGTCTGTTTTGCCGCGGCCTTCGCGGCTTGCGAACAGCCTCCCGAAGAAGAAATCAAAGCCGCCGAAGGCGCCCTCAGCAAGGCCAAGGCCGCGGAGGCCGACGTCTATGCCGAGGAGATTTTCCGTTCAGCCGCGAATACTTTGCAGGATGCCAGGGACAAGACGGAAAAGGGCGAATACAAAGAGGCCAGAGCCGCCGCCATCGAGGCGGAGGAACGCGCGAACCAGTCCGTGTCGCAGGCGGAAACAAATAAAGCCAAAACTCGCGACGACGCTCAGGCGATCATCGATTCGGCTTCTCCAGGTCTGTCTGAAGCCCGTGAATCGCTCAGTGCCGCACCACGGGGCAAAGGCGCGGATGAGGACCTGGACCAGCTCGATGCGGACCTTGGCGAAGCCGAAGCGTCTTTGAATAGCGCAAAGGGCAGCCTTGAGAACGGCATGTTCATGGATGCACTTGCCCAGGCCCAGGCCGCGGAAGGGAAGCTGGGCGGAGTACAGGATGCGGTAAAAATCGCAATGCAGAAAATCGAAGACTGGAAAGAAGAAAACAAAGCCTGGTATCTGCGATAGTCCATCTGAAGTTTCATTCACGTTGTAAAACTGGAAAACCGAGAAGTTTTCTCTCTTCTCGGTTTTCCAGTTTTAGGTACCCATTGCATGCACCGGTTTCCTTTTTTTATTTTATCGCCTCTATTGGTCGCCGCCGCCTGCCGGTCAGGCTCACCCGACGCCCCGAGTCCGCGTTCCGAGCTGGCAGCCGCCCCGGTCCTATCCTCCACTGCAAAGCGCCTCAAGGCGGAGATTCAGAGGCTGGAAGCCGCGCTGGACGGGATGATGGATGAGAAACCGGATATCGTCATCGACACGGTACACAATCGCCTGCAAATCTGGCACCGAAACCGTATGGTCAGGGAAGCGTTCTGCGCAACC
>CAZKDZ010000251.1:0-20798 GCA_964551635.1 uncultured bacterium | reverse complement strand
CCTTCTTGCCTCCGGCACGAGAAGAATCCTAACAAGGCTGGTAATCTCTACCCTCTCCCGTCTTCCTTCTCACCAGGTGGTGGGCCGGGGGGTGAGTTGTGGAGGTGCGCTTTGGCCGTGATCACATTGACAACGGACTTTGGACTTCACGACGGGTACGTGGCCGCGATGAAGGGTGCGATCCTCTCGATCGCCCCGGACGTCTCGCTGGTGGACGTCTCCCATCAGGTCCCGCCGCAGGACGTGGCGTCCGGCGCATATATCCTGTCGCGCTCATACCGCTATTTTCCGGCCGGTTCGGTCCACCTCGCGGTTGTGGACCCGGGCGTGGGAAGCGCCCGCCGCGCAATCCTGGTGGAAACGCCGGAGTACCGGTTTGTCGGCCCGGATAACGGATTGTTCAGCGCGGTACTCCAGCGGGAATCGACCTGGAACGCGGTAGAGATACGCAATGCGGCGTATTTCAGGCCTGAGGCAAGCCCCACCTTTCACGGCCGGGATATCTTCGGCCCGGTCGCGGCCCATCTGTGCAACGGCGTCACGTTGGCCGAACTGGGGCCGCGGATCGCCGATCCTGTCCTGCTCAATCTCTGGTCGGTCCAGGAACGGGACAAAGTCGTTGCCGGGTGGATCGTCCACGTGGATCGTTTCGGGAATGCGATCAGCAACATCGAAAAACGCCGCATGGAGCACGAGGGTGTCCGCGTACGTGCAGGAGAGTTCGTGTTCGACCGGGTCTGCCGCACGTACGCCGACGTTCCGGAGGGCAGGTCACTGGCCCTGTACGGAAGCGATAATACGCTGGAAATTGCTATCAACGGAGGGAATGCCGCGCGGAATCTGGGGTTGAAACGGGGGGATCGGATAATCGTGGAATACGGACCGGAGTCCTCGTAATCTCACGTTCGCCTCAGGGCAGCAGGTCCAGCAGGTCGGACAGGTGGTTCAGTACGTGATCAGGGCGTTCCTCTGGGGTTCTGGGACGCTGGTTTCTCTGTCTGCCGAAACACAGGCGCGCCGTGCGCATGCCCAGGCGCTTCGACGCGGCGATTTCCGAGTTCAGCTTGTCCCCCACCGAAAGGATCCGGCAGGGTGAAAGCCTGAGGCGCCGGGCCGCCCGATGAAGCGCCTCGTCTTTTGCGGGGACCTCCCGATCGTCGTGGAGGATGAGCGTGCCTGACGCCTCGCTGAAGTGGCCGCGAAGGCCCAGGAGCTCCACCTTCCGGCGCTGCCTCTCCGGCCGGCCGGTAGTCACGAGGCACAGCCGATAATGCCTGGCCGAAAGTTCGTCCAGCGTCGCAAGCGCATCCGGAAAGGGCGCAATGTCTTCCACCTGGTCCCGATTGTACGCTGAAAGCGCGCTGTCCACCTCGTCAGCCGGCAATGTGTGGCGACGGGCGATTTCCCGGATGGAATCGGCGGAACTCAAACGGTCGGCGAGTTCCGCCTGAAGGCATTGCAGGGCCGTCACGTCTGAACCGGGAATGGCCCCGGCAAGCGTTTCAGCCGCCCTGCGGCGCGCTGGTTCGGTCAACTGTCCTGTGCAATCGAACAGCGTGTCGTCCAGGTCGAAGATGACGCCATCAATCTTGCGCCGCGCCATTATCCGGCTCCCCGTAGTCCGGCACTTCCAGCCCGCAATAGATCCGGCAGACTGCGTCGGCCACCCGGTCGGGATTGTGGCTGATAAAATCTCCCGCGCTGCGACTCTTCACTTCGGACGTGTAGTCCTCGAGTAGATCCGTAACCGTACACGTCACGAGACGGCGGATCGCCTCCGGATCGCACGAAACGGGCTCCTTTCCATCCCGAAGGTAAGCATTCAGCACCTGCCGCCACTTTCGCCCGCCCGGCCTGTGGAATGCGTCCGGATCCTGGACAATCATGTGATCCAGGAAGCCGCTGTCTCGTTCAGGGAAGTGCCGAAGGATCGCGTGCAGGTGGTCGGAAGCGCCGAATCCGTCTGTCTGGCCTGGCTGGGTCACGATATTGCAGACATAGATGACCTTTCCGTGGTCTCGGGCGGACAGCGCGCGTCTGATGTCCGGAACGAGCAGATTCGTGATAACGCTCGTAAAGAGGCTGCCGGGTCCGAGGACCACAATGTCGGCGTCCGCAATGGCCTGTAAGGCTCCGCGCGGCGCGCGGGCTTCGTTCCTGGCCGGGCGGAAATCGCTGTCAGGTCTGGCGTGGACCTCGACCTGGCCCGTCTTCGAATCGTCTTCCCGGTACAGCGCCCCGTCCGGTTGTCCCAGCTCCCGCAGGATGTCGCTGTTGGCGACGAGGTAGGCGTACTTTAACGATGATTTGCCTGTCTTGCGTACCATCCATTCTGTGTACCGCTGTTCGCCGTTTTCGAGTTCGGCGCATATGTCCACGTTCTGGTTGGTGGCGGGAAAGACCTCACCGCGAATGCGCAGCATATCGCCGGCGGTCCGGATGGCTTTCTGAAAATCACCGAGTTGCTGGGTCAGCGCGGCAATCAGGAAGTTGCCGATATTATCGTTTCGGAAGATGCCCGCTTCCCGCTCGCTGTCTGGAAAACGGTGCTGAAATACCCGGACCAGACCGGAGGAGACCCGACGGCGATCGGCAAGCGCGGTCAACGCGTTGCGGATGTCACCGGGCGGCTGCACACCCAGATTCCAACGGATGCGTCCTGAGGAAGCCCCTGTGTCCGTAACCGCGACCACAGCCGCGGGGCCGTCCGTATAGGTCTGGATCCCGCGCAACACGATTGGGAGACCGGTGCCGCCCCCCAGCGCAGCCACTTTGAGCCGGCGCCGGTCCTTGTCCAGTCTTGCCAGATGGATCAGGGTGGACAGCTGCGGGAGGAGGCGGATCTGATGGGTTGGGCGGTCGCCCTCGCCGGGCTCTTCCTCGGCGTATCTCCCGCGGCGCATCCAGACCGTCGTGCATCCGAGACGGTTGCCCGCCCGGATCTCATCCTGGGCGCGGTCGCCCACACAGACGACTTCCTCCGGCGAGAGTTTGTGAGCCTTGATGAGCTCGGCGAACCAGTAATCGTGAGAAGGCGGACCTTCGTTGACGATTGTGTGGAAATACGGCGCGATGTTCAGAAGGTCGATCTTGTTTTTCTGCCGAAGCGCCCTTCCGAATGTCACCAGGAAGAGCAGACATCCCGCATTGCGGAGTTCCTGCAGGGTCTGGATGGCTCCCGGAAAGAGCCTGACGTCTTCAACGGCCTCGCTGTTGTAGACGTATTCGAGCTCGGCTACGAAGGCTTCGATGGAATCTGCGCCTTCCGGGCTTTGGTGATTGGGGCGCTGTCTGTTGATATGGTCGGCGAGGCGGTCGGGCTTGTCGCGCAGGAGGGCCTTCGCGATGTCGTGAAAGGCGAAATAGTACGGAGACGAAGAGTAATAGGGACCGTGCCGCAGTTCCAGCTCGTTGATCCGGCTGAGGGCATAGGACTCGGAGGCAAAGAAACCGTGGGCGTACAGATGACGCGCGACCCGTTTACGTGCGGCCTGAACCAGCGGATCCAGATCGAATAGCGTACCGTCCAGATCGAAAATGATCGCGCGGGTATTTTTCATGGATGACGTGTGGGAACGGGTTATTATCGGGGACGCGGTTGTACAGATGCGGGGAGAGGGATTCAACTCGATCGGAACCGGCAATGCAGGTACGCGCGGCCGATCGCATTGGGTGGGAGAATGTATCGCCATGAAGCTGCTTTTGCAAGCCATTTCTCGCTATTCCAATGGCATGGAGTGGAATCGCGACGCTTTCGTACATTTTCTTCAATCCGCATGCGAATCCATTCAGGCCTTCGTATACCCGCCGCACTGTCTGCTGTGCAGGACACCGCTGGACGAATCAGAGGGGCTTTGCCCGGAGTGCTGGGAGACCCTGGGCATTATCGAGGGTCCCCGGTGCGGCCGTTGCGGGTGCCCCGGGCTTTCCCGTCCCTGTACGAATTGTGCGGGAAAGGATTACGTTTTCTCCCGGATGTCCGCGCTCACGCCGTTCAGCCGTACGGTGCAGCGCATGGTCCACATGATGAAATACCAGAGTCAGACCGCTGCCGGCCACACCCTTGGCGGAGCGCTGGGTCGGATGCTTGCAGAGGAATCCCTGGCGGAACCACGGCCGGTGGTGGTGCCGGTGCCCCTTCACGGCAGCAGGTTGCGGGAACGCGGCTACAACCAGAGCGTATTGATCGCGCGGGCCATGGCGCGGGTGCTGGAACTCTCCGTAGAAGACCGTGCGCTGAGGCGGGTACGCGCCACCGAGACGCAGACGAATCTGGACTCAGCGGAGCGCGGCGCCAACATGGAGGGGGCCTTTGTCGTGCGCCGAAGGGACCTGGTCAGCAAAAGCCCGGTACTGCTCGTGGACGACGTAGTCACCACCGGCGCCACGGCAAATGCCTGCGCATCGGCCCTGCTGGAAGCGGGCGCGTCCGAAGTCACAGTCGCGGCCGTCGCATGTCCCTATTTCGACGCCGAAGAACCCGACGCCCGGACGGTCGTTTCCGGCTCTGATCTTTTTATCTAACGCATTGATTCCAAACACTTTGACAAAAAAAACAACTTGACACCAGGCAGGGCATGCCTTAAATTTACTGGTTCCGAACGAGCAGAATCGCGGACAGGATACCGTCCAAATGGTGCCTTTCCGCGTGACAGGTTATGGGGTTCAACGGGACGTGGTACGGAGCGCTTCAATGGCACGCAGGCGTGTTGGGATTTTAACGGGCGGCGGCGATTGCCCCGGGCTGAATGCAGTAATCCGCGCGGCTACGCGGAAGGGGACGGACGCCTACGGATATGAAATCGTGGGGGTGATGCTGGGTTGGCGGGGCATGCTCGAGCGGGTTTCAATGCCGCTGGACCTGAACGCGGTCTCCGGCATTCTGCCCAGAGGAGGAACAATCCTGGGCACGTCCAGGACCAATCCGTATAACGAGCCGAACGGCGGCGACATTGTAAAACAGAACATGGTCAGGATGGAGCTCGATGCGCTGATTGCCATTGGCGGAGACGACACCGTCGGTGTGGCCAGCAGGCTGTACGAAGACGGCGTGAACGTAATCGGCGTGCCGAAAACCATCGACAACGACCTGGACGGCACGGACCAGACCTTCGGGTTCGATACGGCAATCAATACGGTCACCGACGCCATAGACAGGTTGCATACCACGGCCGAGTCACACAACCGTGTGATGGTGGTGGAGGTGATGGGGCGTCACGCGGGATGGATCGCCGTGGAGGCGGGAATTGCCGGCGGCGCCGACATGGTCCTGATTCCCGAGCAGCCTGTCGACCTGGACATGGTATGCACTTCCATCCAGAAACGCCACGACCGGGGCAAGACCTTCAGCATCGTGGTGGTGGCCGAGGGCGCCAGGCTGTCCGACGAATCTCTGGTACTTCAGTCTGAGGAGCGCGATGCCTTCGGTCACGTACGACTTGGCGGAATCGGCATCGTACTCGGGGAAGAAATAGAAAGACGAACGGGTTTCGAAACCCGGGTGACGGTGCTGGGACATATCCAGCGCGGAGGCAACCCGACCGCGTTCGACCGGGTCCTGGGCACACGCTTCGGCATCGCCGCGATCGATCTCGTCCACGCCGGCGACTTCGGCAATATGGTTGCCCTGCGGGGCACCGATATCGTATCTGTGCCGCTGAAAGACGCGGTATCCAAGCTGCGGACGGTGGATATGAACCTGTACGATATCGCCAGGGTCTTTTTCGGATAGTCTCGAATTCCAGTGACAACGGAACTCGATGTCGTTGTCTTGCCCAATTCTGCGCACTTGCAAGGGATGCGCGGACACGTCGGTTGTTCTGAGCATCCATTTCTCAGTCTGCACCCCCCCGGCGGCGATCGGCCGCCGGTTTGTCCTTGACCTGGAGGTAGACCAGATGGCGATCAAGGTGGCCATTAACGGATTCGGACGCATCGGCCGGCTCGTGTTCCGCGCCGCGATGCGCAGACCCGGCATCGACGTCGTAGCGGTAAACGATCTGACCGACGCGGGTACGCTGGGTCATCTGCTGAAGTACGACTCGACGCACGGGAGGTATCCGGGAAATATTGAAATCAGGGAAAAATCGCTCGACGTGGACGGCAGCGAGGTCATCGTCCTGGCCGAGCGAGACCCGATCATGTTGCCCTGGCGAACGCTCGGCGTGGACGTGGTCATCGAGTCAACGGGGTTCTTCACGGACAAGGACAGCGCCGGCAAGCACCTCAAGGCAGGGGCCGGCCGTGTGATTATCTCGGCCCCGGCCAGGGGCGACGTGCCGACCGTGGTGATGGGCATCAACCACGAAACGTTGACCGAACAGGACAGGGTGATCTCCAATGCGTCCTGTACCACGAACTGCCTTGCCCCGATGGTAAGCGTCCTGCACGAGGCATTCGGCGTCGAGAAGGGGCTGATGACGACCATTCACGCCTATACCGGCGACCAGCGCATGATCGACGCGCCGCACTCGGACTTGCGCAGGGCGAGGTCAGCGGCCCTGTCCATGATCCCCACGACAACCGGGGCCGCCAGCGCCGTGGGCAAGGTGATCCCCGAGCTGAACGGCAACCTGGACGGGATGGCCGTACGTGTTCCAACGCCCGATGGGTCCTATACGGATTTTGTGGCGACGCTGCTGAACCCGGCGACCGCGGAGTCCGTCAACGAAACGTTCAGGGAGGCCTCCGAGGGCAGGCTGAACGGCATTCTGGAATACTCGGACGAGCCACTCGTCTCGGTGGACATCATCGGCAACCCCCATTCCTGCGTGTTCGATTCGGAAATGACAACGGTCATGTGCGGAAATATGGTAAAGGTGTGCGGATGGTACGATAACGAATGGGGATATTCCTGCCGGTGCGTGGACCTCGTGGAGTCGCTGGGTGCTCGCCGGGCGGATGCATAGACCCGGCCGGCCGGTGACCGGCGCGCCCCCTGGTTGAACAGATACGATTCAGGACGACCGTTTTCGGACAATCGTACCGAGAGCGGGCATGCGGGAGCCGGACGACGCGGGACGGCTCCCTCTCTTATAACCGCCAGGAAAGGAAACATGGCGAAGCTTTCCATTCGGGATCTGGACCTTGCCGGTCGACGGGTGCTGGTGCGGGTGGATTTCAACGTACCGCTCCAGAACGGCGAGATCGGCGACGACACGCGGATCCGGTCGGCCTTGCCTACGCTCCGGCATATACTGGAGCGTGGCGGTATACCGATCCTGATGTCGCACCTCGGCAGGCCGAAGGGACGCGTCGTCCCCGAACTGTCGCTGATGCCCGCGGCCGTACGCCTCGGCGAACTGATGGGTCGTGAGGTGATCATGGCGCCGGATTGCGTGGGCCCTGAAGTGGAGGCGATTGCAAAACGCGCGGCAGGCGTGGTGATGCTGGAAAATTTGAGGTTTCACGCGGAGGAAGAGGCAAACGACCCCGAATTCGCCCGCCGGCTCTGTGAACTCGGATCGGCCTATGTAAACGACGCTTTCGGAACGGCTCACCGGGCGCATGCTTCCACGGAAGGCGTCACGCACCACTTCGTGGACTGCGCGGCCGGGTTCCTGATGCAGAAGGAACTGGATTCACTGGAAAGCGCGTTGGCCGCGCCCGCCAGACCGTTTGTCGCCGTACTGGGCGGCGCCAAGATCTCGGGCAAGATCGACGTCATCCAGCATCTGCTGACTGTCGTCGATACGCTCCTGATCGGTGGAGGCATGGCGTACACGTTCTTCAAGGCGATGGGACTGGAGATCGGGCGGTCCCTGCTCGAGGCGGATCGCGTGGGTATGGCGGAAGTCCTGCTGCGGCGCGCCGCCGACGCGGAGGTCAGGTTACTGCTCCCCACAGACTGCGTGGTTGCCGACGAGTCCCGCGACGGCGCCGCATCACAGGTTGTGCCGCGCGAAGAGATTCCGCCGGAGCTGGAAGGGTTCGATATCGGCCCCCAGACGCGGTGCGTCTTTACAAAAGAAATCCTTAACGCGGGATCCGTGGTATGGAACGGGCCGATGGGGGTATCGGAAGTCCCTGCCTTTTCCGGTGGAACCACAACGGTGGCGCACGCGGTAGGAAAGGCATCGTCAAACGGCGCCAATACCCTGGCCGGTGGCGGGGAAACGGTCGCGGCCCTGACGGCCTGCGGTCTTGCGGACAGGCTGGGGCATGTCTCCACGGGCGGCGGGGCTTTCCTGGCATTCCTGGAAGGCAGACTGCTTCCGGGAGTGGCCGCGTTGGCCGACCGTCAAACGTAAAACACGCGGTCCCATTCGACGATTCGGCGGGGAGGTGGCAATGCGCGTGCCTATTGTGGCAGGAAACTGGAAGATGTACATGTCGTGTGGCGAGGCGGAGCAGCTTGCGCGCGGGATCATGGGTTCATTGGACGGCGATGCAGGGGTTGAAATCGTGGTGTGTCCCTCTTTTACGGTACTGGACCGGGTCCGTAACGTGCTGGGGGACAGTTCAGTAAAGTTGGGCGCGCAGAATCTCCACTGGGCGGATGAAGGGGCGTTTACAGGGGAGGTTTCCGCGGGGATGCTGTTGACATGCGGATGTGAGTACGTTATATTAGGACACTCTGAACGACGCATCTGGTTCGGCGAAACGGATACGACTGTAAATCAGCGGCTTAGGGCTGCACTGAGCGCCGCGTTAAAGCCCATTGTCTGTGTGGGTGAGACGATCGACGAGCGTCAATCGGGGGCAACCGAACGGGTGGTGCGGCGGCAGGTCGCGGCGGCGTTCGCCAATGTGGCGGCAACGGAGGCAGCGGGCTGTGTGGTCGCGTATGAACCCGTGTGGGCTATCGGTACGGGTATGACGGCCACGCCCTCACAGGCCGAATCCGTTCATACGTCCATCCGCCGCGTCTTGCGGGAACTCTACAACGACAATGTTGCGCGGGCGGTGCGAATCCAATACGGGGGGTCCGTAAAGCCCGAGAATGCCGCCGAACTGTTCAGCAGGCCCAATATAGACGGTGGCCTGATCGGCGGGGCTTCGCTCGAGCCCGATACATTCGCGGCCATCGTGAAAGCGGCACTTCAGCCTGAAATTTGAGCGGGAATCAACATGACAACCTTTCTTCTGATCGTACATGTTCTGGTTTGCCTGGTTCTGATCGTAACCATCCTGTTGCAGGCCAGCAAGGGTGGCGGCCTCTCCACCGCCTTTGGCGGCGGCGGTGGCAGTGCGATGTTCGGCGGGGCCGGTGCAGCGACGTTTCTGAGCAAGACGACGACCGTTCTGGCGGTTGTGTTTTTTCTCACCTGCATCAGCCTATGGTACGCTTCCAGGGACACGGGTACGGCTCCCGAAACCGCGGCGGAACGGGCCCTCAGGGAACAGCCCGTACCGCTTCAGAGTACGCCGGCCGGGCTGCCTCAGCCGCTGGACCAGGCCGGACAGGGCGCCGCTACCGAACGTACAGCGCCGGCGGCTTCGACGGCCGACACGGTACGGTAGCGATCCCCGCCCACCCCCGGGACGACAACATTCGAACAAGAGCCTCTATCGGTCGTTGCCCGATTCAGACGGCCGGTTCGTCTTTTGCCGAAGTGGTGGAAATGGTAGACACGCTGTGTTGAGGGCGCAGTGGGCGCATGCCCGTCCGAGTTCGAGTCTCGGCTTCGGCACCAAAAAACAAAGGGTTACGCCAACAAGGCGTAACCCTTTTTCGTTTCCGCATCCCCTGTATGCGCCTACCAGTTGGTGAACGATCCGTCTTCCCGTCGCAGGCGGGGGCCGTGTCCCCAACGGAACGGATACTTCCCCGCCGCGGCCTCGTCGAATTCGACCCCCAGGCCCGGACGGTCCGGCGGAATGAGGCAACCCGCCTCGTAAGGTACCTGTACGGGAAACAGGTCTTCCATGACGGTGCGCCCAACCAGACCGCCCTCCTGCACGGCGAAATTGTCCGTGGCAACGTCCAGGTGGAGGCACGCTGCGGCCGAAACGGGCCCGAGCGGATTGTGCGGCACGATCTTGATATAATGTGTCTCGGCCCAGTTGGCCACCTTGCGCGCCTCCGTCAGACCGCCGACAATACAGAGGTCGATCCGCGCGTAGTCAGCCAGTTCTTCTTCGATGAGCTGGCGGAATTCCCACTTGGTGGCATAGTGTTCGCCAACCGCAAGCGGGCAGTTGACGTGGTTGCGGACCAGCCTGTATGTTTGCGGGTTTTCACATCTGAGCGGATCTTCTATGAAAAACGGATCGAACGGTTCCAGTTTGCGGCCAAGCCGGATGGTGTCGGGCGGGTCCAGCCGGGTGTGTACGTCGATGCAGATTTCGACTTCGGGGCCGACGGCTTCACGCGCCGCGGCGAAATGCGCAACAGAGTCTCTTACGGCCGTGGAGGGCTCGAGGACGCCATCCCGATCGAGAACGGACATTCGGAGGTATTTCCACCCTTCCGAGACCCGTTTTTTCGCCGATCGGGCCGTCTCTTCAGGCGTCCCGCCTCCAATGCCGGTATAGCAGACCACACGGTCCCGGAGCCGGCCGCCAAGCAGCATGTATATCGGCTGGCCCAGGGCCTTGCCCTTGATGTCCCAGAGGGCGATATCGATCGCACTGATCGCGGCCATGTGAATACGCCCGCCGGGGAAGAAGTCGCCCCTGAAGAGGACCTGCCAGATATACTCTATGTTGAGCGGATCCTGTCCGACGAGATCGGAGGCCATGTGGCGTATGGCGCCGACACCGGCCTGCTCTTTCCAGGTGATGCCGAATTCACCGACTCCGTAGATGCCCTCGTCGGTCTCAATCTTCACAAAGAGGTAGTTCCTGGAACCGTAGAAAACGGGAAAGGTCTTGACTTCTGTGATCTTCATTTCGCCTCGCTCTCTTGCGACTTCATTGTTCGGGATACAACCAGGGCACCTGTCGGATGAGCGCATCCCGCTGTTTCTGCATCACGACTTCGATAACGGTCGGTCCCTCGAGGCCGACGACGTCGGCGAAAACGACCGGGAAACGTTCGGGATCATCCACGCGAACGCCCCTGGCGCCCATTGAGCGCGCAAGGTCGGCGATGCGCGGCGTCTGCATGTCCGTGTCGATGGTTCGCCCGTTGAATGCCTTGGCCTGGGCCCCCCGGATCGCGCTGAGGCTGCCGTCGTTGATGACCACGCAGACGATCTCGATCCCGTGTTCCGCTGCGGTAGCCAACTCGAAAGCGGTCATCTGAAACCCGCCGTCGCCGCAGAAAGCGGCCACCTGCCGGTGCGGCTGTGCGAGTTTCGCGCCAATCGCGGCCGGCGCCGCGAATCCGAGTGTGACTGAATGGCACGGGTACATGAAGCATCGCGGGTAATCCACGGGGAACTCGTCGAAGGACCGGTATCCGATGGAAGTCACGTCCACCGATACGATGGCGTCCGCGTCGAGACGCTCTCTCATGGCTGACATGATTGGCAATGGCCGGCGGGACCGCGCGATTTCATCCCGGGTTCGACCCAGAAGAGTATCCTTCCTGACTTCACCCGTTCTTTCCGTTTCAGCCAGCGCTTCCAGCAGCGCGGGCAGGGACTGCTTCAGATCCCCGGCCGCGCCCGCGTCAATGCCGACTTCGCGCCCGAGTTCGGCCGCGTCCGGATCCAGCTGTACCCGCAGCGGCGGCATTTCCATGGTCCAACCGGAGGTGTCGATCTGCGTGAACCGGCAACCGACCGCAATCAGCCCGTCCGCCTCGCGAAGGACGTTCCGAGCCAGCCGGCCGCGGCAGTGGCCCCCTGAGAGCGGGTGGGAATCGGGAAAAACGCCCTTGCCGAGCCGGCTGAACAGTACGGGCGCGCCGAGTGATTCCGAAAATGCCCTGAGTTCGGACGTCGCGTCCGCATCGGCCGTATTGCCGCCTGCCAGGATGGCCGGCCGTTCCATGCGGGCGATCACTCTCGCGACGCGGCGCAGGTCGGCCGGGTCGGGCGCGGGCCGGCATCCTTCCACGTACGCGGGAACGTCGGCTTCGCCCGTCGCCGCGGCAACGTCCATGGGCAGTTCGATCACGGCCGGCCCCGGCCTGGGCGCACGCAATGCGGCGAAAGCGCCCCTGACGGCATCGGGGATGTCCTCGATGCGTTCAGGGCGGGCGAAGAACCGGGTGATCGGCGCAAAGAACGCGGCCTGATCCAGGCCGTGGAAGCACTTGCTGCGGTCTCGCCCGTTATAGGCCACTTCGGTGCCGCCTGTGATCAGCAGCACCGGCACGCAGTCCGTGTGGGCGTCCACGATGCCGGTGGACGCGTTGGTGGAGCCGGGACCGGGAACCGTAAGCGCAACTCCCACTTCGCCCGATGCGCGGGCAAACCCGTTGGCGATAAGCGTCGCGCCCTGCTCGTTGCGTATGAGGTAATGTTCGATCCCGCCGGTACGTAGCAGGGCATCGTAAATATCGATGTTCTGGTTGCCCGGCATGCCCACCACACAACTGACCTTCTGCGCCTTGAGGCTCCGGATCAGGACGTCGGCCCCGGTCATGAGTCTTCCTTGTAGTACGTTCTTTGTTGTGAGTCGCCGTTTCCTTATATTTGAACGGGTCAATTCGTTCCCGCAGACAACTACGAGGAAGATATGATAAACTCACGCCGGGGGTTAAGGAAAAAATCACCAGCGGTTCACTGGTTCCTGGCAGGAACGCTTGCGGTGATGGCGGCAGCCTGCGGTTCGGAGGATCCGTCCGGGCCCGAAGAGGATGTCATGCCACAATCACCGGGCATCTACAACAGAGAACTGTCGCCGGGAGGACAGCGGTACACCCTTCTCATCCCGTCGGGCTACAACGCCGGACAGGCGACGCCACTCGTCCTGTCGCTGCACTATGGCGGCGCAGTGTTGCCGTATTATGGACGAGCGCTGCTGGAAGTCCTGGTACGCCCTGCTCTGGAGGATCTGGAGGCGATTATCGTGGCGCCCGAGGTAATAGGACAGGGCTGGACCAATGCCGAGAGCGAGAAACAGGTGCTGGATCTCATCCGCGCGATCAAGGCCAACTACGTGATCGACGAGTCCAGGACGCTTGTGACGGGTTTCAGCATGGGCGGAAGGGGCGCGTGGTACCTGGCGGCCCGGCACCCGGACCTGTTCCGGGCGGCGATTCCCATTTCGGCGAGCCCTGCGGAGGATGCCACAGAGGTTGACTGGCAGGTTCCCCTGCTCGTGATCCACAGCGTCGCAGACGACGTGGTTCCCTTCGAACCCGTGGAATCGACCGTGCGTGCGCTGATAGGCGCGGACGTTCGGATTGAGTTGATTGTCGTTCAGAATCTGGGTCATTACGATTTCCAGCTGTACGTCGAGCCTTTGAGGGCGGCCGTGCCGTGGATCCGGAAGGCATGGGGCGAGTAGTTTCCTTTCCTCGAATTTTTCCCTGCTGCTGCGCCGCCCGGCGTTTCTGCAATCCACTTTGTCTGCACAACAGCGCGTAGTTTCTCGAAAGCGACAACCTTGAGCCGGTCCATCGCGAACGGCCGGAATAGACGGGAAGGGCGCCCGAATTGTCCTGGCTGATATTCGCGATCCTGCTCGATTTCGGATTTGTCCAGATCTGCAAATCCTCCCAGCGCCGGGGCTATTGCGCGCCCGTCGTCGTATCGACCAACTACCTGGTACTCTGCGCAGTCCTGGCCACCTGGCTCCTGGCCACGGGCCGGTTCACGTTTTCAGCCGCGGCGGTGCAGACCGGGCTGATCACCGGCGCCGTATTCATCGGTTCGATGTCGTTGATGATGCGCGTCCTGGAAGTCGCATCCGTCGGGGCCGTGCTTACGGCGTTTCGCATTTCAATCGCGGTACCCGTGGCCCTGGGAATCTGGCTCTGGCAGGAGCCGGTTGTACCCTCGCAATACAGTGGGATCGTCCTCGCCTTCCCCGCGCTGCTGTTGATGACGTCGGGCACACGGGGCAACGTCCGCACGGCGGGTGGAAAGACCTTTGGCCTGTTGTTCGCCGTGTTCCTTGCGCAGGGAATGAGTCACTCCTGCCTGCGTTCGGTCCACTATGCCGGACTCGACGGGGAGTTCGTTAAGATCCTGACGGTGATTGGCGCCACCGCCGGTACGATCGGCTACCTCTACATTGCGGGAAGGATGCGTCGACCCAGGCGGTCCGAACTCGCCACGGGGATCGGCCTCGGCGTCTACAACGCCCTGGCGCTTTCCGTCGTCATGATTACCCTGAGTCGATTGCCGGGCACACTGTTTTTTCCGGCGTCGGGTTGTAGTGTGATCCTGCTGGACAACCTTTCCGCGCATTTCTTCTGGAAGGAACGTCTCAATCGGCTCTCGGCGGCCGGGGTGGCGCTGGCCATTCTGGCGGTTGCGCTGGTGATATGAACCGGCTCGTCATACTTTACCGGAATTGCCGCGATGGCGGCGGGTTTTCTGAGAGCCGTTCCTCAGCAACAGCCCCTGGCTTCCGTACCGCCGGCGCGGTGACACCGGATGAACTCGTAGAACAGGGCGCCCGCGACAGCGCCCAGGACGGGGCCGGCGGCGTATGCCGAAAAATGCTGCCAGTTGCCGGAGACAAGGGCCGGGCCCAGGCTGCGGGCGGGATTCATGGACGCGCCGCATATTGGGCCGGCGAACATGGCCTCGAACCCGATCGTGCCTCCAATGGCAAGGCCGGCGGCCTGACCGGTGGCGCGGTAGTCCGTGGCAACCGCCATAATCACGACCATCAGCAGGAACGCGAGCAGAAACTCCCAGACGAAGGCCGTGGTCCACACGCCGTCCAGCGGCTGCGTAACCCCCAGGTCCAGCACCTGATCGGGAAGCCTGGCATTCAGGATGGGAGAAAGGGTGACAAGGTGGATGCTGCTGGCCAGGACCGCGCCCAGACACTGGGAGGCAATGTACGGGAGAATTTCTCTCCTGGGAAAATGACGCGTGAGGGAGAAGGCGACCGTCACTGCGGGATTGAAGTGCGCGCCCGAGATGTGTCCGGTGGCGTAAACCATCGTCATCACGATTAGGCCGAATGACGTGGCGACGCCCACGTGTGAGACAGCGCCGCCGCTGATCTGATTTGCAGCAACGGCGCCGCACCCTCCAAGTACGATGGCAAAGGCGCCGACGAATTCCGCGCCGCATTTTCGCAACAGATTCATCGCATCTGCCTCCACAAGACATCTTGCACTCTGCTCCGCGTCTTGACCTGTACCGGCCCATCAAGTCTGTCCGCCGTTCGGCAGGCTATGGGTGCGGCACACGGAGTTGGCTCAAGATATCGAATCCGCAACCAGGAATCCAGAAGAAGCTGTTTTAAAATTACCGGTGAGTTCCCGAGCGCGAGCGAAAAAGTTGCGGTTATGAGGCGCGAAGGGCGTGCAGCGCCGACGGGCGAAGCCGCCCATATCTAAAGATACGGGTGGCTTTGACCAACGCAGGCCGGCGCATTTGCAGCCGCGCGAAGACCGCTGGGAATTTTAAGACAGCTTCTAAGGAAAACCCGGGAGATCCTGATGGGCATTGAGCGACTGCTGGTCTTCCAACACCTGGACGTGGAACATCCCGGTCTCTTCAGGGAATTCTTCGCTGAGGACGGGATCCGCTGGGACGCCGTTGAACTTGACGAGGGAGAACCCATCCCGGATCTGGACGCCTATGACGCGTTGTGGGCGATGGGCGGTCCGATGGACGTATGGGAGGAGGATGCGTACCCCTGGCTGGTGGAAGAGAAAGCCGCCATTCGGTACGCGGTTCTTGAAAAAAAGATGCCCTTCGTGGGTATTTGCCTGGGGCATCAGTTGCTGGCCTCGGCACTGGGCGGTCACGTGGGTCCGAACGAGATCCCGGAGGTGGGGGTGATGGATATTCGCCTGACGGCCCCGGGTATGGCCAGCGGATTCTTCAGCGGTTTCCCCGAGACGCTTCCCTGCCTGCAGTGGCACAGCTCAGCGATTAAGACGGTCCCAGACGGTCTGAAGGTCCTTGCATCGTCCGAGTTGTGCGCCGTCCAGGCGTTGAGTATGGGGGACCACGCGATCACCGCCCAGTTTCACATCGAGATAACGGCGGAAACGATAGCGGAGTGGGACGCCGTTCCCGCCTATCACGAGGCCCTGCTCGAAACGCTCGGCGAGGGCGCCATGCAGGATTTCGAGCGGACGGTGACCGAACGACTTGACGTTTTCAGAGGCTACGCCAGAGCATTTTACGAGAACTGGAAGAGAGTGGCGTTTGGCTCGAACCCATAGGCGGCCCGAGAGTCCACGCCTGGATTGGGCAATCGAACACGCGCTCTGCCGGCTGACCGTTGAGCAGTCTGGCGACGGTTACGGGATTTCCCAGCTGTAGAGGTGGGAGTCGCTGGTGAAATAGATGCGCCCGTCGAGCCAGTCCCCACCGTTGCTGACGGGTACCGGGGAACGGGCGCACATTTCGATGGTGTTCGTGCCGCTTTCGATACGGCCGATGCCCTTTTCGAATAGAACGTAGACGGTACCATCGGGAGCGGTTACGAAGACGCGCGGCCCCTGCTGGTGTGCCGTCAGTCCGAATGTCCGCTCCGTTTCTTCCTGGCGGACGACTTCGCGCGTTTCGGGGCGGAACACGAAAAAACGGGCCCGGTCGACAAAGCCGTACACCAGACCGTCCCGCCCGATGCACAGGTCCATGTATTCCTGCGCCCCGGGGAAGAGGACCTGGCGCCATTCCAGTTCCCTCGTCTCCATATCCAGAATGTAGAGTTCGGCTTCCGCCGCCTTCTGCTCGCCCCCCGTCCCGGGGCTGGTCGTGGTGCCGCCCAGCAGCTTTCTCCCGGGTAGCGCCGCGAGGCTCGCCGTGGAGTGGTCCGGCAACACGTCGGTGTGTTCCAGCAGGAAGCCGTTTCGCCTCTCGCAGTTCCAGATAAGCAGCCCGCCGCCCGTGTAGCCGTAGCCGGGGGTCCCCGCCACAACCAGCGTCTCGCCGTCGGGATGGATCAGCAGTTTGTGCGGGCGATGCATCGTGGGCGTACAGGTCCGGTGGAAGAAGGGGTTCGAAGCCGGGTTCTCCTTTTCGGTTGTCACCCACGGCTGGAACGGGTCCCACTCCAGGAGCGCGCCGCTGCCGTAACCGCCTACGTAGAACCGGTCACCCTGGCGGCCCACCGTATTCCACTGGCCGAAACTCTCCCGCTCGATCCACGCGTCGGTTTCCGGACGATAGCTGAACGTGCGCCTCGGGAAGAACGTGCCGCCGCAGATGGTGCCGTCCGGTGCGGCGGCAACGCCCATGATGTGTGCGCCCTCACTGGTGTAATCGAACGCCACGTCGGGCGATCGGTTGCCGTCGGGATCCTGAACGGATAGCACGCGGTCGACGAGGCAGCACTTCAGAAGTTCGCTCCCGTCCGGAAAATGCGGATTCACGTGTCCGGCATCTCCCGAGATATAATGTTTTTCGCGTCGTTCCCGCCGGGGTACGGTCTTGCGTTCGCCCCGATAGAGTTCGTACCATGTCTCCGCATCCGGGTTGTCGCCGGGCCACGGTGTCCCGGTTGGCGGCAGGGCGTAGACCTTGCCGTTGAGGTCCCTGTATACGGATGCGCTTCCGCGCGACCGTTCGTCTTCCGCGAGGATGGGCGTTGCGGTTTCGGTTTTCCGGTCGAACGCGATGACCTGGCACAAGGTCGTTCCGATGCCGAAGTAGGCCCAGCCGGCGTCGTCGATGGCGAGGGTTGTGGGGTACTGGCGCCAATTCTGACCGTACAGGTGTCCATAGTCCCTGAATTCACCGTTCTCCGGATCATACGACGCGAGCCCGCTCTGGGGATAGGTCGATGACCAGATCACGCCCGTGTCGTCTTCGGTCAGCCCCATCGCCATGCGCGGAGCCGTCTCGTTGCAGAACGTGTAGTCCATTGCGTTGACGTCGAACTCCACGAACCAGCCGTTGAAGTGCGTGTAGAAGCGGTTCCGGCTGGACAGGAGCGACGCGTAGGGGCAATCGCCGCCAGGCGGAAAGGGTACCGGAAATTCCCGGCTCTCTCCGGTTGCGGCGTCGATGACCAGCAGCGCGTACCCGCCGCGATGGTCGAACAGCCAGACCAGCACGACGTTCCGACCGTCTCCGTCGGCCGCCGCGACCGTGCCTCTCGGGTGGCTGCTCCGGGTGGCGGGGCCGTGATGGCGGAAGTTATCCGTGAGAATCCGTGTTTTTCTCATGCCTCTGCCTCTTGCTCTTTTCGGGTCTGTACCGGGCTCCCGTGGGATGCTGACCTCCGGCCGGAATCCGCCGGTCGGCCGCACGTTATCATGCGCGCGGCGAAAACGAATGTCAATCAAAATGAGGAAGTCCGGCGCCCGGAGCGAACGCCCGGACAGTTGGACGATCGAATTCAGGTATTTCGAATGGGAGGTCTTCCGATGGATATGGGACTGAAAGACAAGGTGGCGATCGTAGGGGGCGCAAGCCGAGGCCTGGGAAAGGGCTGCGCAATGGCGCTGGCCAGGGAGGGCGCGCGCGTCGCAATCTGCGCGAGGAACGAGCGGCGGCTGGAAGCGGCCGCCGCGGAGATCCGCGCCGTTACGGGATCGGACGTACTCACGGTCGCGGGTGATCTCTCCACCGGGGAGACCGTCGATCGACTGACGCGGGAAGCCGTGGAGGCGTTCGGGGGTATCGATATCCTCGTGAACAACTCCGGGGGTCCGGCCGCGATGCCTTTCGCGGAGGTATCGGAAGCCATGTGGCGGGAATATACGGACCTGATCCTGAATTACGTACTCCGCATGTGCGGGCGCGTCGTTCCGTTGATGCAGGCGCGGGGCGGCGGCAGGATCATAAACCTGTGCGCGTTCGCGGTCAAACAGCCGGCAGGAAACACGGTGTCCAACGTGCTTCGGACCGCGGTTGCGGCCGCTGCGAAGACGCTTGCAAATGAATACGCGGGCGATCGGATACTGGTGAACAACGTATGTACGGGGTTTATCGACACGGAACTGCTGCGGGAGGAATTCGAGGAAGCCGCAAGGGCGAATGGAACTTCGGTTCGGGACGAGATGCGGCCCCTGGAGGACGAAATACCCCTGGGCCGCCTCGGGACCGTGGAGGAACTGTCGGATTACGTCGTGTTCCTGGCGTCGGAGCGTTCGAGCTATATCACCGGCACGTCGCTGCAGGTGGACGGGGGATTTGTCAGGTCGCTTCTGTAACCGGGGCCTTGAGCAGACAATTCATTGGATTCGCGGCTCCTACGGGAATGCCGTCAGAAACCTGGATGCCGGCAGGACACGGACGCCGGTATGACGATCCTTGTAGTCGTCTCTTTCGGAAAGAGTAACGACATATCTCTGTTTCAAGTTCAGGAGTTCACCAAAACGAACGAGGTGCGCGTGGTTTCGGGAGGCGTTCAGCTTGCACTCAATCAGGAACCACGGTTTGTCATTCCACAGAACCACAAAGTCAACTTCACGCTTTTCACGGTCTCGCAATAAACGCAGTTCCGCATTGATCCCTTCCGCGTCTCGAAGGAAATGGCAGAATTTAAGGAGATGGGAGGCGACGAGATTCTCGAATCGTGCGCCTTCGTCGGCAACCTCGGACCAGTCCCACAGATAGTATTTGGCCGCTTTCTTCACGGCCCGTTCGATGCGACGATGATATGGAGCGACGGGGAAGGTGTAGTAGTTCCGGCACAGCAGGTCCACCCAGGTCCGAACCGTGTGCGCGCTGACTTCCAGGTCTTCGGAAATTGCATTCAACGAGAGCGGCGACCCGACGCGTTTCGGCATCATCGCTCCCAGAAGTTCAATCTGTGAAAGCGACCTGACGACGGTTGTGTCCCGTATGTCTTCCCTGAAAACCCGTTCGAAACGCTCCTGAAGCCAGCGGCGGTGTGTCCGCGACCGTCCCGAGAGGCACGGCTCCGGGAATCCTCCGTATGCCATCAAATGACGGACGGTGTCTTGAGGGGCTTTCCCGAATGTCAATTCGAAAGGTTCAGCCGGGTCGCTTTCTTTCCGATCCCCGTCGAGTTCGGATGCGGTAAATGGGTGGAGACGGTATAAATGGTATCGTCCCAGGAGTGAGTCGCCGCCTCGCCGGTATGTGTCCAGCCTCGAACTCCCGGTTACGATGATCCGTTCATTGTTTCGTCGTGTATCCCAGATGCCCTTGATCAGTCCTTTCCAGCGATCGTACTTGTGAAGTTCGTCGAAGACGAGAATCTGACTGTCGGGATCCCATTCCTGCCGCAGAATCCGGTCCCGATGGGTTCGATTGTCCCAGTTCAGGTAGACGCTGTTTGAATAGCGCCTCGCCAGCAGCGTCGCGAGCGTTGTCTTTCCCACCTGGCGCGGCCCGGCGACGAAGACCATCCTGTCGTTCAGATCGTCCCCCACCGCGGTCTCGAGGTATCTGGTTCTCATTTCAGCCATATGACAAATTTGCACTTTAGTGCAAAAAAGTCAAGACAATTTTGCAGTTGACTGCAAAATTGTCGACATCCTGATTCTGGGAATTCGCGGAAGAATTGCCGGTTCAGACTATACAGCAGGACTCCAACGCAGAATGCCTGCATGTCAAATCACGCTGTTGGTTGTATACGGAAGGGAGCAGCATCCCCCCACCGCATCAGCCGTCGCCGGCCCTTCGACAGGCTCAGGACAATGGCTCAGGGAGCGGCTCAGAAATCGCTTCCTGAGGGCGGGGTCAGTATGTCAAGCGGGTTGTGCTTCAATCATCGCCCGTTTCCGGCGCAACGTCCCGGCGGTCGGCCGGCTGACGGCGGAACAGAGCGGCGACGGCATGCCTGATGTCCTCCAGGATCGCATAGGTGACGGGAACGAGTATCAGGATGACGGCGGTGCCGAAGAT
>CAZKDZ010000250.1:2500-47057 GCA_964551635.1 uncultured bacterium | reverse complement strand
GCGCCCTCGCCGAATCGCAGGATGGGACTCGGTTGCGCGCCTTGTCTTCGACCACAATGGCTCGGCCTCGCCTGCAGAGCGACTTTATCAACGGACTGTTAGGCGGCTTGTTACAACCGTGTTCCTCTCCAGGGTACCCGCATCCACGTCGAAGTCGGCCGACGCCGTCCGCAGGCTACAAAAAAGGGCGGAGATCACATTTCGTCTCCGCCCCGTGGATTTCGCTGTTTGAGTCTGCAAGGCGCCGCGGCCGGTCAGGCAGAACTTTCGGCCCGGGCAATCGGCCGGAAAGTCAACTACGCCGACTCCATCAGCGGCTCGAGTTGCAGCCGCCGGCGCGGATGCCGCAATCGCCGGAGGGCCTTTTCCTTGATCTGCCGGACCCGTTCCCGCGTAAGGCTGAACCTGGTGCCGATTTCTTCCAGCGTCATCGCTTCTTCGTCGCCCAGCCCGAAATAAAGGCGCAACACTTCCGCTTCCCGCGCGTCGAGCGTTTCAAGGACCATCTTCACCTGGTCCTTGACCGACTCGTCGACGACCTCGAGGTCCGGCGCCTTTTGTGAACTGTCCGGCAGGATATGCAGCAGGCTGTGGTCATCGTCGTCTTTAAATGATGCATCGAGCGACCAGACATCGCGCGCCCTGAGAAGCGTATCCTGTACCATGTCCACGGAAACGCCGAGTTTCTCCGCAATCGTCTCCGGATCGGGATCGGCCTCTTCCGTCTGTCGAATCTCCCGCGAAACCTTGGCGATGTTGTGCAACAGATCGATGCGGTTGATGGGCAGCCTCACCACGCGGGAGTCCTGCGCCAGACTTTGATGAATGGCCTGGCGGATCCACCACACCGCGTAGGAGATGAACTTGAACCCCCGCGTACCGTCAAATCGTTCGGCGGCCGTCATCAGACCCATGTTTCCAGCACTGATCAGATCGGCCAATGGCACCCCATGGTTCTGGTATTCCCTGGCAACGCTGACGACGAATCGGAGATTAGAAGCAACCAGCCTGTCTCTGGCCTTCTGGTCTCCCTTTCTTATGCGGTGCGCGAGTGCGATCTCGGTCTCCGCGGTAAGCGGTTCCGAAGAGGCGATGTCCCTCAGATAGAGATCGAGAGACTCGCTGTCCTGAATCATGATTCCAGCCACGTTTCCAACCTCCGGAAAATCAGTGTGGGATTCGTGTGTCCAAGAAGCTGAGAATTTCGAGACAGCTTCCAGCTAGGTCGCCGGGACGTACTCCATGCACGCCTCCGGCAGAGCCCCGTGCAGGCGCATCTGCCGCAGCAGCATTCGGTTCATCTCCTCTGCAGTACGGGACCTGAGAAAAGTTCCGGTAAAATCCTCGTGGAAAAGCCGGCACAGATAGCCGAGAAGCGGCAGGTATCTTATATCGCCCTCGGAGGGCACGGCCACGAGGCAAATGAGCCGAACCGGCTCAGGATGCGTGTCCGAGTGAAAGTCCACACCGTGATCTGAAATGCCCAACGCCATACCGAGATGCCTGGCGGAACCACAACGTGCGTGGGGAAACGCAATCCCGTTTCCGACCGCGGTACTCTCAAGGTCTTCCCTGTCCAGAACCGATTGCAGAAAACGCAAACTGTCCGCCACGTAACCAGAGCCGTGCAAACGATCTACGAGCGCCTTGATTGCCCCCATCCGATCCCGCGGTTCGAGGTTTCGGACCATCGTCGAAGGGTGGAAACCGACCACACCGCTCAGGTCCGTTTCCCATTCACTGCTGTAGTGGAATTTTGACAGGGCCATTTCTGTAAACGGTGACTCCAAAATTCAGTTCAAATCAGTTCCGCGTCCGGATCCAGGTGTTGCGATTTCCCGAATCAGTCCGCCATTAAAATGCAATTATTGCAGCAAACCCGCGTTGAACGCTCGTTGCCAGATGACATCCTGACAGTTGGAAACCGCTGAAAGTGACGCGATACGACGGTTTTCATACGTATCAGCGAATCCGATGCAATCGTCACCCTATTTATAAGCAACTTTAATGCCAGTTTTGGCAGTATGTGTACAGGTGCCTGTTTTAAATAAACTTACGCCCGGCGATTCCTTTCGCCGGGCGTTACATTTCCATCCAGATGTTCCATTCAATGCAATATTTGCACTCGAGCCCGCGCAGATTGCGCAAAAATTGCAGCCCGCCGCCGCCAAGGCCTCCAAATGCGCCAATTGTGCCGTTTTTCAGGAGCCGAGTTTGTATTTCTTGATCTTGTAATGCAGCGCCCGCACACTGATACCCAGAATTCGGGCTGCTTCCTTCCGGTTGGAAGTCAAGTGAGCCAGTGTATTCTCGATAAGCAGGCGTTCCGTTTCCTCAATGGAGGAATTCAATGGAACAACAAGATCCTTCCGGACCGGTGCGGTTGCGCGAATGGCCGTGGGCAGCCGTTTGGTGTCGACCCGGGTTTCCGGACACGTCACGACGATCCGCTCTACCGTATTCTTCAGTTCCCTGACGTTTCCCGGCCAGGCGTAATTCAGTATCATACGCATCGCGTTCGGTGTGAATCGTTTTCTGGATTTCTGATGAACCGTACAGAGTTCATCCATAAACGTCTCCACAAGCAATGGAATGTCGTCCTTGCGGTTCTTCAAGTGCGGGAGGCGAATCGGCACGACGTTTATCCTGTAAAACAGATCTTCGCGGAATCGACCCTCCCTGACTTCCAGATCCAGATTTCTGTTCGTGGCAAAGATGATTCGCACGTCTGCCTTTTTCGATTCGTTGCTGCCAACGGGTGTATACACCTTTTCCTCCAGAACCCGCAGGAGGTCCACCTGATTCGCCAGTGGAATCTCGCCGACTTCATCGAGGAACAGGGTGCCGCCCTCGGCAGCTGCGAAACGTCCCGGCTTGTCCGCGTGGGCGCCTGTAAACGCACCCCTTACGTGGCCGAACAACTCACGCTCGAACAATGTCTCGGGAACGGCTCCGCAATTGACCGCTACAAGCGGACCCTTGTTGCGGCTGCTGCGCTGGTGAACGGCCCTTGCGACCAGTTCCTTGCCCGTTCCCGTATCGCCCATGACCAGTACGGGAACATCGGTTATCGCCGCCTGCGCAAGCGTGTCGCAGACCTGCTGCATTGCGGAGCTCCGGTTCACGATCTGACCGAAGGCCTCCGTAGAACCCAGCCAGGCCCGGAGCTCCTTGTTTTCGGCAACCAGCGCCTGATGTTCCAGGAGGTGTTGCAGGGACAGATGAAGCCGCTTGAGGTCCACCGGTTTCGCCAGGTAGTCGTACGCGCCGAGTCGCATGGCATCTACCGCCGAGGAGACCTCACCAAAGGCAGTGATAATGATGACTCCGGTATCGGGGCTGGTTTTCTTCAGCCGCTTCAACAGGGTGATGCCGTCGATTCCCGGCATCTTGAGATCCAGTATCGCGGCGTGATAAACCCGCGCTTGCAGACGTTCGGCCGCGGCCTCGCCGTCGTATGCGACATCGACCGAATACCCGGCGTTCGTCAACGACTCCTTGAGCCCCTCACAAATGTGGTACTCATCGTCGGCCACAAAGACCCTGATGTCTATCGCTTTCATTTCACTCCGCCGGCGCGACCGCCGGTACCGATCGGCAGGGAGGCTAGCCGGTGTGCCCGGCAATCGGCATATGAATCCTGAACACGGTTCCCTTCCCCGTTTCGCTCTCCACCTCGATGTGACCCCGATGCTGATAGACAATCTGCTGTGCGATGGAGAGACCCAGCCCTGTGCCTTCGTCGCGGGTTGTATAGTAGTACTCGAAAACTCGATCGATCTCCTCATCCGGAATGCCGCAGCCGGTATCTGAAATTGACAGGCATACACGGTTGGCGGCGGAATCGATCCAGGTTCGCGCGCGCAGTTGCCCATCGGTTTCCATGGCCTGGAAAGCGTTTACCGTAATGTTCAGGACAGCCTGGCCCAACTGGCTTTCGTCTCCACTCACCGCAGGAAGACCTTCGCCGGGATCCAGGTGCAGCCGAATTCCCCGTTCCCTGGCTTCCGGAGTGACCAGATCGAACACATGCTGAACCACGTCGTTCAGGCAGATCCGTCGCAGATCCAGCCTCGGCGTTCTGGAAAACCTCAGAAAATTATGCACGATCCGATCGAGCCGCTTCATCTCCATCTGGGCGATTTTCAGCCTGCGGTAAACGCGGCTCCGCATCCCCTCATCCACTGCCCGAAGGTCGTCTTCCAGGAGCTGCAACTGAATATCCACCGCACCCAGTGGATTCCGGACCTCGTGCGCGACGGATGCGGCCAGGCGACCGAGCGCGCTCATCTTTGCAACCTGGTACGTCTCCCGCTCCATCTGCTTCAGAGACGAAACGTCCTGTACAACCAGAACCAGCCCCTGTTCCAATTCGGCATTCAAGTACGAAGTGGTTGCGCCAAGTCGGCGCACTCCGCCGTCGCCCTGCTGCAATACCAGATCCCTCGGTTCCGGATACAGGCGACCTCGAAATCCGGCCTCCAGAATCTTCAGCAGTTCAGGGCTTGCGGCGAACAGCTCGTCGGCTACGCGCCCCACCGCTTCCTGTTCAGCCAGTCCCAGCAGGCGAACCGATGCCCCGTTGGCCAACAGGACGTTGCGATGCCGGTCGAACGCAATCACGCCTTCGTTCAAGCCCTCCAGCAACGCGGCGTATTCCGAGGCGGATCTCGGCATGTCGGCTCCCCCCGAAACTTCAGTTCCAACTAACCTATGCAGTGAATCCACAAAAGGCAAGACCGATTCTCCATTTTCCGAATGGCATTCGCGCCCCGCTTCGGGTACATATCCTGCGATATTTGCGTAAGGCATCTTCTCTATCTTACGGAAAAATAAAGAAAAACCTTGACAACTCCGAGATCTTGGTTTACTTTTCCGGTGTAATTCTTCTGCTTCCTTCCCACTTTTTTACCGCAGATATACAGACGGCTCCTCGCTTCAGGCATCCTTTGCTGGACGAACTTCCTCTGATCCACCTCCTTTCGTCAGACACGTCCGACCCGTTTCTCCGATGTTGCCTCCGGCTGTCCGGGTTCGGCCGCAGTCCCTGAGAGACAAGCCGCCTGTATCCCACACGCAGCAACTTCAACATATTGGATTACCCAATGGCAACCGAAACAACCAGGGAAGTCTCCAAAGCGCCGACGCGGGCAGGTGGCGTGGAAATACTGGAACTCCAGAACATGAACATTTCGGAGCTCGCGAGGCTGGCCCAGTCCCTCGAGATCCAGAGCTACGGAAGCCTGAGAAAACAGGAGCTGATTTTCGCAATCATTCAGGCACAGACCGCCAAAAACGGCCTGATTCTGGCCAAGGGCGTTCTGGAAATCCTGGAAGACGGTTTCGGTTTCCTGCGGTCTCCCAATTACAATTATCTCCCTGGCCCGGATGACATCTATGTTTCACATTCGCAGATAAAACGCTTCAATCTCCGCACGGGAGACACCATTTCCGGCCAGATCCGGCCGCCCAAGAACGACGAGAAGTATTTTGCGCTCATTCGGGTGGAGGCCGTAAACTTCGAAGATCCGGAACTGGCCAAACAGAAGACCCTCTTCGACAACCTCACGCCGCTGCATCCACGGCAACGCATGAAACTGGAATACGATTCGAATGACTTCTCAACTCGAATCATGAATCTGCTGACGCCGATCGGAAAGGGCCAGCGCGGCATGATCGTAGCCCCGCCCTTTACGGGCAAAACCATGCTGCTTCAGAAAATAGCCAATGCAATTACCGAGAATCACCCCGAAATCAATCTCATCGTGCTCCTGATCGATGAACGCCCCGAGGAAGTGACCGACATGCTGCGGTCCGTCAACGGAGAAGTCATCAGTTCCACGTTCGACGAACCCCCGACCCGGCATGTACAGGTGGCGGATATGGTCATCGAAAAGGCCAAGCGCCTGGTGGAACATCAACAGGACGTCGTTATCCTCCTGGACAGCATCACGCGCCTCGCCAGGGCCTATAACAACGTCGTCCCTCATAGCGGCCGCATCCTTACCGGCGGACTGGACTCCAGCGCCATGCAATGGCCCAAGCGATTCTTCGGCGCCGCCCGGAACATTGAAGAGGGCGGCAGTCTGACGATCCTGTCCACGGCACTCGTTGAAACCGGCAGCCGTATGGACGAGGTCATTTTCGAAGAGTTCAAGGGTACAGGCAACATGGAATTGAAACTGGACCGGCGCCTGAGCAACCGGCGTATCTATCCCGCCATTGACGTAACCCTTTCAGGAACCCGAAAAGAGGAACTGCTGCTCGATGACAAGGAACTCAACCGGGTCTGGATTCTGCGCCGGCTGCTCAATCAGATGCCCGCTCTCGAAGCCATGGAGTTCCTCAAGGAGAAGATGGCAGGCACAAAAAGCAACGAGGCATTCCTGGATTCAATGAACAGGCAGTTGTAACCCTCCCTCCAGAAAAAACAGTCAGGATCCGGCAGCGGCCATTTGGCTGTTAAATTCTTGCGTTGGATACATGTTTTGCATATATTTCGGGTTTGATTTTGTCGTCGATTCATCCGCATGAAAGGGAAATTGCCACGTGAAACCAAATATTCATCCCGAGTACGTGGAAACCACCATCACCTGCGCCTGTGGAAAATCCCTGGAAACGCACGGGACTGTGCCCGGGCTCCGGGTGGACATCTGCTCCAACTGCCATCCGTTCTACACGGGCAAACAGCGACTGGTGGACACCGCGGGCATGGTGGAACGGTACCGGCGGCGTTACAATATAGATAACGAAGAAACCGGAGATGCTGCTGAACAGGCAGGCGCGAAGGCCGCCGCCGAAGATTAGCCATCCAGTATGTTGCATGTAAGGTGAAACGGCATCGTCCGCCTGCCGGTGGTCGTGCGTACCGCTTCGCCTTTTTTGTTGTCTTTCCGGCAAATATCCGGATGCAGCCGTCCGTTGGAATTACTGACAGGGAAGTCGCATGTTCGGTCAACTGAAAGACGTCGAAAACCGGTTCGAGGAGATCCGTGCTGAAATGGCGCGGCCGGACGTCGCGGCCAGGCCCGACAGGTTCACGGACCTCACCAAAGAGTTTCGTCGACTCGAAGAAATCGTCAACCGTTACCGCGAATATCGGCAGGTTGTCACCGGCCTGGACGAGGCCGGTGAGATCATCCGGGACTCGAGCGACGCAGAACTGGTCGAACTTGCACGCGAGGAACATGCCGAACTCGAACGGGAGGCGGCCCGGCTTGAAGAGAAACTCCAACTCCTGCTGATCCCCCGGGATCCCAATGACAGCAAGAACACCATCGTGGAGATCCGCGCCGGCGCCGGAGGCGAAGAGGCGGCGCTGTTTGCCGCCGATTTATACAGGATGTACACCCGTTATTCCGAATCAAAGGGGTGGCGGGCCGAACTGCTCAGCGCCAATCCGACAGGCATCGGCGGATTCAAGGAGGTCATCTTTTCAGTTGGTGGAAGCGATGTCTACGGAAGTCTGAAGTACGAAAGCGGCGTACACCGCGTGCAGCGCATTCCCGAGACCGAATCCAGTGGGCGCATCCATACCTCCACTTCCACGGTTGCGGTGCTGCCCGAAGCGGAGGAAGTGGACATCGTAGTCAGTCCCGAAGAAATCAGGGTGGACGTCTACCGGTCCTCGGGTCCGGGAGGCCAGAGTGTCAATACCACCGATTCGGCCGTTCGGATTACCCATATACCCACCGGGCTGATCGTACAGTGCCAGGACGAGAAGTCCCAGCACAAGAACAAGGCAAAGGCGATGAAGGTCCTCCGCGCGCGACTTCTCGATCGCGCCCTGCAGGACCAGAGGGACACAACCTCCAGGAGCCGGAGGGCTCAGGTTGGCACGGGCGACCGAAGCGCGAAGATACGCACGTACAATTTTCCCCAGGGACGGGTTACCGATCACCGGATCAAACTCACACTCCACAAACTCGAAGAGACGCTCGAGGGCGACCTTGACGATTTCATCAGCGCCCTGCGCCTGGCCGACCATACTGAGAAAATAAAAGACGGCGAACTGAATTCCTCGGTTTCCACCTGATGCCGTCCAGGTCCGGGGCCTGGCAGCCCGGTGAAAAAGCCCATCCGGGCTGCGCCTTTTACATCGGACTGTTGAGACGGGCGGGCCATGGCCGAATTCACCTCGCTTCCCACCACCTCCGATGTCCTCGCCATGCTGGCGCGCAGCCTGGCGGATGCCGGCGTACCGGATCCTCGTGCCGACGTTGAGTGGCTGCTCGCAGCGGTCCTTGAAACGAGCCGTTCCGGAATCTTCGTGAACCCGCGTCGACGACTTACGCAGGCGCAGGTTGAACGGCTTCGGGATTTCGTACAAAAGCGGCGCGCGCGCGTGCCGCTTCAGCATTTGCTTGGCGAAACCGAGTTTTTCTCCCTTCCTTTTTACGTCGGCCCCGACGCGCTGATTCCCCGTCCGGAAACCGAAATTCTCGTCGAAACGCTGGTCGACCGCCTGCATGCACATTCCGGGCTGCGAGTACTGGACGTTGGTACAGGAGCCGGTCCTGTAGCCGTAGCGCTTGCGCATACGCTTCCAGGGAGCCGCCTGGTCGCGACCGACGTTTCCCCGAAAGCCCTCCGACTCGCGGCTCGCAACGCCCTTCGCAACAATGTGCAGCAGCGGATTGCCTTCGTATGCGCGGACCTTCTGGGCGCATTCCGGCCGCGCGCCGTGTTCCACGCCGTCGTTTCGAATCCTCCCTATGTCGCCACCGGCGACCTGCGGACCCTTCAGCCCGAAGTCCGCTGCTTCGATCCCCGGATCGCACTGGACGGCGGGCCGGACGGGCTCGCATTCCACCGTCTGATCATCGCCCGGGCGCCGGGCCACCTGTGCAGGGGCGGGTGTCTGGCCCTGGAGGTCGCCGACGGTACCGCTCCTGACGTCCTGGAACTCCTCCAGAGATCGTCGGAGTTCATCCACGAAAGGACCGTTCCCGACCTCACCGGCACCGAACGCGTTCTGCTCGCCAGAAAACGCGCGTAGCCGCCTCTTGCGCTCTGTCCCTGCATGACATCTGCTTGACCCCCAAATCGCCGATCGCTATATTGGCTTCGAATAACGCGCCCCACCGGACCGGCGGAACCTGCGCCGGTGGCGGCCCGCGAGTCCTGCCCGATTCCAGCCCTTTCAGGTATCTCCATGACCGCATCTGACGTCGAGCGTCTCATACCGGAGACTCTGGAACATCCCTATCTCTTCTTCTCACGGGCGGACATCCAGAAGGTGCGCGCGCTCTGCCTCGACGGCTCTCACGCGGAGGTATATGCGCAGACCCGTAAACGGCTCAACGCCTGCCTGGATCAGCCATTTCCGAAGCCTCCTCCCAGAGAAGAGAGCTACCGGAACGGCATCTGGGAGGCATACAGCCGCCTTTCCGCCGAGGCGCGGAATCTCGTTGAAGACTATGTGCTGGCGTACGCGATCGACCAGGATCGGGCCTACTTCGAAAAGGCCTGGGAGGGTCTCGCGTCAATGATGAGCTGGCCCTCGTGGGTCCATCCGGTCCACGAATTCATGCTTCTGGACCTGGACGGCAGCCACACCTGCGCCTGTTTCGCCGCAGCTTACGACCTCCTGTACGAAACCTTTCCGAGAACCAGCGCCGCGAGATCGAGTTCATGATCTTCGCGCGCGGCCTGGCGCACTGCATCGGCGGCATGCAGCATCACTTCTGGGCGTCGCGGTACGACAGCAACTGGTGTTCGGTATGCGTATCCAACATGGGCCTTTGCGCTATGGCCATGCTCGATGCGGGACACATCCACCTGAGAACGGAGATTCGTCCTCGCGAAGCCATGATCGGCGTCATACGGGAGTGTATTGAACGCATCACGAAATTCTACGATGGCATACAGAACGACGGTTCCTGGAAGGAGGGTCCGGGGTATTGGAACTACGGCATCGTCACTTCCTTTCCGTTTTCGGATGCGCTGAGACGGCTCACCGGCGGACAGATCAGCCTGTACGACCATCCCAAACTCAGGAATACGGTCGAGTTTCCCATCAACTGCTTTCTACCGCCCGACCGCGTGGTCAACTTCGCCGACTGCAGCAAGCATTTTCCGGGCGGCATGGCCTTCCGCAAATTCGCGCAGGAGTACGGCAACCGGGCAGCCGCGTACTTCGATCGGGTCGCCACGGACCGCCGGCCGTCCATCAAACTGGCGGAACTCTTCTGGGATGCGTCAGATGTCATTCCCGAACTGCCGGCTCCGCCCCATCCATCCGCCTACTTTCCCGATGCTGGCTGGTGCGTGATGCGAGGTTCATGGCATGATCCGGACGCCCCCGTCATGGCGTTGAAAATCGGAGCTACGGTAGAACCCCATGGCCACGCGGACGTCGGGAACTATATAATCCACGCAGGCCAGAGGACCGTCGTCCGCGAACTCGGCATCGGCCGTTACGGGGACCCGGGAGAATGGATCTTCAAGGCAACCCACGGTCACAATCTGCCGCTCTTCGACGGACAGGGGCAGCCGGGTGAACGCCGCCTTGTCGGAACCGTGGAAAAGACCGAATTTACAGGCTCCCACGATTACGTCAGGGCTTCCATTGCAGCCGCTTACGGCATCGACAGACTCGCGGTTTTCGTCCGGCACTTCCTCTTCCTCCGTCCTGCGCTTTTTGTTGTCATAGACGAGATCGAGGTCACGGAAGCGACCCGGATGGAGTCCCGCATTCACTTCTCGGACACGGCTGAAATAACCGGAGATTCGGCCAGGCTTGCCGACGGCGATACAGTTGTAAACGTACGCCTGCTGGCGCCTTCGGAGGCGGCGTTTCAAAGGGACCGGCACGAGGACCTGAAACCGGGTCACGCAGACGCCGAGAGCCTGGACGTCGGATACCTGAAGATCGAAACCGTGCTGAAATCAGGTTCGGCCACGTTCGCCGTCGCCTTCGGTATCGACTGCGACCCGGCCGACGTTATATTTACACCTGGTACCGGCAGCATCACCGTCTCCGGGCGGAATCACGCGCTCAGCATTGACTCTGCGCTGGTCTGAATCAGCGCCCGCCGCCATCGGGTGTCAGAAGGCGCCCTCACTTTCGCCTGCTCCATGCGAATAACCACCTGGAATGTAAACGGCCTGCGCGCCGCGCTCAGAAAGGGCTTTTCCGCTCACGTTGAACGGATCGCTCCAGACGTACTCCTCCTCCAGGAAATCCGGACGCTTCCCGAACAGCTGCCCGCCGAGTGGATCAGTCCGCGCGGCTGGCACGTCCATTGGCATCCGGCGGAACGCAAGGGGTATTCCGGGGTTGCGATCTGGTCCCGCCACAAGTTCGAGTTTCTCGGAACCGGTATACACGGGTCGGATCCGGAGGGCCGGATCCTCCAGGTACGCGTACACGGAGTCAGGTTGATCAACGTCTACCTGCCATCGGGCTCATCCAGCGAAGATCGCCAGAAAATCAAGGAAGATCTCTGGATGGCCCGATTTCTGCCGTGGGCGGAGAATTACACGCAACGGGATGAACCCGTGGTTCTCGGAGGCGACTTCAACATTGCTCACACCGAAAGAGACATTTTCTACGCCAGGGGAAACGCGAAAAACTCAGGATTCCTGCCCCACGAACGGCAGTGGATGACCGACCTGCTGGCTACCGGATGGAACGACTTTGTCCGTCACCATTTCGGAGACGTGCAGGGACCCTATTCCTGGTGGTCCAATCGCGGGCGCGCCCGCGAACTCGACCGTGGCTGGCGGATCGACTATCTGCTGGGAAACGCCGCCGCCGCCGCGCGATTCCGCAAAGCGGCCGTCCACCGCGAGGCCGGACTGACTGTTTCCGACCATGCGCCCGTCAGCATCGATCTCGGCCGCAACCCCCATTCGCCCTGAACGGGGGTCCGGCTTCAATACGCCATAGCAGCCCGGCAAAAAGGAGAATCGACCTTGACCATACGATCGAACCGTGTCAAACGAAAACTCGCAGACGGTGGAATCGCCTGTGTCGCAAGCGGCTTCACCCATCCCGACGACATTGACGCCTTCGGCAATACCGGCTTCGACGGCATCTGGCTGGAAGGAGAACATGGTCCCGTCAACGCGGCCGACCTAGGCAACCTCACGAGGGCCTGCGACCTTTGGGGAATGACCTCCATCGTCAGGGTCAACCGAAACGATCAGGCCCTGATTTACCGTACACTGGACCGGGGTGCACAGGGTATTGTCGTTCCCCACGTCAACACGGCGGCAGAGGCGCGAAACGTCGTCGATGGCGGTAAGTTCGCGCCGCTGGGCAAGCGCGGCCTGTTCACCAGCCGCCAGGGTTATGATGTACCCGATTACCTGTTTACCGCAAACGATGAAACGCTGCTTGTCGTACTCATCGAGGATATTGTCTCGGTGCGCAATCTGGATGCCGTCCTCGGGGTGGATCAGATTGACGTCTTCTTCGTCGCTCCTTCGGATCTTGCCGCTTCGATGGGCCATATCGGCAACAACGACCACCCCGATGTTCAACGCACGGTCGACGAGACCCTGATCCGCATCGGGGACGCGGGACGAACGCCGGGCACCCTCACCACGTGCCACAATGTTGAGAAATACACGGACCTCGGCGCGCGGTTCCTGCTGACGACCATCGGCCCGTGGATCGCCGCGGGAGCGGCCGATTACCTCGAACGAGCGCACGGGTAAACCGCTTCCGGTAACGTCGCGCCGCCGCCGCGGGGAAGCCTGCGCCTCGACGGCAGATAATCCCGGGTGAGATCCCGGGGCATCAATCGCGCCGGGAGTCCAACATCCAACGCAAAACGAGAACGCTATGGAGAGTGATATCAGTCCAGTCCGTCCCCCCTCGACCCTCTTTAAACCGCAGGACCTCGACGTCGCCCGCCTGAACATCGAGCGCCACGGCTGGGCCCGGCGATTCCTCGAAGATCTGCTTGCGTCGATCGCCGTCGTGCCTCATCTGACGACGGACGACCTGATTCAGTGGATCCCCCGAGAGACGCCCAACAGCGAACTTTTCACGATGTGCCCGGCCTGCGAGGCGGCCCCCGTACACGGGCACTACAGCTGGAAACCGGAAAGCCCCGATCAACTGATCTGCACGACCTGCAGGACGGTCTATCCCAATTCGGACTACCCGGAAGAGCTGGTGTTCAGGACCGACTTCGGCGGAGGGCAGGAAATCACGTATTATACGGGCAGACACTGGGACCTCATTGGATTCCCCTTCGTCTCGTCCTGGACCGCCAACATCCGCGCGCGCAAATGCGAGTATATGGCGCGTATGGCGCGCCAGTGCGCGTTGGCCCACGTGCTGACATGGGAGATCGGCTACGCGGAAAGAACCCGGGATATCCTCCTGCGGTTCGCCGAGGTCTATTCCGGATATATGGTTCACTCGGGCTACGGCGAATTCTCGGACGCGCCGGCAGAGGTTGCCGCGAGGAATATCCTGGATCTGCCCGGACCGGAACTGGTGGTGCCGCCAAACCGGCCGGACCGAAAGTTGCACGTGGGTTACTGGATGGCGGGACGCGCCACGGGCGTGGGCATGGAGGGCACCTTCGTCTCCGACGTCACGATCGCGTATGACCTCACCCGCGGCGCAAGAGCCGCCGGCGGTCCCGTGTATACCCGGGAAGCACACAAGAGGATCGAGCGCGACCTCCTTCTTGAAAGCACGATCCTTCTGCTGGCCGATCCGAACTTCAACAACAAGAGCGCGACCAACCGCTCCGCCGCGGGCCTGGTCGGGCTGAGTCTCGACGATCCGGATCTGGTCCGCTTCGGCCTGGACGGGTTCAATCATTTCGTGTACAACTGGTTTCTGGAAGACGGCATGAGTTCCGAATCACCGGGTTACGGATTCATGACGCTCAATGGAATCCGCCACTTCGCGGACGCAGCTCATGGCTACTCCCTGCCGGCCGATACGGGATCCCCGGAAGCCCGCCCGCGGGAACTGGACATCTACGGCGACAGCCGGTACAGGGCGGTACTGGAGGGATACGTCAAGAGCCCGATGCCCGATCTGGGGTATGGCGTCATCGCCGACGACGTGACCGCCTGCAGAATGTCCGTCGACATTGCAGATATAATCGCCGCCCGCTATGGCGACGCGAACCACATCGCCCTGCTTGCCGAACTGTGCGAATTCGATCTGGAGAATCACGGCGGAGAGTACGCCCTCTTCCACCGCGACCCGGACCTGGGGCCGGATCCGTCGTCTCCGCTGATCCTTGCCGACCGGTTCTTTCCGGCACTGCGAATCGGCCTGCTTCGCACCGGGAAACATGGACGGACGAGTACCGCGCTGATCAGCGCCTCGGACTGGGGTGGACATCACCACGAAGACAGTCTGAATCTCGTCTACTGGAAGGACGGGAAGGAAGTCCTGACCGACCTCGGTTACCTCTGGGACCGGCCGGACAAACACAATACCGTACGCACCATCGCGCACAACACCGTGGTCGTCGACGAGCAGGACCAGAAACGCGAGGGACGCGGCGGCAGCCTCCACCTGTTCGACAGTTCCGGCTGGGTAAAGGTGGCCGAAGTTTCATCCAGCGCCTACGATGTCGACACGTATCGTCGCGTGTGCGCGATAATCGACCATGGCGGCGCGGGCAGCTACCTGATCGACTGCTTCAGGGTGACGGGCGGCAGCATTCACGACTATCTGTTCCACGGACCTGCGGCCCACGGCGTTCCGCTGAGTCTGGACCTCCAGCCGAGCGGAGCCGACTGGGGGGACCTGACGGATCTGGCCGCCGCCCGTGCTGATGATGCGTGGTCGATCCACTTCGACATGGACGGGCAGCGGTTCACCGCCCACGCCCTTCCAATCGACGGTGAGCAGGTGATGATCGGAAGAGGATGGGGCGAGAGGGGCACCGGCTCACGCGACAACGTCCGGACCGGAGAAACCATTCCGTACGTGGTCCGCCGCCGTACCGGAAGTCCCGCATGCAGCGTCTTTCTCAGCCTGTTCGACGTGAGTCCGCGTTCCCGCGCGTTCGTTACGGCGGTGGAGCGGCTTGCACCCGCATCGGGGGACGCCGCGGGCGTTGTCGTTTCCCGTGAATCGGGCACGGACATCGTGGTGGTCTGCCCCCAGGATCAGACCGCCGTTTTCGACACGCCCGGAGGCACCCTGGAAACGAACGGCCGGGTCTGCGTTTTTTCCCTCGCGCCGGACGGGCAACCGGCGTCTGCCTATCTGCTTGGCGGCGCAATGGCCAGACTGGACGATCACGTCCTTGAAATGGAAACGCCGGTGGCCGGTGGAACGATCCTGGACGTGGAAACGGACAATACCACCAGTTTCTACCGGATTGACGGGCTGCCGTCCAATGAGAATCTGGTCGGAAACACGCTGCTGGTCCGGGGCGGCGCCTATGACACGGGATATCCCGTTCTGCATATCGAGTCCGACGGTAAGTCGACGTGCGTCTACACCAAATGCGACGGGCTCGGATATGACGCCATTCCCGCCGAGCGGTGGAAAGTCGTTTACAGCGTGAACGCCGGGCTTTTAGCTAGTGATTGACAAACACGCTCGTTTTTGTTAGGTTGGAAAGTCTTATTCCATTCTGGAAAATGCTGTTTCGCGCGCTACACCCACAGACCGCACACGTCCATTCCAAAGCCCAATGCTAGATCGGATTCTTCAGCCCGTACAGCCCCAGATCGAGCGTTTCGAGAGGCGATTCACGGAGACGCTCGCCTCCGATGTCAATCTGGTTCAGGCCATGGGCAGCCACATTCTGACGACGAAGGGCAAGATCATTCGCCCGGCTCTCTCGCTGTTGACCGCGCAGGCCATCGGGAAGTGCTCCGACAGGGTGGTGGATGCCGCTGCAGGCATCGAAATCATCCACACGGCAACATTGATCCACGATGACGTCATCGACCTCGCCGACAAGCGCCGGGGCGCGGAGGTCCTCAACCTGAGGTGGGGCAACAAGGCCGCGGTACTGATGGGAGATTTTCTTCTGGCCAGGGCTTTGCAATTGCTGGTCGGCCTGGATTCCATGGACGTGATGCGAGCCGCGACGCGAGCCGTGAGCCGGATGATCGAAGGTGAGATCCTGGAGGTGGAAAGTGGAAACGACGCGGAGGCCGCGCGCTACTTCAAGATGATCGACAAGAAGACCGCGTCGCTGATGGCCCTTTCCTGCGAGGTTGGCGCCATTCTGGGGGGCGGGACTCCCGAGCAGGTCTCACGGATGTCCACGTTCGGACAGGAAGTGGGAATCGCTTTCCAGATTACCGACGATCTCCTGGATTTCATTGGCGACGAAGCGTCTCTGGGCAAACCGGTAGGGACCGACGTGCGCGAGAGAAAACTGACGTTGCCGCTGATTCGCGCGATTGCCAATTGTCCCAACGGCGATGCCGAGAAGATCCAGACGAAGGTGCGGAACGGCATTCAATCCGATGCCGAACTCCAGGAAGTTCTCCGCTTCGTCAGGCGTTACGACGGTATCGAGGCCGCCCGCCGGGAAGCGAGGGAGTACGCGTCCTCCGGCCTGAAGAGCCTGGCGGAACTGAAATCGTCGGAAGCGCGGGACGCCCTTGAACTCGCCGTGAGACACGTGGTCGAACGGCAGAAGTAGATCGTCGTGACCGAGGGAACAACATTGCCGGCACGACGCCATCCCGAAACCGGATCCGCAGCGTTTACAGGAGTCAAGATTCAATAATGAAAAAAGACAACCTCCGCATTCTGATCATCCTCGCGACAATTCTGCTGGCCGTCTACTACCTTTACCCAACGTACCGGTACTATTTCGACCCCCCATCGGATCCCGACAGACTCGAAGCCGTCAAACGGGAAGCCGTCAACCTGGGGCTGGATCTCCAGGGCGGAATCCATCTGGTCCTCGAAGTGGATCCAACCGGTCTTTCCGAAGACGAACGGGCGGACGTCGTCGATCGCGTCAAGGAGATCATCACCAACCGTGTCGATCAGTTCGGTGTGGCCGAACCGATTATTCACCGGGAGGGCGAATGGCGCATCGTGGTCGAACTGCCCGGTGTTCAGGACGTGGAACGGGCCAAGAACCTCATTCAGACCCAGGCCCGGCTCGAGTTCAAGATTCTGGCTCCGGTACTCGACCGCTCCCGGCTGATCGACCGAATCGAGTCGCATCTGGCCGCTCGGGCTCCGGAAGACTCGACGAGAAAGGACGCCGCGGGCCTCTTCGAGGAAAAGGCCGAAGACGAGAGATCGTCGATCAAACGGTATGTACTCGCGCTTGGTGAAGACATGGTTGTACCGGCAGACCGGATTCAGACCGTAAAGGCCCTCATTTTCGAAGATGCCGAGGTCCGGGAGCTCATTCCGGACGATACCCAGTTCCTCTGGGGAAACGAGGTGGAGGAGTTCGGCGATGGTCGGAAGTACCGCCGTCTCTACTTCCTGTATAAGCGTATCGAAATGACCGGCGAAATCGTCCAGGACGCCAAGGTGACCAAGGGTCAGAGTTTTGAAAATGCGGGCCAGCCCATCATCAATTTCACCACAACGAACGACGGCATCAAACTCTTCTCCCGTGTGACCGGCGCCCACCTCGAAGAACGCATGGCCATCATTCTCGATGACCAGGTTTACTCGGCGCCTACGATTCGGGCGAAAATTCGCGATGGGCGTTCCATCATCGAAGGCAGCGGAGACCTGGAGGAAGCAAAGGATCTCGCCATCGTGCTGCGGGCGGGCGCCCTTCCGGCCAACGCGCCTATTGTCGAAGACCGGACGGTAGGTCCTTCGCTCGGACGGGATTCCATCGAGCAGGGGCGGAAGGCCGCGCTGATCGGCCTGGCGGTCGTTATGGTATTCATGGTTCTTTATTACGGCCTCTCCGGGATCGTCGCCAACTTTGCGCTGTTTCTGAATCTTTTGTTCGTGATGGCGGTCCTCGCGGGTTTCGGCGGCACGCTCACCCTGCCCGGAATCGCCGGTATCATTCTGACCATCGGTATGGCAGTCGATGCCAATGTGCTCATCTTCGAGCGGATCCGCGAAGAGTTGCGTAACGGCAAGACCGTCCGCGTTGCGGTGGAAGACGGGTACGGCAGAGCGCTGCTTACCATTGTCGACGCCAATATTACCACGGTCATCACCGCCGTGGTACTCTACCAGTTCGGTACGGGTCCCATCCGTGGCTTCGCGCTGACGCTCATGGTGGGTATCCTTTGCAGCATGTTCACCGCGTTGTTCGTCACCCGCACCCTCTTCAATATCGCAATCAATCGATGGCAGCTGACCTCCATCAGTATCGGCAGACTGACCGTATTCCGTCGTCCATCGTTTGACTTCCTCAGCCTGCGAAAGGCGGCGCTCGTTCTGTCGACGTTTCTGATCCTGATCGGCGTGGGCTCCACGATTACGAAAGGCGGCTACAACCTCGGCATCGACTTCGCCGGTGGCACGCTGCTGGAATTGCACTTCAATCCCCCTGTAGAGGTTGCCAACCTGAGGGATGCCCTGCGGGACGTCGACCTCAAGGGTGAACGACGCGACCTCAGACACAGCGAAATCAAGGTCTTCGGCCCGGCTTCCGACATTCTCATTCGAGTTGAGGAAGAAGCGGAAGGGACGGTGACCGCCGACGCCATAAAGAACACGCTCAAATCGGAATTTGCGTCCAGCATTCCCGATCCAACGCAGTGGCTGCGGCGACAGGAGGCGGTCGGGCCCAAGATCGGCAGCGAACTCAAACAGAACGCGGTCAATGCCATCCTGGTCTCATTGGTACTGATCGTCTTTTACATCTGGTGGCGCTTCAAGCAGATCCAGTTCGGCATCGCCGCGGTGGTGGCGCTTTTCCACGACGTTCTGATCACCCTGGGCGTCTTCTCCCTGATGGATAAGGAGATTTCGCTCGCCATTGTGGCGGCACTGCTTACGATCGTCGGATACTCACTGAACGACACCATTGTGGTCTACGACCGCATCCGGGAGAATCGAAAACTTTACCGAAGAGACAGCTCGGCGGAGGTCATCAATCGCAGCATCAACGAAAGCCTGAATCGCACGGTACTCACCTCCGGTACAACACTGCTCGTTGTCATGGGCCTGCTTGTCCTTGGCGGGGAGGTCATTCGCGACTTTGCCTTTGCTCTGATGATCGGGGTAATTGTCGGGACCTACTCCTCTTCGTTCGTGGCAAGTCCGCTGGTGCTGGTCTGGCAGAATGCACTGGATCGCCGGAGAGAGGCGGCGGCCGGCGCCGCCCGCCGCGCAAGGGCATAAGCGTCCAATCCGAATCAGAAGACAAAGCCCGGCGATAAAATCGCCGGGCTTTGTTATTGTCCGTCCCGGTTGGCACACATCGGCAGGTTGAGCGCAGTCCCTGTGGTTCATTCAGAACTGATATGCCCGTTTTGTGTTTTCACGATCCTTTTTCTTCAGTCCGGGACGCCGGACCACCGCCGCCGTGTGTTCCGGACACGGAGACGTCGGTTCGGAACCGGGCACAAACACTTCTTCAAGGCGATTCGGACAATACATGGACGCCACCTCAAACGTATCGCCGCATACCTCCAGTTGGGCGACGCCCGGGGGCAGCTCGAATTCCTCTTTGGGCAATCCGAGTGTTTGATGTGCTTTCTTCATGAATTTCGCCCAAACCGGCAGCGCAACGGCTGCGCCAGACATCCTGCTTCCCAAAGAGACCCGATAGTCGTCGAAGCCTACCCACACGCCTGCCACGATCTGCGGCGTAAAGCCTACGAACCACGCGTCCGCGAAGTTCTGAGTGGTACCCGTTTTTCCCGCCGCCGGTCGCCGAAACCCGTAGGACGATCGGGCGCCCGTACCGGTGCCGCGCCAGACGCCTTTGGCGGTCTGCTTATACATGTCCATTACGGACCGGAGCATATTCGTTGCTACGGCGGCCGCCGCCGCGCTGAGTGCCTCCTGCTCTTTTCCCTGAATCCGGCTCTCGACGATGTTTCCATCCTTGTCCGTTATCTTCAGGATGGCAACCGGCTCCACGCGTATACCTCCGTTGGGGAACGTGCCGTAGGCGGCCACGAGGTCGATCAGTTTCACTTCACTCGTACCCATACCGAGGGATTTCACGGCCCGGATCCTGCTCGTAATTCCCATTCGCCCGGCCTGTCGCACGGCAGTACGGGGTCCGATGTCTTCCAGAATCTTCGTGGTCACAACGTTTCGCGACATAGCGAGACCTTCACGCATCGTCATCCAGCCCAGAAACTTTCGATCGTAGTTCTGGGGCCGCCACAGGCTGCCGTCGAACATCTTTACGGTAACAGCCGTATCGGGATACCGGCGGGTGGGCGGGATCTTCTGCGCAACTGCCGACGCATATATGATCGGCTTGAATGCCGATCCGGGCTGGCGCAGCGCCTGAACCGCCCGGTTGAACTTGGTCTCGGTGAAGTCGCGACCGCCCACCATGGCGAGTATGTGCCCTGTGCGGGTGTCCATGGCAACCAGTGCGCCCTGGACCACGGTCGCCCTCAGGGAGTCTTCCAGCGTATTGATACCGGCCCAGAACGCCGTATCCGGCCTGCTCCGCCGTCGTTTGGAATCCACCCGTTTCTGCACGATCTCGAGGTGGTCCAGCAGGGTATTCTCCGCAATGGTCTGGATCCGGCTGTCCACGGTCGAATAGACTGAAGCGCCGTCCTTGTAGAGGAGATTCCAGCCGTACTTCCTCTCCAGATACCTTCGGATGTACTCCGTGAAATAAGGCGCTTCGCCGATCTCTTCATCCCTGGCATCTTTCAGAACGATGGGTCGCTCCACGGCTGCAAGAAACTCCGCCTGGCTGATTTGACCCGTGTTTCGCATCAAACGAAGGACCAGGTCGCGCCTGTCTCTGGCCCGCCGGGGATGGTTGATTGGTGAATAGAAATAGGGTCCTCTCAGCAGACCGACCAGCAGCGCGCACTCCTCCAGCGCCAACTCATCCGCGTTTTTGCCGAAGAACCGCTCCGCGGCGGACTGAAGACCGTACGCGCCATTGCCGAACAGAACCTTGTTGAAATAAATCTCGATAATTTCACGTTTCGTGTACGTCCGTTCGAGCAGCACGGCCGTCAACTGCTCCTTCACCTTGCGTGTCCAGGTCTGTTTCTGGTCCAGAAACAGATTTCGGGCAAGCTGTTGCGTAATCGTGCTGGCGCCGTGCCCCTTAAGACTTCCCTCCTGCGTCAGGTTGCGCAAAACGGCGCGGAAGATGTCTGGAAGGCTCACGCCCCAATGGCTCCAGAAGAGCTGATCCTCCGTTGCGGTCAACGCCGATATCGCGGCATCCGGTATCTCTGTGTACGGTATCGGAACGCGATTCTCCACCCAGAACCGCTTCAACACCGCTCCATCGGTGGAAATGATGCTGGTGGTGCGCGCCGGCTCCACCTCTTCCAGTTGCGTAAAGGAAGGCAGTTCGTCCTTGAAACGAAGTACCACGCCTCCCGCGACGCCGGCGTATACCAGAACGCAAATCCCGCAATAAAGCGAAACGCGCCGCGAGTAGTATCTCAACACCCTGCTGATCCTGAATCTCATCGAGTATCACCTGACCGGGTCGATTCGCCTCAGAAGCTGTTTCAATATTTCCGGCGGCGAACCGTTGCCGCTCGGTGCCCCGGAATCACACCGTAATTTGTTAAAGACTGGCCAATGGGGTTTGTGGTCTGGCCGATCACGGCATGACGGCCGCGAGATTGTCGTTCAACCTGCCCAGCGCACTCGAATACTCTGCGTGACGTCCCTTTTCCCTGTCAATCACCTCGGGGGGCGCGTTGTTCAGGAAACCTGAGTTTCTGAGTTTCCTGTCAAGTCCGCCGAGCAGCGTCTCCAGCTTGTCGATCTCCTTTTGCAGACGCCGGCGCTCGACATCCAGATCGATGAGACCCTGTAAGGGCACAAAGATCTCCACGTCTTTCAACACGGCGCTGGCGGAACCCGCAGGCCTGACGACGTCGGCGCCGATACGAAGATCCGCTACCCTGGCCAGCGTTCGGAGATAGACCTCGAAACGGGTCAGCACATCCCCGACTTCGTGCGAACTCACCTTCAGAAGGACATCCGCGGGCCTGCCGGGCGGCACCCGCATCGTGCCCCGTATATTCCGTACTGCACCCACGACCGCCTGCAGGAGTGCCATCTCCCGCTCCGCCGTTTCATCGAATCGGCCCTGGTCTGCCTCGGGCCACTTTGCGACAATCAGCGCCGCTCCCGAATGTGGAAGCTGCTGCCACAGCGCTTCGGAGATGAACGGCGCCATTGGATGCAGCAGTCGCAGCGATCCCTCCAGTACGTGGACGAGTATGCGCCGCGTCATCGCTGCCGCTTCCGGATCTCCTGCGCTCAACCGGACCTTGGCGATCTCAAGATACCAGTCGCAATACGAATTCCACACGAATTCGTAGAGCGTCCTGGAGGCTTCGTCAAAGCGATAGTCCTCCAGAGACGCCGTCACGGCATGCACCGTGCGGTTGTACTGGCTGAGAATCCATCGGTCCGCAGCGTTGTCGGCAAGCGGCGGCGGCATCTCCGCGAGGTCGTGTCCTTCCAGGTTCATCTGAACAAACCTCGCCGCGTTCCAAACCTTGTTGCAGAAATTCCTGCAGGACTCCGTTATGGGTGATTCCTGCAAGCGGTTTTCCACGATGTCGGCGTCGAAACGAATATCCTGCGAACTGCCGCACTGGTAAAGCAGGGACAGACGCGTTGCGTCGGCACCGTATCGTTCGATCAGTTCTCTGGGATCAATTCCGGTACCCAGCGACTTGCTCATTCGCTTGCCGTCACGTGTCTGGACGGTCGGATGCACCAGAACCGTTCCAAAAGGGATCTCATCCACGAACTCGACGGCCGTCATGATCATCCGCGCCACCCACAGATAGAGGATATCCCTGCCGGTTATCATCAGGTCGGTCGGATGGAACTCCTTCAGATCTTCGGCCGGCTCCGGCCATCCGAGAGTGGCGAAGGGCCAGAGGGCCGAAGAGAACCACGTATCAAGAACGTCGGGATCCTGCACAAGGTTCCGGCCGCCGCATGCGTCACATGCTGCGGGCGTATCCACACGAACCAGCATCTCCCCGCAGTCCTCGCAGGTCCACACCGGAATTCGGTGTCCCCACCAGATCTGACGTGAGATGCACCAGTCCTGGATGTTCTCGAGCCAATCGATCGAATACGCCCGGAATCGATCCGGCACGTACCTGATCTCCTGTTCTTTCAAGGCGGGCTGTGCCTGTTCCGCCAGGGACTTCATGGCCAGAAACCACTGATCCATAGGCAGCGGCTCGATGGAGGTGCCACATTTGTCGTGGTGAGGCACCATGTGCCGGTAATCCTCGATTCTCTCGAGAAGACCTGATTCTTTCAGGTCCGAAATCACCGCTTGTCGGCAGGCGAACCGGTCCATGCCACGGTATGAACCGGCTTCCCCGGTCATCTCTCCGCCAAATCCGATTACCTGTATCTCCGGCAACCCATGTCGCAATCCTATTTCGTAGTCGTTCGGATCGTGCGCCGGGGTCACCTTTACCGCTCCGCTGCCCATCTCCGGATCCGCATAGCTGTCGGCAACGATCGGGATCGGGCGTTCCATCAGCGGCAACATGACGCGTCCGCCAACTGCCCGCTGCCAGCGCCGGTCATCGGGATGAACCGCCACGCCGGTGTCGCCCAGCATCGTCTCCGGGCGTGTCGTTGCAACCACCACGTCGGGCCGGCCGTCCAGGCCCGGATACCGGATATGCCAGAGGTGTCCCTCGTTCTCCCGATCCTCCACCTCGAGGTCGGAGATAACCGTGCCGCACCTTGGACACCAGTTTACCATACGCTTGCCGCGGTAGATCCATCCCCGCTCATAGAACTTCACAAAAGCGAACAGAACCGCGCGGGCGTAGCCGCTTTCCATTGTGTACCGTTCACGGTCCCAATCATAGCTGCAACCCATTTCCCGGAGCTGGTTTAAAATGGTTCCTCCGTATTCCTGCTTCCAGGCCACGATGCGCTTTAACATCCGGTCCCGGCCAATATCGTGGCGACCCCTTCCTTCTTCCTCGAACAACTGTTGTTCCACCTTCATCTGCGTCGCGATGCCGGCGTGGTCTGTGCCTGGCAGGCAGAGCGTTCGGTGCCCCTGCATGCGCTTCCATCGCACCACTGCATCATGGATCGCATGCTGAAGCGCATGCCCCATGTGGAGTTCTCCCGTGACGTTGGGCGGGGGAATCGTGACAGAAAACGGCTTACCTCCAGACCGGTATTCCGGCTTGAAATAGCCCTTTTCCTCCCAGAAGGCGTACCAGGTCCTTTCGACAGACCCCGGATCATATTTTTTTTCGAACACGGCCCGCTCTCGCATTCGTCTAACCCGTTCCTTTACCCTGTATTGTGTTTTCGTATACCGCCCGATGCCGGCGCAAACTCTTCAGCCGCCGTATGGCACCTGCGGCGCTTCCGCGGCCAACAGCCGATTCAGAAAGTCCAGTGACTTGACCTGGCCGCGGTTTTCAATGTGGCGCCAAAGGAAGCCGCGCAGCACACGACGCGCTTCGCCGGTATCTACCTCACGGAATCCCCTGTCGTCGATCCGGTCCGCACGCGCCGTCTGAAGGTGTTCCAGGTATCTTATGGTCGCCAGTTTCACTTCAATGCCCCCGCGATCGCAACGGCTGCAGACAGTACCGCCTCGCCCTGCGTCGAAGCAGGCTTTGTCGCCGGTTAGTCGCGTGCCGCACCCGACACAACCGCTCAGATGAGGACGATATCCAAGCATCGCCGCCGCCTTCAGCTGAAAATACCAGAGCGGCAATTCAACCGCCTCTTCCTCGACGGTTTCCATCCATCGCAGCGAGTCCAGGGTAACGCTGCACAGGAGCGCGTTCGGATCCGCTTCCGGTGTCAGACGATCCAGCAGATCACAGACGGCGCTTGCGTAAGCGAGGCGCCGGTAAACCCGTTTGAGACCTTCAAAGGCATAAAGGATGTCACCCTCGCTCAGCGTCTGCAGGTCTCTGTTTTCCCTGCTGTAATAAACGTACGCACCCCATGTGATCGGTTCCACACTGGCGCCGAACTTACTCCTGGGACGACGGGCGCCCCTGGCCACAACCTTCACCTTGCCGGCGCTCCGGGTATAGATGACCACCACCTTGCTGCTCTCGCTCATCCGGTACCCGCGTAGAACCAGACCTTCGGTCTTCGAAATCATTTTTCGTTTACCGACGTCGCATCCGTTGTGCCCGGGTAGACCATATAGACCGTTTCGTTCTTCTTGACCATGCCGTACCGCTCCCGTGCGATTCTCTCAATGATCGCCAGGTCGTTCTTCAGCATTTCGACCTCGGTCTCCAGCTGAACGTTCTCCGCGCTTTCGGTTTCATTCTCCAGACGCATCGCCTCGATCTGCCTGCTCCGCTCCCGAATCTGCAGATAACCGCTGTCTCCGGCGAAAAACAGATAGACGAACCACAGGGCCGGAAGCATCCAAAGAAATCGATAAATCCGCCTGCGCGGTGCGATCAGGAAATCCCGTTTTACCCGATAGAATCTCATTCCGGCAACCCCGATGTAAGAAGCTGTTTTAAAGCACGACCAGATCGTCCCGGTGGACCACCTCTCCTCCGGCTTCCACGTCCAGAATCGCAACCACCTCGCCGGTCGACTTGCCCAATATCCTCTGTACGTCGTCCGAACCGTACTTGACTACGCCGCGTGCGACCTCCGTCCGGCGCCGGTCCTCGACGGCGATCAATTCACCGGCCTCGAACGCACCTTCCACTTTCAGTATTCCCGATGGCAAGAGACTCTTGCCTCGTTCAACGATGGCCTCCACTGCGCCGTCGTCGACGATCACGGCGCCATTGCGACGGGAATTGGCAATCCAGAGCTTGCGGCCGGGCAGCTTTTCCCTCGCGGCAAGAAACAGCGTGCCCGCGGGCGCACCGGCGAGGATCCGGGCAAGTCCGATCTTGTGACCGTTTGCAATTACCGCCAGCCTGCCTCCCCGCGTCACACTCTGCGCCGCCTCCAGTTTTGAACGCATTCCACCCAGGCTCACGCGGCTGCCGGCACTTCCCGCCCTTTCGAACATTTCGGGGCGTATCTCCTCAACCCGCGTAATGAGGCGCGCGTCCGTACGGCGGTCCGGATCTTCCGAGAAGAACCCGTCGACGTCGGTCAGGATAACGAGAAGGTCGGCGTCGATCAAATGCGCCACCAGCGCCGAAAGGCGGTCGTTGTCGCCAACCGAGAGCTGGAGTTCCTCAACGGCGACACTGTCGTTCTCGTTCAGCACCGGAACGGCGCCGAACCGAAACAGCGAATCCAGCGTATTCCTCGCATTGACGTAACGGCGACGGTTGTCCAGATCATCTGCGGTCAGGAGGACCTGCCCGACCGGGAGGTTATGCGCTCTGAACGCAAGCTTGTAGGCATTCATCAACAACCCCTGCCCGACAGCCGCCGTCGCCTGCAACGCCGACAGCCGCCGCGGCCTTTCTTCCAGGCCCAGCCGCCCCATTCCGGCCCCGACCGCGCCGGACGACACGACGGCAACCTGTATTCCCTTGCGCCGCAGTTCGGCCACGTCTGCGGCCAGGCGCTCAATCAACCCGGTATTCAGGCTCTGGTCCCTTTGCGTGACCAGGCGTGTGCCCAGCTTCAGGACGACACGACGAACCCCTTCGAACAACGCCCTTCGTTCGGGGCACGTCCGGTTCGGATTGGAAGAGCGCGCGTTTCCGTCCTCTGCACGGATCTTGCGCGACCCGTTCGTCAACTTGCGATCCATTACAGGTCCACCCTTGCCCGGGGGCGCACGCAGACGCCCCGCCCGGCCAGGTACGCCTTAACCTGAGGTATGCTATAGTGCCGATAGTGAAAAATCGATGCCGCCAGAGCCGCGCTGGCCTTGCCTTCCTCAAGCACCTGATACATATGTTCAGGTTCACCAGAGCCCCCCGAAGCCACAATCGGCACGTCCACAAGTTCCGCCACAGAGCGGTTCAGATCGATGTCGTAACCTTCTCGCGTTCCGTCGGCGTCGATACTGTTCATCACCAGCTCTCCAGCGCCTCTGTCGACCAGTTCCACCGCCCACTCCAGGGCATCCCTTCCCGTGGTCGTCCTGCCGCCGTCGATCATGACTTCCCACCGGGGTTTCCCTGCCGGGCCGCCGCGTCGAACGGCGTCGATGGATCCGACGATCGCCTGTGCGCCGAAGCGTGCCGCGCCCCGGGTAATCAGTTCCGGTGAACGAATCGCGGCTGAATTGATGGATGCCTTTTCGGCGCCGCCCTCGATGATCGAGCAGATGTCGTCAAATGTCCGCACGCCGCCGCCCACCGTAAACGGGATGAACACCTGTTCCGATACCTGACGCACGAGATCGGCGACGATGTCCCGCTTTTCCGCCGACGCGGTGATATCGTAAAAGACGAGCTCATCCGCGCCTTCTTCGTCGTATCGTCGGGCCAGTTCAACGGGATCTCCGGCGTCGCGGTCGGCCGAGAACTTCACCCCGCGCACGTTCCGGCCGTTCTTGACGTCCAGACAGGGAATGATGCGTTTCGCTAACATACCCGCTCCGCGAAATTCTTCAGGATACGCAGTCCCAGATCCTGGCTCTTCTCGGGATGAAACTGAATTCCGTATGTTGACCCCCGGCCCGCGATCGACGTGTAATCGAGCGCGTATTCGGTGGTTGCCACGCAATCGGTTTCCACTTCAGCGTCAACATAGTACGAATGTACGAAATAGAAAAATGCTTCGTCTGGTATGTCCGCGAGAAGCGGTGTCTGCTTCTGAATTCGAATCTGGTTCCATCCGATCTGAGGCACCCGCACCCCGTCCGGGAACCGGCGCACGGAACCGGGCAGAACACCAAACCCGCGGTGGCGGCCCATCTCACTGCTTTCCGTAAACAGGAGCTGAAGACCGACGCAGATTCCCAGGAACGGCCGACCGCTGGAAATCGAATGCATCAGAGGTTCCACCAGTCCCGCCGCCTTCAGATTCACCATCGCGTCTCCGAAGGCGCCGACGCCGGGCAATACGACGCGGTCGGCACGGTCCACGTCTTCGGGACGACTCGTAATCGCGGCGGCGTGTCCGACACGTTCAAACCCCTTCTGGACGCTGCGCAGATTACCTATGCCACAGTCCACAATCACGATCATCACGTCCTCCGGCCGCAAAGCACCGCACGGCGCCCTGTTGCGGCGACTGCATCGCTAGGCTCCCAGCTCCTCGGACCTCCGGGTCGCGGCTTCCACCGCCTTCATCAGCGCGGCGCGATATCCCCCCAGTTCCAACGCCTGCAATCCGGCGATGGTCGTACCGCCCGCAGACGTTACCTGGTCTTTCAACACCGCCGGGTGCTCCCCGCTCTCGATGACCATCTTTGCACCGCCGAAAACCGTTTCCGCGGCCAGCTTGAGCGCAATAGGCCTGGGAATTCCCATCCTGACGCCCCCATCGGCCAGCGCATCGATCATTACGTACACAAAGGCAGGTCCGCTGCCGGAAAGCCCGGTTACCGCATCCATCTGCGCTTCGTCCAGGCGCACGGACGCGCCGACCGACTCCAGAATCGCCTCGGCTGCAGTCATATGCGATTCCCTTGCGAATCGGCCCGGGCAGATGGCCGTTACGGACGCGCGGATCTGCGCGAGAATATTCGGCATCGCCCGAACAACAGGGATCCGGCCACCCAGAACTTCCTCGATCGCCCCGGTCCGTACGCCGCCCATTATCGAAATCACCAGCTGTCTTCCGGCAAGCGACGTCGCCAGCGGCGTAAGGACCGATGCCCATACCTGGGGCTTCAATCCAAGCACCACCACGTCCTGTTCAGCGGCGGCTGAGGTGGCGTCGCGGGCGGTTTTGACGCCCAGCGTGCGCCGGTGGGACTCCAGCAAATCATCGTCTATGTCCACCGCGGTCAATCGTTCCGGCGGCATGGCGCCGGATTGCACGAGACCCGCGATCAACGCGCCGCCCATATTCCCGGCGCCAATGACAGCGACGTGCTTATCCTTTATTTCACGCATACCATGCATTCCGATCCGGAGATCTGTTTTGTGACACGGTCTCCACAGTGAGTGGGTTCACCCATAGACAAGGGTCAGCCACCCGTGCCGGTCGTCGGTTTCGCCCGACACAACGCCGAAATACGCGTCCTGCAGAGCCTTGGTGATGGGTCCACGGGTCCCTTCGCCTATTGGGATGTGATCAATTCGCGCTATTGGCGTCACTTCGGCCGCGCTGCCGGTAAAAAAGACTTCGTCGGCGATGTACAGCGACTCCCTGGGAATGTCGCGCTGTGTTACCGCGTAGCCAAGTTCGCGCGCCAGCGTTATGACCGTGTGACGGGTAATTCCCGGTAGAATCGATGATCCGGTGGAGGGCGTGTAAATCGCGCCGTTCTTCACCATGAAGATGTTCTCTCCGCTCGCTTCGCTCACATGGCCCTGCGCGTCCAGGGCGATTCCCTCCACGTATCCATCAGCGAGCGCCTCCAGCTTGATCAACTGCGAGTTCATGTAGTTGGCGCCGACCTTTGCCAGCGAGGGCATGGTGTTGGGCGCCAGCCGGTTCCACGACGAAAAACGCACCTCGGCGCCCTTTTCCAGCGCCTCCTCGCCAAGATAGGCGCCCCATTCCCAGACCGCAATCACGGCCTCTACGGGACAGGACGAGGGATCCACGCCCAGGCTGCCGTATCCTCGAAAGATCACGGGTCGAACATAACACCCCCGAAGCCCGTTCGTACGGATGGATTCCAGGATAGCCCGTGAGATTTCTTCTCGTTCATAAGGAATCGGCATGCGGTAGATCTTGGCCGAATCGTAAAGGCGATTCACGTGATCCGTCAAACGGAAACAGGCCGGACCCTTTTGTGTATCGTAACAGCGAATCCCTTCAAAAACACTGGATCCGTAGTGCACCACGTGCGACAACACGTGGACACTTGCATCGTCCCAATCAACAAACTTTCCGTTAAACCAGATCTTGTCCGCCTTCGGCATCGGAGGCATTTCTCTTCTCTCCTGGATAGATGAACGGAAATGCTGCGAAAGACGCCCCCGCAGGCATTTCGCTCCCATCGGCAATCCGCGATGGCAGGTTGCCTGTGGCGGCTATCGGCTCCCGTGAAGCTGCCCGCTGGAATCGCAAGACGCCTTTAGCGCGCGGGAAATCCGCTCAAACTCCGGTATGGAAACGGCTTCCGGCCGCAACCTGAAGTCGATTTCCACCATTGCTTCCACGCGCTGCAGAATCTCCATTCTGCCATGCACCATTCCCATCAGGGCATTTTTCAGCATCTTCCGCCGCTGACCGAAAGCCGAACGGACAACGCGAAAGAAAAACGGCTCATCCTGAATATGGTAGCGCGTCTCCCTGTGGAAATCCAGCCGTATCACGGACGAAAAGACCCCTGGTGCCGGGTGGAAGACGCCGGGGGCCAGGTCAAACAGTATCTTCGGGTCGGAATGCAACTGAACGGCAATTGACAGAACGCCATAGTCTCTGTTGCCCGGCGTGGCGACAATCCTTTGGGCAACCTCACGTTGAACGGTTATGACTGCCCGCCTGAACCGGTTTCGCGCAGCCAGAATTCGCTGTATGACCGCGCCCGTTATGTAATACGGCAGGTTTCCCACCAGAATCGCAAGGTCAAATCCTTCCCGGCGAATCAGATCGGAAAAGTCAACCGTCAGTACATCCTGGTTCCGAAGACGCAACCCCCGTCCGAAGCGTGACCTCAGGAAATCACAGAGCGCCTCGTCCCGCTCGATTCCGATGACTTTGCCCGCCTGCGCCAACAACCGGCCGGTCAGCGCGCCGCGGCCCGGGCCGATTTCAACCACCAGGTCATCGGCCTGAACGCCTGAAGCCCTGACGATTCTCTGGACGGCCCCGACATCGGTCAGAAAATGCTGCGCAAGACCCTTATTGGGCTTGATCATCACGTCAATCCGAAAAGCCTGCGGGCATTCTCCGTGGTTCGAGCAGCAAAGCTGTCCAACGGCTTGTCCGCGCGTCCAGCCAGGAATTCGGCAATCTGCCGCACGTAGGCCGGCTCGTTTCGCCGACCTCTGTGCGGTACCGGCGCAAGGTACGGACAATCGGTTTCCAGGAGGATTCGATCGGGCGGAGTGTCCAGCGCCACGGACAACGACGTGGAGCGATTGTACGTCACCGTTCCGCCGAATCCGAGATGGAACCCAAGGTCAACCGCCCGCTTCGCCTGGTCGGCGCAGCCCCCGAAGCAGTGCAACGTTCCGCCGGCCGCATTGCCGCCTTCCGATTCGAGAACGTCCATCACCCTGTCCTCCGCGCCGCGGCTGTGGATAACAAGCGGAAGTCCCTCCTGCCGCGCCAGACGGATATGGAACCGGAAGATCCGCTCCTGAAGGGGCCGGGGCGCATAATTGCGAAAGAAATCCAGACCCGTTTCACCGACGGCAACAACCTTCCTGTTCGATACAAGCCGCTTCAGCGCCTTCAAACCGTCCGCATCGGCCAGTTCGACGTCGTGCGGATGAAAACCCACTGTCGCGTAGACCCCTTCATGGGATCGAGCGAGATCCAGCGCGCTCCTGCTCACCTTCAGGTTCGTGCCCACGTTGACGATGATTCCAACCCCTGCCTTACGCGCACGCCGGATCGCCGCCTCCTCGTCGCCCTTGAACTGCGGGAAATTGAGATGGGCATGGGTATCGACGAGCATCTTCTCAACCCACCTCGGCTCCGTCGGGTACTTCGGCGTCGGGTTGCAGCAGGGCGACACGCCCGTCCGCCGATGCCGCCAGCAGCATTCCTTCAGAGGTCACCCCCCGGATCGTCGCCGGCTCCAGATTGGCCACCACCACGATCTGGCGGCCAATCAGCGATTCCGGCAGGTATTGCTCAGCCACCCCGGCCACGATCTGCCGCTGCTCGTCACCCAGGCTGACCTGCAATGCCAGCAGGCGATCAGCACCCTGGACCCGTTGTGCGGACTCCACCGTCGCCACGCGAAACTCGAGCTTCTGAAACTCGCTGAACGGGACCAGAGTTTCTTTGCTGTCATCCATGTCAGTTTTCTCCGAATGGTCACCTGATACCGGGTCGATCCTTGGAAAAATCGGACTTCCGGCGTTCACCTTCGCCCCGGCGCGCAGCCCGCCCCAGGGATGAAGGCCGTGTATGGTCTGCGTCTTCACTTCACCATCCGCGCCAATCTGGGACCAGATTTCCTCGGCCTTGCCCGGCAGGACCGGAAACAGAAGTACCGCCAGATAGCGCATCGTTTCGAGTAGGCCGTAGAGCGTCGCCTTCAGTGTATCCTTGCCATCGGGATCCCTGGCCAGGTTCCACGGCGCCTGCACCTCCACAAAGCGATTCGCCTGCCGGACGAGGTCCCAGATCGCGTCCAGAATTCTCGATGGATTCATCTCTTCCAGCGCATTGGTCACATCGTCCAGAGTCTTGCGCGCCTGCAACTTCAACGCAGAAAGGTCGGGGTGGTTCAAATCCGCCTCAGGCACCCTGCCACCCAGGTATCGACTGGCCATGACAACGGTGCGATTCAGCAGATTGCCAAGATCGTTTGCCAGTTCGGAATTGTACCGGTGGACGAATCCCGTTTCGCCGAAACTGCTGTCCATTCCAAGCACCATCTCCCGTACCAGAAAATACCGAAAGGCGTCCACGCCGTATTTGTCGGCCAGATCAAGAGGACGTATGGCATTGCCCAGAGACTTGCTCATCTTTTCCTCGTCGACGAGCCACCATCCGTGGGCCATCACCGTTTCCGGGGTCTCTACGCCCATCGCCTTCAACATCGTCGGCCAGTAAATGCAATGCGTGGTCAGTATATCTTTGCCGATCAGATGACAGGATGCGGGCCACCACCTCTGGAACTCTTCCTCATTCTGAGAATATCCGGCGGCTGTGATGTAATTGATCAGCGCGTCGAACCAGACGTAACACACGTAGGATTCGTCGAATGGCAACGGAATACCCCAGGACAGACGGGCTTTCGGCCGGGAGATACAGAGATCGTTCAGTGGCCTGCGCAGAAAACCGAGCATTTCGTTTCTGCGTGAAACGGGAAGCACAAACCTGGAATCGTTTCGGATACGGTCCGTCAGCCAGGCCTGATATTTCCCCATGCGGAAGAAATAGTTCTTTTCCGATATCCGCGACACCTCGCGCGCACACTCGGGGCATTTCCCGTCCACCAGATCCTTCTCCGTCCAGAACCGTTCGTCCGGTACGCAGTACCATCCCTCGTAGTCGTCCGCGTAAATCTCACCGGCTTCGTATAAACGCTGGAGAATCCGCTGAACGACGCGCCTGTGCCTGGTTTCGGTTGTCCGGATAAAGTCATCGCAAGAAATATTCAAGGTCGCCCAGAGCCTCTGGAAGCGTTCGACCATCTCGTCACAGTGATCCTGCGGGGCGATACCGCGCTCCTTTGCTGCCTGGGCCACCTTCTGACCGTGCTCGTCCGTTCCCGTCAGAAACAGTACCTCGTCGCCCGCAATCCGATGATATCTGGCAAAGACGTCAGCCATTATGGTTGTGTACGCGTGGCCCAGGTGCGGCTCGTCGTTCACGTAGTATATCGGTGTTGTTATGTAAAACCGCCCCATAGATTCAACCTTCAAGACCGGATCGCCGGTCCTCGGTCGTTCCCTCCCGTTCAACCCATCCCGCCTGAAGTCGTCTAATTCGCGACGCTTCTTATCTCTCGCCAAAGCGAAACCAGGCCAACGTACAGATTGACGTTGCGCCGGTTCATCTCACGCAGGGATTCGATCTTTTCGGCTGTACGTCTGACGCCTTCCAGACCCAGAACGCGGGTCAGTCGTCGGATATCGTCCATCCGGCCGCCATGGGTCACGCTGCCGGGGTCGCCGTAATGGAGGAGAAGGGCGTCCCGAAGCCAGGTCTCCGCGCCGCCGAGCAACTGCAGAGCTTCATCCCGGTCTGCGGCCAATTTCTCCAGCGCCGCGTGGATTCCGGCTTCCTTGTCCCACAGGAGCGCGGACAGAAACCGGTACCCCCTGTCTTGCAGCCCGTCGACCTCATGATCGACCATTTCGCGGGCACGCCTGAGGTTTCCGCCGCAGGTTCGCGCTATCGACGTCGCCGCCTCGTCGCCGATACCTCGCTCATTCGACAACATCCGCGCCGCGTCGTCAACCGAAACGGGGGGGAACACCACCCACTGGCAGCGGGACACGATTGTCGGCAGCAGGGAATCCTGTGCGGACGCCGTGAGAATCAACAGAGACCGGGCGGGGGGTTCTTCGAGCGTTTTCAGCAGCGCGTTGGCGGCTTCCACGCGCATCCGATCCGCATGCAGGATTACCGCAGCCCGCCATCCCCCTTCGAACGCGCCATACGCGAACTGTTTCTGCAAGTTTCGAATCCGCCCGATTGAATGGGTTGCATGGTCGGCCGGCAGGGGGTACCCGTAAGGATCCTCCGCGATCCCCACGAGTGTCTCCCGATCCGTCTCGGGCGACGACCTCTGTGAAAACGGAAACAGCAGAGACAGGTCAGGGTGGTTCAGGCCCGCTGTCTTCCTGCATCCCCGGCAATTTTCACAGCATCCGGCGTTCCCTTTGTCGCAGTAAAGACTCCTCGCCATTTCGAGGGCCGCGGCCGCCTTTCCCGTACCTTCGGGTCCGATAAAAAGGAGGGCATGCGGCAGATTTGCGCTTCCCGCCATGCGCTCGAGCCGCTCCGTCACCCGCTCCTGTCCTACAATCGCCTGGTTGAACATTTGCCGTTCGCCTGCCTTCGGTTCAGCGCAAAACCGTGTCTTTGCCGTTCACCCACCCGGAGAAACGTCCATTCAGCGCCTTCAGCATGACAAGCGCATCTTCCGAGGGTGATGTGTAATACCCGTGACGAATCGCGACCGTCCGAAATCCGAGCTTCCGGTAAAGCCCGATGGCGGACAGATTGGAAACCCGCACTTCAAGGGTCACGATGTCCGCATTTCGATCGGACAGCCCCTTCAACACGGCCGCAAGGAACCGCCTGCCGAGTCCGTGGCGCCGATAGGCGGCATGAACCGCAAGATTGGCCAGATGATATTCGACGGTCACAAGAAACCCAACCGCATACGCGACGACCCGTTTTCCGTCCAGATAGACCAGGTTGTAACCGTCCCGTCTGTCTAACGCGTCTTCGAAATCTTTTCGTTGCCAGGGATCCGCGAACCCTTCTCGCTCGATCGCGACGACCGCGTCGAGGTGTCCCGCGTCCATTCCATCCAGCCTGAATTCGGATATCTTCCGCTGCGATGGGACCCGCATGAAATTCAGACTCCCTCTTTCCGCCATTGGGCCGCTAGTTTGGATTTCCGGCATTTTCGGCCTGACTCCGTCGATGGTATTCGGGTTCCGCCAGCGCCAGGTCGACCTCATTTCCGTCGCGCAGGGCCTCAGCGCCGAGAAGCGCTACGGTCGCGCCGCAAGGATGGGCCGAGACCGGGGCGAACCATGCATTTTCGTTCAGACATGCCTCGATCCGGCTCCGGTACGTCCAGCTGCCGTCGCCAACAAACAACACCGGCTTCGGGAGTTTCGGAATCAGATCTTCGACTGGAAGCACGGTATCCGGAAGAAGAGCCGTCATGGTGTTTCCGCGCAGACTGTACACACCCGCGTAGACTTCACCGCGGCGGGCATCGAGTATCGCACAGACCGGCACGTGATCGAAGACGACCCGGGCAGCCAGGCCCTTCAGCGTTGAAACCGTAAGGAGTGGAAGATTCAACGCGAAACACAGGCCCTTTGCGGCAGCCATCCCGATCCGAAGTCCCGTAAACGAGCCCGGACCCGATCCCACGGCCACCCCGTGCAGGTCCGCGGCCGCGAGTCCTGCGTCCTGAATGGCCCGTTCGGCCATCGCAATCGTTCGTTCCGCGTGCCGCAGCCCCGTATTCTGGGAATAACACGTCAACACCCGTTCTCCGTCGACCAGACCGACACTGCACACGGGTGTCGAGGTTTCGATTCCCAACACGTACATCGCTGTGCCCAACGCCGGAACCCCTGTGCCCCTGTCTCCCCGCGGCGTCACAACAGGCGTCCCTGCTGTCCGTCCGGCGGGGTCAGTCCGAGGTGTCGCCAGGCCAGCGACGTGGCCTGGCGCCCCCTGTGGGTGCGCAGCAGAAAACCTTCCTGAATCAGATAGGGCTCGTAGACGTCCTCGATCGTATCCGGTTCCTCGCCCAGCGCGGCCGCCAGGTTGTTCAGACCGACCGGACCGCCTCCGTATTTCTCAACCAGCATTGACAGGAGTCGCCGGTCCATTTCGTCCAGGCCTTCGTCGTCTATATCGGCCAGTTCCAGCGCCCGACCCGCAACGTCCAGCGTGATCGTCCCTTGCGCACGCGCCTGCGCATAATCCCTCGACCTTCGCAAGAGCCGGGTGGCGATCCGGGCCGTACCCCGCGACCGCCGCGCGATTTCGTATGCGCCCTCGGACTGAATGCTGATCTTCAGTATTCTTGCTGCGCGTTCAACGATGGTCTGCAGTTCCTGTTCGGTATAGAAATCCAGCCGCTCGATAATACCGAACCGGTCCCGCATCGGGCCGGTCAGAAGGCCCAAGCGCGTGGTTGCGCCAATGAGCGTAAACCGATCGAGGGGAACCCTGTAAGAACGCGCGCCGGGCCCGCTGTCGAGCATGATGTCCAGGACGAAGTCCTCCATAGCCGGATACAGCGTTTCCTCCACGACCCGGTTCATGCGATGAATCTCATCAACAAAAAGAACGTCCTTTTCGTTCAGATTGGTAAGCAGACCTGCCAGGTCCGCCGCGCGTTCAAGTACGGGCCCGGAGGTCGGCACGATTTCGGCGCCCAGCTCGTTGGCGACGACGTACGCCAGCGTTGTCTTTCCGAGTCCAGGTGGACCATAGAGAAGCGCGTGGTCCATGGCCTCGCCCCGGTGCATTGCCGCGTCAACCGCGATTCGCAGCTTTTCCTTGACTTTCTCCTGTCCCGTCATATCGGCGAATCGACCCGGGCGCAACTGGTCATCGCCTTCAAACCGGTCCCGTTCCTGCATCTGGGGGTCGCTTATCCTTCCGTTCATTTCAAACCGTCTTCCGTTATCGCAAGGGTCCCGCAAGGAATCCGCAACGTCCCGGCGGAAGCCTACAGTCTCCGAAGCGCTTCTCGAATGATCTCTTCTACGGGCGCCTCGCTGCCCTGGTTGCCGATCGCATGGCTGACCACACTGCGGGCCTTCACGTGGGGTACGCCCAGACCCTCGAGCGCCTTCGCCGCTTCTTCCGCCCGTCCCGCAACAACGGGCGACACCTCCTCCGGAACATCGTCATCCGCGGCATCGTCGATCCGGTCCTTTAATTCAAGCACAAGCCGCTGCGCCAGTTTCTGGCCGATCCCCTTGATCCGGGTGAGTCCAGTGGCGTCTTCCGATACCACGAGCCTGCGAAAATCCCGGATCTGAACGCCGGAGAGAATCTTCTGGGCCAACGGGGGCCCGATTCCCGAAACTGAAATCAGCAATTCGAACAGGTCCCGCTCGGCTTCCGTTGCGAATCCGTAAATCGTCAGCGCATCGTCGCGTACATGCAGATGAGTCAGTATCTTGACGGTTTCACCACGCCCGCGGCCTGAGTCATAACTCGACATTGGAATGTGAACAAAAAAGCCGACACCTGCAACGTCGACAACCAGATGCGTCGGGCTGTTTACAGCCAGTTTGCCTTCGAGATAGGCAATCATTCGACTATCGATTCCTTCGTTTCGCTCCGGTTGTGCGGGCCCCGTCTACGCCCATTTTCTCCAGCTTTTCCATCAGCCGGTCCATCCGCCGCGCACGGGTGTGCCCGTGGATTCCGCCCGGAAGAGCGGCCGGACGCTCGCCCTCACCGGAAGTTTCGCCCCGGCCGCCACCGGCCGGAGCCTGAAGCCGGTTGACGTGGCAAACCGCAACAGCGAGCGCATCGGTGATATCGTATGGACCCTTGACGCGTTTCTGGCCGAAGAGACTCCGTATCATAAACTGAACCTGCTCTTTGGACGCCCCGCCGCGACCCACGACAGCCTGTTTGACCTCGCGAGGCGCGTAATGGAATACAGGCAGTTCCGACCTCGCCAGGGCCACCATAATCGCGCCCCTGGCTTCGCACATCTTCATCAATGTTTTCACGTTGGCTCGATAGAAGGCGTTTTCGACTGCAACTTCGTCAGGCGAGAATTCATCGATCAGTTTCAGAAGCCCGTCGTGAATCTCAAGCAACCGCCTGGCGAAGGGAAGCCCGGCATCCGGCCGCAACGTTCCGCCTGCAACCATCCGGCTGTTGCGCTCCCGGCATTCCACGACGCCGTAGCCGGTGATCACGCTTCCGGGGTCGATGCCCAGAACCAGCAAAGCGCCCGCCTTTCGTATTACGATTGGGACTCTCAGGGGGGAGAAAACAGAGACCGCTTCGGGTGTACGTTTCTGAATTAACCGGCCAAACCGGCAGAACCCGTGGACTCAGGGCGAAAGCAGGACTGACAGTTCCTCTTCGTCCATCTCGAAGTTCGCATAGACCCGCTGCACGTCATCCTCAGCCTCGAGCGTCTCCAGGAGACGGATCAGGCGTTCCGCCGTATTTCCTTCGACCGGCACCGTATTCTGCGGCACCCGCGTCAGCTCGGCCCGCTCGACGGGAATCTGCTTTACTGCAAGCGCCTTTTGCACAGGTCCGAATCCCTGGGGTGACGTGTAAACCTCATATACGGATTCGTCTTCAACGATATCTTCTGCGCCGGCCTCGAGGGCGGCCATCATCAGCGTCTCTTCGTCGGTGTTTTCTCTGGACACGACGACCAATCCCTTCTGATCGAAGACCCACGCTACCGAACCGCTCTCGGCCATGCTGGCGTGGTGCTTGCTGAGGAGATGCCTCACCTGGGACACGGTGCGATTCCTGTTGTCTGTCAACACCTCGATGAAGAGCGCGACTCCACCGGGGCCATATCCCTCGTACACCGCGCCTTCATACGATTCGCCCGGCAGGTCGCCGGTTCCCTTCTTGATGGCGCGTTCGATGTTGGCGGCCGGCATATTCTCGGATTTTGCGTTCAGAATGGCGGCCCTGAGCCGTGGGTTATTCGACTCGTCCCCGCCCCCTTCCCTCGCGGACACTGTGATCTCTCTGATCAGCCTGGTGAACAGTTTGCCTCTGGCGGCATCCGCGCGTCCTTTTCTGTGCTTGATGTTCGCCCATTTCGAATGACCGGCCATAAACCGCCCACCTCCGTCGAAGATCGACAAACTCACCGCAAAAATCGCTCTAACTATTTGATAATATAGCAACAAATGGATATTTAGGCAATACAAAAACCGGCGACTTCGCTCGCAGATTCACGGCGCTTCGCGATTCGGCGTTGTCGGCTCCACGGTGGCCGCCGCGCCAAAACCCCGTTACCCGCGGCGATTCCGCTGACCCGGAGGACTCTCTGCCAAAAACAAAAGCAGGCGACGTCCTGGAGGACATCGCCTGAGGCCATCGGTTCTTGACGCCGACTCACGCCTCTACGGCTTCGCCCTCCGTCTTGGAGGCTTCTACGATCTTCCGGGTCAGGTCTGCCGGTACGGGTTCGTAGTGGTCGAATTCCATCGTATAGTCACCCGTTCCCTGCGTCATCGAACGAAGCGACGTTGAGTACTTATATAGTTCCGCCAGCGGTACTTCGGCACGAATCACCTGAAAACTTCCTTCGGGGTCCATACCCTGTATCCGACCCCGCCGGCTGTTCAGATCGCCCATCACGTCACCCATGTACTTTTCCGGAACCATGACCGTTACGCGATAAATGGGCTCCAGCAGAATCGGCCGGGCGCTCATGAACGCCTTCTGAAATGCCTGGGAACCCGCCATCTGAAAGGCCATTTCGGACGAATCGACCGGGTGATACGAACCATCGTAGACGGTAACACGCGTATCCACCACATTGTACCCGGCAAGCACCCCCCGCTGAATTGCTTCAACAACTCCCTTTTCCACCGCAGGAATATAATTTCGAGGAATGGCGCCCCCCACCACCTCATCCTGGAACTCGTACCCATCACCACGGTTCACCGGTTCGATTCGTAGATACGCCTCTCCGAACTGCCCGCGCCCGCCGGTCTGCTTCTTGTGGCGGTGGTGCCCTTCGGCGTTTGACGTGATGGTCTCCCGATAAGGAATCCTTGGCTGGATTGTATTCACCTCAACGCCGAACTTCTGCTTCAATTTTTCAAGTACGACGTCCAGGTGCAACTCACCCTGCCCCTGAACGATGATCTGTTTCAGTTCCGGATCGTATCCCGCGATGAAACTGGGATCTTCTTCGTGGATACGCTGCAAACCCATACTGATCTTCTCTTCGTCTCCGCGTGATTTCGGCTCCAGAGCGATACGGATCAGCGGATGCGGGAATTCCACCGGCGTGACTTCCACCTGGTTGCGGCGATCGCACAACGTATTGCCGCTATGCGTGTCTTTCAGCTTGACCAGCGCCCCCATATCGCCGGCTGAAATCAACGGTACTTCCTCGCGATCCTGACCGTTCAGGACATAGATCTGTCCGACGCGTTCGGCAGTCTTGCCGCTCGAATTATACACCTCCGAGGATGACGACAGCGACCCGGAATACACGCGGATGAAAGACAAGTCACCAACGGTTTCAGAAACGGTCTTGAACACCACGGCGGCAAGCGGCCCGTCTACGGATGACGGAATTTCGGCCGGTTCGTCCGATGCCACCACGCGACCGCCCGTTGCGGGCATTTCAGACGGCGCCATCATGTTGTCAACGAGGAATTCCAGCAGTTGATCGGCCCCCATGTTCCTGGAGGCGTCGCCGCACAGAACCGGTACCGTGGTACCATTCAGGATGCCGAGCTTCAGTCCGCGAGAGAGGTCTTCTTCCGAAAGATCCAGTTCTTCAAGGTACTTCTCCGTTAACTCGTCGTCACTCTCGGCCGCCGCCTCGACGATTCGTTCCCGGAGGGACTCGACGTCGTCACGAAGGTCGGCAGGCACCTCGCCTGTTTCGGGCTTTCCGTTCGCATCGGCCGGATACGTGAGCAACCGCCGATGCAGAACGTCGATGATCTGATTGAAGCCGGTACCCTGGTTCACAGGTATCTGAAACGGAAGCACGTGTCGACCGTATTGCTCCTGAAGTGCATCGAGAACCTTTTCGAAGTCGGCGAACTCCTTGTCGACGTGGTTTACGAAAAACAGGCGTGGGCGTCCAAAGGATTCCGCGAAACCCCACGCCTTGTCCGTGCCGATCTCCACGCCGTTGGCCGCGTGAACAAGGAGAACCGCGTTGTCGGCCGCCCAGGTCGCCGCCTTGGCGTCGCCGATAAAATCCGCGTACCCTGGAGCATCGAGAATATTGACCTTTGCGCCCTTCCATCCGCAGTGCAACATGGACATGCTGATGGAGATCTTCCTGGCGATTTCGGCCTCGGCGAAATCCGACTTTGTCGTTCCCGCATCGATGGTCCCCAGACGATTGCTTTCACCGGCGGTATAAAGCAACGCTTCGGCGAGGGAAGTTTTGCCCGTACTGCTGTGTCCCACGAGGGCGACGTTCCGGATCCTGTCAGGCGTTTCGGTATTCACACGCCTCCTCCTGTAAAAACGAAAAATGAGGCATCGCGCCCTTCGGCTGCAACCGTCCGTAAGACGATAGGCGGCCGGACTTTTCATCCAGGCACGAAACCACCAATTAATACAGAATTGTCACGCCTGTCAAGTCTTTCTTCGCACCAAAACGTCAACAGGGTCCGGGATTCGTCCGAATCCCGGACCCTGTTGGATTTTCCCGGCAGCGACCTACTCTCCCACAAGGCTACCCAAGCAGTACCATCGGCGCTGGAGGGCTTAACTTCTCTGTTCGGAATGGGAAGAGGTGTGCCCCCTCCGCTATAGCCACCAGGAAAACAAAACAGACAACCGAATACGGAACAGGATACCACTGCACACAAAACGCACGGACGATCCGCCGAGAAACCAAATTTGATCAAGCCGCACGGCTGATTAGTATCGCTCGGCTGAACGCATTGCTGCGCTTACACCTGCGACCTATCGACCTTGTAGTCTACAAGGAGCCTTCAGGTGGGTTAACCCACGGGATATCTTATCTTGGAGTAGGCTTCGCGCTTAGATGCTTTCAGCGCTTATCCCTGCCGAACATAGCTACCCAGCGATGCCTCTGGCGAGACAACTGGTACACTAGAGGTTCGTCCATCCCGGTCCTCTCGTACTAAGGACAGATCTCCTCAAATATCCTGCGCCCACGGCAGATAGGGACCGAACTGTCTCACGACGTTCTAAACCCAGCTCGCGTACCACTTTAATAGGAGGACAGCCTAACCCTTGGGACCTTGTCCAGCCCCAGGACGTGATGAGCCGACATCGACGTGCCGAGCCCTCCCGTCGCTATGGACGCTTGGGGAGGACCAGCCTGTTATCCCCGGAGTACCTTTTATCCGTTGAGCTTCGGCGCTTCCACGCGCAACCGTCGGATCACTAAGCCCTGCTTTCGCACCTGCTCGACCTGTGTGTCTCGCAGTTAAGCTCCCTTATACCTTTACGCTCTATGCGCGATTACCGACCGCGCTGAGGGAACCTTTGGGCGCCTCCGTTACACTTTAGGAGGCGACCGCCCCAGCCAAACTTCCCACCTGACAGTGTTCCCGACCCTGATTCAAGGGCCCAGGTTAGAATTCCAGCAGAATAAGAGTGGTATTTCAAGGACGGCTCCATGAGGGCTGGCGCCCCCACTTCATAGCCTCCCACCTATCCTACACATACTGTGCCGAAACCCAGTGTCAGGCTGGAGTAAAGGTTCACGGGGTCTTTCCGTCCCGCCGCGGGTATCCGGCATCTTCACCGGAACTACAATTTCGCCGAGTCCCCCGTTGAGACAGCGCCCAAGCCGTTACACCATTCGTGCAGGTCGGCAATTAACCGACGAGGAATTTCGCTACCTTAGGCAGTCTAACCCTGTGTCGCCACACGGACTGGACCATATCTTCATCCCGAAGTCGGGATGTTCGGCGTATGGCCTCTGAGGATTCTTTCGCGTACTTCCGCCAGTGGCCGAAGCCGCTGACGTCCCTTCCCGGCTGGATTCATCGCGTACGCCTTCTCGACAACGCGCGCCAGACCGTCGGGGCTGAGGTGTTTCTTGCGCTCCATCATTTCGAGGATTTCACGAAAGCGTCTGAAAGTTTCGCTCTTACAGCTGAAAGGAACGACGTAGCGTTCGAAAAACGGCACCACCTTTTCCTCAAGACTGCGCCGCGCCGTAATTGCAAAAGTCAGCACATCCGAATTCCCCGGTTTGGGATAAATGCGTCCCGTCTGGAAGATTTCTCTGGCCAGTTCGAGAAGCCGGCGACCGCTTTTGTGTTGATACAGAAAAAATTCCGGATCCACATAATAGCCAAAGCGTGCGCCTGGATGGCTCTTGATGCTGACGGTCAGACAACCTTCCCCTTCGATGAAACCTGCAAGAAACCACCTTGCATCTTTCGTATGCGAAAGCCTTTCCTGCTGATCGGCTCCACCCATGACGTTTTCACCTCCTCGGTAGCATGGGATGCATGAGCTGTTCCAGCATATAGCCGAATTTATCCACGGCCCTTTCGGGAAACCACTCCCGATCCTACCGTTATAGTTACGGCCGCCGTTTACCAGAGCTTCGATTCAGAGCTTCGCCCGAAGGCTGACCCCTCCTCTTAACCGGCTGGCACCGGGCAGGTGTCAGTCCCTATACGTCGTCTTGCGACTTTGCAGAGACCTGTGTTTTTAGTAAACAGTCGCCCAGGCCGTTTCTCTGCGACCCCCTTCGGCTCACGGAGCGAGTCCGATCACCTACTTGGAGGTGCTCCTTCTCCCGAAGTTACGGAGCCAATTTGCCTAGTTCCTTAACGAGGGTTCTCTCGCGCACCTTGGGATTCTCTCCCCGTCTACCTGTGTCGGTTTGCGGTACGGACACCCGAGAGACTCGCATAGAGGTTTTTCTTGGCAGTATGATTAAGGCCAGTTGGCTTGCCCGAAGGCTCGTTTCCCCTTAACCCCTCAGGGTTGACAACCGTCCGGATTTGCCTGGACGGTCCCCCTACAGGCTTAGACCCGCATTTCCAGTCGCGGGCTGGCCGCCACTTCTGCGTCACCCCATAGCTCGAACATCTCTAAGGTGGTACAGGAATATTAACCTGTTTCCCATCGCCTACGCCTTTCGGCCTCGGCTTAGGACCCGACTGACCCTGGGCGGACGAACCTTCCCCAGGAAACCTTAGACTTTCGGTGAACAGGATTCTCACCTGTTTTGTCGCTACTCATGCCGGCATCGTCTCTTCTATTTCGTCCAGCAAACCTTACGGTTCACCTTCGACCTACCATAGAATGCTCCCCTACCGCTCCAGTCTGAAAGACTGAAACCCGCAGCTTCGGCGATGAGCTTGAGTCCCGATCATTGTCGGCGCAGGATCACTTGACTAGTGAGCTGTTACGCACTCTTTAAATGAATGGCTGCTTCTA
>CAZKDZ010000249.1:0-3474 GCA_964551635.1 uncultured bacterium | reverse complement strand
CCCGTGGAACGCCCGGATGTGCGACGGTCCGGTCCCGCAACAGCCTCCGATGATGGCGGCGCCGGCGTCGATCAACTCGGGGACGGACCGCATCATGTCGTCGGCGGTCTGGGAATACGTCGTACGCCCGGTCTTTCTCTCCAGTTGCGGGAGTCCCGCATTGGGATAGGCCATCAGATGGATACCTGAAATGCCCCTCGATGCCAACGCCTCGCGGAATTGCCGGATTCCGTTGATCGCGTAAGCCATCCCCGTATGCTCCATCCGCCGGGTCTCCGCTCCGCAATTCATACCGACGATCCGCACGTACTCAAGAAGATCATTGCCGTCTGAAAATTCACCCGACCTCAGGAAATCCAGGAGATCCCCGGCTGAATGACCCCAGTCCGTCCGGTAGATCACCTCGCCCGTCTTCCGGTCCTTCGTGTACTTGCATGTGAGATTGATCGCAACGGGCAATCCTGTCTTCCGCGCCACGTCCGCAGCGATGGCGGCCTCCTTTGCGGAAAACATGGTCTCGATACAGATCAGGTCCACCCCGGCCTGCGCGAGCGCATGGATGACCTGCTCGTGCGCGTCCCTTACCTTCACGTCCGCGATGCCGAACTCCGTATCCCCCGCGTCCGACTCGATTGCACCCGGCGAGGGGCCGACGGATCCGGCGATGTAGACCTCTCTGCCGCTCGTTTCGACAGCGGTTTTCGCATGTTCCACGGCCAGCAGGGCGATCCTCCCGGCCTCGTTGGCCGCTTTACCCGCCATTTCCAGATGCAGCGGCGAAGCCACGAACGTGTTGGTGCCGATGACGTCGGTTCCCGCCTCAATATAGGCGGCATGGATATCGACCACCGCGTTGGGATGCAGTTCATTGGCGAGCGCACTGTTCGTCAGTTCGATGCGCCCCTTGAACAACTCGGATCCGAACCCTCCGTCGTAAACCATTGGCCTGGATTCTTCCAGGCGTTCGAGAAATGTCTTCATCTTCTCCCCGGTTCCTCCTCAGTGAATTAACGGTACGCGTCGAGCGTACCCTTCCGATACGCACGCAGAAAGGCCTTGCACATGCGATCCCGGCCCAGAAGCATGTCTTCCGCGAGCCGATACGGTTCCGTATCCCGGTCCATGGTGAAAATTCGCTGCGGGCTGCTGGTTACCGGGTCGACAATCCCGCTATCCGCTCCGGCCTCGATCGCCAGAATCGTGAACACGTCGTTAATCAGGCGCCGGCACGGCAGTCCGAACGAAACGTTGCTGAATCCGCCCGTGACGTGAATCCCGGGCCCGAATCTCGCGCGAAGCGTGCGAATGGCTTCGAAGCAGTGGTTGCCGAAGCCGACGTCAACGGAAATTGGAAAGACCAGGGCATCCACGAAGATATCCTCGATCGCGATCCCCCTCGACAGCGCAGTGTCCACCATCCGGGACGCGTTCGCAACGCGCTCCTCCGCGTCCTGCGGCATTCCGCTCTCGCCGGCGGCCGTCACGACAACTCTGGCGTTGAACCTCAAGGCCAGGTCAAGAGCCTCCAGCCGCTCCAGCGATGCCGAGTTCAGAAGCGGCCGTCCGGCCCTTCCATCGCAGGCTTCGAGTCCCTCCCCGATCGTCTCCACGTTGGACGAGTCCACGGAAATCGGAATCGGACTTACGTCCTGCACGACGCCCACCAGCCATCGCATGGCCTCCTTCTGCTCATCCAGGCGCAAAGAGACTTCGTCCACGTTCAGGTCCAGGTAGTCCGTACCCGCGTCCTCCTGGCGCTGTACCATCCGGTGCAGGTACGCCAGCCCGTCGTCCGAATGCGGCGCATGGCCGGATATTGCCGCCTGAACGGCGATCTTCACGTGTTTGACGCGTCCTTCCTCGTAGTCCTGCGTACGCTTGAAATCATCGGGAACCGTCAGGAAGCGCCGTCGCCGGCGGGAATCGTAATAGCGGACGGCCTCCACCCCATCGGGATTCTCCACGACGAGACGTCCCTTTCTCAGGACAACCCGCGTTGTGTGGATGTTTTCTCCGATGACGACAAACTCGCCGTCCCGGCCTTCGAGTTTCATCGAGTTTCCCTCATTCCATGCGTGCGTGGTGGTCTCGCTCCAGAAACGCGTTCGTCCATGCGCTGGTGCCTTTGAGAGCGCCGTCCCTGAAGACCGCCGGCCCGTCCAGCATCGTTTCCTCCTCGCCGTAGGCCTTCAGCCGCTCGTATGCCAGCGACCAGATGCACTGTTTCTCCCCCACTTCGCACCGGCCCCCCCGGGTTCCGCCGCAGGGACCGTTTCGCTGGTTTTTAACGCACTGAGACTCAGGACACAGGAACGCGATATCCGGCAGCGAACAATCGCCGCAGTCCCTGCAGTCGAAGGCCGGAATCTTCACCGCCTGCTCGGCGCCGTGAATGGCCCTGCGGACCCCGCTTCCGGCGCGGTCGACGGCCTCGAAGAACTTTCTGCCGATGCGATAGGCAGGGCGATCCTTCTCGAAAACCTGGTCGTGGATGAAGCGGTTGATCCTGTAGCCCGCGGGTACGCTGCTCCTCGAGGCCCTCAACACCTCGGGTTGCTTCGATTGGCGATACCCGCGGTTGACCTCGTCCGAACTCAGCCCCGTGTCCCCGTCGGGTTCAAAGAAGAAGAACTCTTCCGGCTGCTGGAAGCAAATTTCGGAAGCGACGTCTCTCCAGTCCGCGTCCCCGAAGCCGTCCAGGATCTCGAGGACACGCGCATAGTCCTCGTACTTCAGGTGTCCGCCAAGGTACACCCCGCGATACCCCAGCCCACGGGCGACAGCGCACTGCTTCGCCGCGAACTCCAGGAAGAAGGCCTTGCCTTTGTCCCGGGAACGGGCGTGCCTTTGCGTGAGTTCCAGCAACTCGTCGGTGACGATCACGCCGGGGATCATTCCCGCATGGAAAAACCTGGCCGATGCCGGGCTGAGCACGTACACATTTGCGATTGCCGGCGTGCGGAGGCCGCTACGGGCCATGTACTTCAGCAGTTCGTCCTGCTTGCGCGAGTCGTACCCGATCTGGTTGATGATGAATCCGGCGCCGTTTCGGATCTTTTTCGCCAGCTTGAAATATTGCGGCATCACCTCGCGTTCGTGCCGCTTGTGGTTGTTTACCACGGCGCCCGCGAAGAATCGTGTGGGCTTCAGGACCTGATTGCCTCTGCCGCCTTCAAGGCGCATACCTGCGTTCATTTCCGAAAACATCCTCAACAGACCAACGGAATCGGTATCGAACACCGCCCCCGCCTGCCCCCGATAACCACCCGCGGGATAGTCACCCGACAACGCCAGCACGTTTTCGAATCCTTCGCTCGCGAGCTCCCATCCTCTGCTCAGCAGCGCGTTCCGGTTCCAGTCCTTGCACGAAACGTGGATGATGACCTCCTGCCCCCGTCCCAACAGGTCAATCCCCATCGTGTCCGGGCCGTTCGTTGCGTTGCCACCCGGATTGTCCGTGATGCTCAACGCGTG
>CAZKDZ010000248.1:0-18097 GCA_964551635.1 uncultured bacterium | reverse complement strand
ATTCACCGGCGAAACCCTGAAAACGCTGGATACGGCGTCGGACCGCGGGAGCGGGATCACGGACGCGGGTTCGGCACTGTGGCTGGCCTCCACGTATGACCGGAAGATTCTTCGCGTGGATCGCGAAACAGGCGAGACCGTCGAACAATTCGATTCGCCTGGCGCGGTCGCAACAGGGGCGCACGGCCTGGAGATCCGCGACGGACGCCTGTGGATGGCCGTGCCCCCGGCCGCTACGATTTATCAGGTGGATCCCGGGAACGGATTCGAAGTGGTACGCTCGATTCCCGCCCCCGGGGATCGTCCTCACGGTATTGCATGGGAGGGACGGGACCTCTGGTGCGTTGAAACCGATCACCGTTCAATCTACCGCTTGAACGCCTCGGATGGAGCGATTCTGGACAGGATCGAGATTCCGGCGGACTACCCTGAACCGCATGGGATGACGATGCGGGACGGAGCGTTCTGGTACTGCGACGCCGGTTCCCGCGCGGTATGCCGGGTGACGAGGCAATAAGACCGCCAGTCTCGCCGTGGAACCCGCGGCAGGAACCATTTCCTTTGTGCGGACCGTTTGACAGCCATGGGCGATAACGAAAAAGCGGCGGCCCGCATCTTCGCGCTGTCCGACGTCCACGTGGACTCCGCGCTCAATCGGGCGTGGATGGATTCGCTCTCAGAGTCCGACTTCCGGCGGGACGTGCTGATTCTGGCCGGCGACGTGAGCGACCGCATGGACCGGTTGGAGGAGACGCTGGCCGGTTTACGCCGCAGATTCGCAGGTGTGTTTTTTGTTCCGGGGAACCACGAACTGTGGGTCCGTGGGACGGGCACCCCCGGAGGTTCACTGGACAAATTCGACCAGGTGCTTGCCCTGTGTGACCGTCTCGATGTCAGGACGCGACCCGGCAGAACAGGAAACGGGAAGGGCGTGTGGATCGTACCCCTTTTTTCCTGGTATCTCAAGCCCGAGGAGGGACCGGACAGCCTATATACCCCCAAGGCGGGCGAAGACGAGACGCTTTCGATGTGGAGCGATGACCATTTCGTCAGGTGGCCGGAGACCGCGAGGCCGGCCGCGGAATACTTCCTCAGCGTGAATGAAAGGAATATATCGCGGGACTACGATGCGCCGGTGATTTCGTTCAGCCACTTCCTGCCGAGGCGCGAACTGATATTCGGCATACCCTTGCCGCGATGGCTGGGGAAGTTGCCGGGAGATCCTCATCCCGCGTTCAACTTCAGCCGCGTGGCGGGATGCCGGGGCCTGGATGCGCAGATACGGCGCCTCGGGTCGAAGATTCACGTTTACGGCCACCAGCATCGCAACCGGTTTCGTCAAATAGAGGGCGTAACGTATATTTCACACTGTCTGGGATACCCTCGGGAGAGGGAGAACGGACATATTGGAGGGCTTGACAGGGGCCCTCGACTGATCTAGGATTCAGGCGGCCCGGAGAAGAGTCGAGGAGAGAGTGAAGAGGAGTGAGAAGAGAGAGAGAAAACGAGTCAAGGGCCTCGTAATCCTCTTTCCTTTCGCGTTTCCCGATCTGCCCTTTGTCGTTACTCACTCCTCACTCCTCTTTCCTCTTTCCTCGCTTTGGAGGCGTTAACGTATGAAGCGGCTATATGTGATTCGACACGCGAAGTCAAGCTGGAGCGACCCGGCGCTTGGCGATTTCGAACGACCATTGAACAAGCGAGGCAAACGGGACGCGCCGTTTATGGGCGCGCGGTTAAAAGAAGATGGCGCGAAGCCCGACATGATCGTCTCCAGTCCCGCAAGACGCGCCGTCAAGACAGCGCGCGCGATCGCGAAGGCATTGGGATTTCCGGCCGGGAAGATCGTCGAGGAAATGGCGGTCTACGAGGCGAGCCTGTACGACCTGCTGGCCGTTGTGCGGAAGATCCCGGACACTTGCGGCGAAGTGATCATGGTGGGCCACAATCCGGGTTTCTCGGACCTGGCCGGTTACCTTGTCTCGGATTCCAACGTCTATATGCCAACCTGCGCCGTCTTTTGCGTGGATCTGGACGTCGATTCCTGGGCGAGGGTTACGGACGGTCCGGGAAGGACGGTATCGTACGATTATCCCAAGAAACACGTATAGAATGAAATGATCGACCTGAGAATCGAAAACGGAATCGCGTGGCTGACGTTGAACCGGCCCGAGGTGCTGAATGCAATGGATCTTGACAGCGTGCGCGCGTTCGGGGCCCACCTTGACGGGATCCGGGGCCGCGAAGACGTTCGGGTTGTGGTAACCAGCGGCGCGGGCCGGGCGTTTTGCGCCGGCAGCGATCTGAAAGAGCTGGCGCCGTTGACCGCGGAGGGGGCCGCTCAGACGGAACGGGCGCATGCCGATACCTTCGCTCTGCTCGATGACATCCCGCAGCCTACCGTCGCGATGCTGCACGGCCACGTACTCGGCGGCGGGGTGGGACTGGCGGCGTACCATGACTTCAGGATCGCATCGGAATCGGCAAGGCTGGGAATGCCGGAGGTGGAACTGGGATGGACGCCGCCCTGGGGACTGGGCCGGCTGGTCGACGTGGTTGGGGGCGCGGCTGCGCGGTGGATCGCGATGGGATGCGAAACGGTGACCGGCGAGGAGGCGAAACGTCTGGGCCTGGTACACCAATGCGTCGCCGATGACGCGTTGAGCGACCGGGTCAGGACATTCGCGCTGCGTCTCGCGTCGTTTCCCCCTTCGGCATTGAGAGAGACCAGGGCGCTCCTGAACCGGATCTCCTCCGCTCGCGACGCAAGGTGGGACGCCGCCGCATCCGAAGCCTTCGAGGCCTGTTTCGGAACGGACGAGGCCCGCGCGAACCTGGCGGCGTTCATTGCGCGGAAGAAGGACCGATGATCGACGATGCGGGGGACCGGACGCTCTACGGCGATTTCACGGGTTTCGCCGGAAAACAGCCGGACCGGGAGTGGATGGTGTACGAACGGGGAGACGGGCAGGTCTTCAGGTGGACATATGCCGCGTTCCAGGAGAGCGTTCATCAGGCGGCCAATCTGTTGTATGAACTTGGAGTCCGTCCCGGAGACGTCTTCAATCTGCACCTGTCCAACCATCCGGCCCACGCCCAGTTGATCCTTGCCGCATCGTATCTCGGGGCCGTGGTGATGCCTACGAATCCGGCTTCAACAACGGAAGAACTGGCGTACCTGGTCGCCCATTCGGAAAGCAAGGCGATATTTACGGAATCGGCGTGCCTGGAGGTGGCGAACGAAGTTGCGGCGGATGCGGGAATCGTTAGCGTGGTGTGCGATACGGGCGAAGGCGCCCCCGCGGGATGCCGCGCCTATGAAGAAGCGCTGTCCGGGCAGAACGCCGAACCGCCGGACGGGGCCGGAGGCGCGGATCGCGTGGTGCAGCTGCTTTACACCTCGGGTACCACCTCACGGCCCAAAGGCGTGATGTTGACCAATGCCAATTTCGTCTATGGCGCGGACGTGTTCGCCGCAGGATCGGGGCTGCGGCGGGAGGACCGGCACCTGGTGGCGCTTCCCCTCTTTCACGCCGGCGCGCAATGCCACGCGCTGTGGCCGTGTCTTGTGACGGGCGCGAGTGTGGCCGTGATGCCGCGTTTCAGCGCGAGCCGGTTCTTCGAGCAGGCCATTGAATACGGTTGCACCATGGCCGCCATGTTCGGGGCATTGCTGCGGATGCTGCTGAACCAGCCGAGGCGAAAGACCGACGCGATGCACCGGATCCGCAACGTCACCTTCGCCCAGAATCTGACCGCGGCCCAGTACGCTGCCTGGCATCGAAGGTTCGGAGCGTCTTTGCAGCAGTTGTGGGGAATGACCGAAACATGCGGGCTCCCCGTGATGAGTCCCTTGACGGGTGAACGCAACCTCGCGGCAATGGGAAAGCCCGTGCGCGGTTACGAGGTGAAGGTGGTTGACGAACAGGGCCAGGAGGTGGATGCCTGCGCGCCGGGTGAGGTGATCGTGAAGGGGATCCCGGGAAGGACGGTCATGCTCGGGTATCTGAAGAATCCGGGTGCAACGGCCGAAACCCTGCGAAGCCACTCGGACGGGACATGGCTGTATTCCGGGGATACGGTACGTACGGATAGAGACGGATTTCTGTATTTCATGGACCGCGGCAAGGACTTGATCAGGCGGGCGGGAGAAAATATCTCCAGTATCGAAGTGGAGAGCGTCATTCAGGAGTGCGAAGGCGTCGTGGACGTCTGCGTGGTGGGCCTGCCCGATGAGGTTCGGGACGAACGCGTCGTCGCGGCGGTCGTGAGGGGAGCGGGTGTGGATCTGTGCGAGGAAGGGTTACGGACCTATTGCGCCGGACGGCTCGCGAGGTTCAAGGTCCCTGACAGGATCGTGTTCGTGGACGCGCTGCCCAGAACGTCGGTCGGCAAGATCCGGAAGCAGGTTGTACGGGACCGGCTGGCAATGTCGGTGTGAGGTCGGGAATTTCCTGCCGGATCAACCGCTCGGATGGGCCCGTTTTTTCAATCAACACCGGGGGATGGACTTATGCAGCGGATCATCACACAGGAACAGTGGAGCGATTACCACCGGGACGGTTACCTGAAAATCGGAGCGCAGTGCGGCAGCGGGGAACTCGCTGAACTGCGGCAACGAATCGACGAGATCATGCTGGGCCGGGCGCCGCTGGATTACAACCGGCTGACGATGCAGCTGGATTCGAACACCGATCGGTATGACCAGGTGAAGGGCGGCGGAATCGGCCATCAGGGCGCGAGTCTGGGCTACCGGAAGATCCAGGGACTGGAGTACGATGCATTGTTTCTGGCGTATATGAAGAAGCCGGTTTTCAGGGAGATCTGTGCGTATGTCTATGGCGCTCACGCCTCGATCGCCTGTTTCCGGGCCATGTTCATGAACAAACCGGCTCAACAGGGTTCCGACCTGCCGTGGCACCAGGACGGCGGGAGCTCGTGGCACGTGGACCGGGACCCGCTGGTCACGGTCTGGACGGCGCTGGACCCGGCCACAGCAGGGAACGGATGCGTACAGGTGGTGCCGGGTTCCCATCAACTGGGGATTCTGAGCGAGCAGGGACATACCATTACGGACGAACAGGAACGGGTGTTCTGTCCCGAAGACAGGATCGTGGACCTGACGATGGAACCGGGTGAGGTCGTGATTCTGCACAACTGGCTGCTGCACCGGTCGGGGGTGAACCGGATGGATATTCCCAGGCGGGCGTTCAGCGCGTGTTATATCGACGCGCGAACCCGTTCCAGCCGCAAGTCGTCATTCTCGATGATCTTCGGCGATGGCGCATTGATGCACGACCAGGTCGCCGCATAGGCAGAGGAGCGTTTCGATGATATTCGATTCCCATGCGTATTGTTTCGAGCCGGGGGACGATCCGGCCGGGTTCGAAGACAGCGCGGCGCACCTGAAATGGGTACAGGAGGCCCAGGGCCTGCACCATCAGCCGGCATGGCGCGTGCGGGACCGGGCGCCGGCGACTTCGGACGGGTTGATCCCGACCGATTACGAGTCCTGGAGCGATCTGCCCGACGTGAACTTCCGGGTGGACGGTCGGAAGGGACGGGTGGTCTGGACGATCGACGGGGAGGATTATACGAAACAGTTCTATCCGCCGAATTTGAGGGACCTGGAGTTCACGCCGCACAGCCTGATCGCAGAGATGGATTACGCGGACGTGGACATGGCGCTCATCCACACCAACCCGATGCTGACCCGCAGCAGCGAATTCCTCGCCGGCTGCGTGCGCCAGTACCCGGACCGGCTCCGGTCCATGGCGCCCGTGGACGAGTGGCGCATCCGGACGGAGACCGATGCGGTGATCGAGGAACTCCGGACAGCCATTCAGGACCACGGGCTCCACGCGATCAAGTTCAACGCCCGGCCGGCCTATTTCGGCACCACCGAACCGTGGGACGCGGCGTCCTGCAGGCCGTTCTGGGATGCCGCGACCTCGCTTGGCGTACCGGTTTTCTTTACGCTTGGGTCCGGACCCGGCGACGTGACCCGCCGGATGACGCCGGACGGCGCCCGTCAGGGCTACCTGGACGAGCAGAAGGTCCTGGTGCGCTGGATGGAACGGTATCCCGAGACAGTCGTGAATCTGACGCACGGATTTCCATGGCGCGCGTTTGTCTCGGACGATGAATTTCAGCCGATGCCAGGGGAGATCTGGCTGCCGTTTGAGAACCCGAACTGCAATCTCGAGGTCTGCTTCCCGGTCCGAATCGGAGACTGGTTCGACTTTCCATATCGGGAGGCGCGGCCGGTGCTGGAGGCCATGGTCGCCAACGTGGGCGCGGACCGTCTGAACTGGGGCACGGATATGCCGTTCCAGAACCGGTTCTGTACGTACAGGCAGTCGAGGCGATGGATTGAGAATTACTGCGCGTTCTTGACCGCGGACGACCTGCGGATGATCATGGGGGGCACCGCGGCAAGGATTCTGGGCGTTCATTTCGATACTTGAGGATCTGACGTATGGCGGAGACTGCAACGGAAGCGGAAATGAACTGGGACCTGTCGAGCTATTTCCCGGCGTTCAACGGACCGGAGATGGTCAAGTTCAAAAATGCCCTGGAGAAGGATACACAGGATCTGCTGGACAGGGCGAGGGCTCTGGAGCCGCTGGACGAGGGAAATGTCGAAACCTGGGAAGATATCTTCCTCCGCAGCGAGGACCTGTTCACGCGGCTGCGTCACGTGGCCTCCTACGTGGGATGCCTGACGGCTGCGGACGCGCGAAACGAGGCCTATCTGAAGGAAGAGGCCGCGTTGACGCTGCAATACGCCGAGGCCACCAAGCTTCAGACGGAACTGCTGAGGGGATTGAAGACGGCGGCCGACGGCAGTTTCGAGGCGCTCGCGGGCCGGGAGTCGCTTTCAGACGCAGGCTATCTCCTGTCACGGATGCGCCGCGAGGCCCGGTATACCATGGATTCGGCGCGCGAGGCGCTGGCGGCCGACCTGAGGGTGGACGGTATCTCGGCGTGGGGCCGGCTTTACGATACCCTGTCAGGAAAGCTGGAATTCGATATGCGGTACCCCGACGGCCGGGAGGAGAAGGTGCCCATCTCCCAACGCCGGTCGTTGATGGAAAATCCGGACCGGCGGGTCCGGCGGGCCGCATTCGAGGGGGGCAACGCCGCGTGGGAAAGCGTTGAAGACGTTGCGGCGGCCGCGCTGAACGCGATATCCGGCACCCGGCTTACAATGAATCGCTACCGCGAGGTCCCGCATTTTCTCGACGTGGCCCTGTTCCAGTCCGCGATTTCACGGAAGACGCTGGACGCGATGTTCGACGCGATTTTTTCCGAAATCGAGGTGGGGCGCAGGATCCAGCGATTCCGGGCAACGGCGATGGGCCTGGAAAACGTGGCATGGTATGACCTTGGCGCCCCGCTGCCCTTTCCCGACGTGGCGCCCATGGATTGGGATGAGGGAAAATCCCTGGTACAGGGCGCATTCGCCACGGCTTATCCGGCCCTGGGACGCTTCACGCAGGATATGTACGACAGGCGGTGGATCGACTACGAACCGCGCGCGGGAAAGCGTCCCGGCGGTTTTTGCACGGGATCGCCGATGATCTCGGAGTCGCGGATCTTCATGACGTACAACCGTACGATGGGCGACACGCTGACGCTCGCGCACGAGGCCGGGCACGCGTTTCACAGCCACGTGATGCGCGATCTTCGGCCGTTTGCGAGGCACTACCCGATGACGCTGGCGGAGTCCGCCTCCACGTTCGCCGAGATGATTCTGGCCGACGGCGTCCTTTCCGACCTGGACGTGGACGCGTTGCAGAAAGCCGTGGTCCTGGATTCGGAGGTGGGTCACGGAGGCACGTATCTGTTGGACATACCGGTCCGGTTCGAGTTTGAAAAGGCGCTGTACGAGGAGCGCGGCAGCGGAGAGTTGAGTGTGTCTCAACTGAAAGAGCTGATGACCGGCAAGCAGCGCGAAGTACTCGGCGACGTGCTGCAGGAGGGGGAAGAGGATCCCTGGTTCTGGGCATCCAAGCTGCATTTCTACATAACGGGCGTGACGTTTTACAATTTTCCGTATACATTCGGCTATCTGCTGAGCCGGGGTCTCTATGCCATGTTCAGGAGGGAGGGCCCGGACTTCCTGCCCCGTTACGAGAGCTTTCTGCGGCTGACGGGCAGCGACACCGCGGAAAACGTGGCGAAGCGAAGTCTTGGCAGCGACCTGGAACAGCCCGGCTTCTGGGTGCAGGCGATCCGCAGCCTGGAGGAGCCGTTGGCGAAGCTGGAGGCGCTGGCGCCCAGCGTCATGGCCGACGGCGGTGACGAAACGCCCCGCGGCGCAGGCGGGTAGAAAAAAGAGAGGGAATGGAAATGGGTGAGAGCATCCGATGGGGTATCCTGAGTACGGGGGCCATTGCGCGGTCGTTCGTGAAGGGTCTGGAGGCGGTTCCGGACGCGGAGCCGGTTGCCGTGGGTTCGCGGACCCAACAGGCTGCCGACGCGTTCGGAGACGAATTCGGCATTCCCCGCCGGCACCCGGGCTATGAAGCCCTGGCGGACGATCCGGACGTGGACGTCATCTACGTTGCAACGCCGCATTCCCTGCACAGGGAGAACAGTATCCTGTGTCTGAGGGCGGGCAAACCCGTTTTGTGCGAGAAACCGTTCGCGATCAATCGGCCGGAAGCCGCCGATATCGTCGCGGTTGCCCGGGAGGAAGGCCTCTTTCTGATGGAGGCCATGTGGACGCGCTTTCTGCCGATCATGTATCAGGTCAGGCAGTGGCTGCGGGACGGCGCCATTGGCGACGTCCGCATGGTTTCGGCGGACTTCGGCTTCGGGTCCCGTCCCGGCGCGACAAAGTCCCGCCTCTATGATCCGGCCCTGGGCGGCGGGGCGCTGATGGACGTGGGCATCTATTCGCTTTCGTTCGCTTCCATGGTGTACCGTCGCACGCCGTCCCGGGTGATGGGTATGGGGCATATCGGAGAACTGGAGGTGGACGAACAGGCCGGGATGATGCTCGGATACGACGCGGGTGAGATGGCCATGCTATTCACGTCCATCCAGTGCAGTACGTCTCACTGGGCGCACATTATGGGTACCGAAGGGATCATCCGCATTCATCCGCCGTTCTGGCGCGGGACCACCGCGACGCTGGTGCGGCACGGCAAGGAGGAGGTGGTCGAGCGCCCGTTCGACGGGAACGGGTACAACTGCCAGGCGGAAGCGGTCGGCCGCTACCTGCGGGAAGGGAAACTGGAGAGCGAGGAGATCCCGCTGGATGAGACCGTTGATATCATGGGTACGATGGATACCATCCGCGACCAGATCGGGCTGAAATTCCCGATGGAATGATTTCGGAAGGTCCGGGCGCCCACAAGGGACGCCCCTACAATACCGGACAACCACGAATCGAACGCTCTGCCTTCCGCGTCGTTGTTGAATTCGTAGGAGCGTCTCTACAATACCGGACATCCACGAATTGAAACCTCTGTCTTTCGTGCCGGTGTTGAATTCGTAGGGGCAACCCTTGTGGTTCACCTCGTCGCAGTGCGGATAAAGGGGCCTGACAACGGCGGAACGTATCGATGTCCGATGGCCGGGCGCCCACAAGGGACGCCCCAACAATAACTGACATCCACGAATTGAACACGCTGTGTTCCGCGACAACGTTGAATTCGTAGGGGCAACCCCTGCGGTTGCCCTCGTTGTGGTCCGGATAACCGGACTTGTCATCGGCGGACCCTATCGATATCCGGTCGCCGGGCGCCCACAAAGGACGCCCCTACAATGCCGGACTTCCACGAATTGAACGCTCTGCTTGCCGCGTCGTTGTTGAATTCGTAGGTGCGTCCCTTGTGGGCGCCCGCCTTTATCTGATCGCTGCTTTTTCACATTAAGAAACATATTATTTATAGTATCCCTGATATATCATATTTAATATGGATCCCATCATGAAATACGGCCGCGTCGAAGGAATCGACAAACCGGTCTCCCGGCTGGTTCAGGGCACGTTGACGGTCTCGACGGACGATCTCGAAGCGAGCATCGATTTGCTCGACGGGATTCGTGCGCTGGGCTGCAACAGTTTCGATACCGCGCCGGTATACGGCAACGGCAAGGCGGAGCGGGCGCTGGGCGCCTGGATGGAACGGCGCGGCAATCGAAACGATGTATTCATTCTCGGCAAGGGCGGCCATCCCAACGCGGACCGCAGCCGGCGGGTGACCGTGTTCGACGTCGCCTCCGACCTGTTCGACTCCCTGGCCAGGCTCAGGACGGACTACATCGACCTCTATCTGCTTCACCGGGACGATCCGACGGTGCCGGTCGGGCCCCTCGTGGAAGCGTTGAACGAGCATATGTCAGAGGGACGTATCCGCGCCTTCGGCGGGTCCAACTGGACGGTGAATCGGATACGGGAAGCCAATCGGTATGCGACGGACCGCGGCCTGATGCCGTTTGTGGCCAGCAGCCCGAATTTCAGTCTGGCCGTGCGTGTGAAGGAGGTCTGGAAGGGCTGTCTGAGTATCTCGGGTCCCCGGGGCGCCGGGGAAAGAACCTGGTACCGGGAATCACAGATGCCCGTGTTTTCCTGGTCCAGCCTGGCGCAGGGATTTTTCTCCGGTCTCCTGACGCGCGAGAACATCGCCGGGATGGCGAATGGAATGACGCAAGGCTGCGCGCAGGTCTATGGGTACGAAGAGAACTTCGCACGGCTGGAGCGCGCAACCGAACTTGCCGGCGAGCGCGGAAGGACCGTGGCGCAGATCGCGCTGGCGTACCTTTTCAACCAGCCCCTGAACGTCTTTACGGTGTCGGGCTGCAGGTCGGTTGAGGAAAGCCGCCTGAACCGGGAGGCGATGGATATCCGGCTGACGCAGGCCGAACTGGACTGGCTGGACCTGCGGCGCGAGAACCGCTGAAGGATAACCTGCAACCGGGAAACGGTCTGATCGTCTAAACTCCGGGGATCGTCTTGGTGACCAGGTCCGGGCGGGCGTTGGAGCGTCCCGGTTCGTTCCACCGGACATTATCGTGTTGAATCGCATAAATGGGGCTTTTACAGCGCTTTGGACTTGACTCGAATACCCGATAGGACTAAATATCCGCTATACGCCCTCGTATCTTGAATCACGCCATCTCGCGGCGCAAACGATGTAACTATGCCAGGCGCAAACCTGAAAACGTTGTTGATTGAAGACAATCCGCTTCACAGCCGCCTGATTCAGGAACTGCTTTCCGAATCCGACGGCCCGGAATTCGAGGTGGATTCCTCGGCCACGCTCGCGGAAGGGCTGAACCGGCTCGCCGCGGGCGGATACGAATTGCTGCTGCTGGACCTGGTGCTGCCGGACAGCGAGGACCTGGAGACATATCTGCGCGTGCGGGCCGCGTATCCAGACCTGACCGTTGTGATCCTTTCCGGAATGGAGGACATCAAACTGGCGGCGCGGGCGGTTGAAGCCGGCGCGCAGGACTATCTGGTGAAATCCCAGTTGGACGGACCGCTCCTGGTGAGGTCGATCCGATACGCCGTGGAACGCAGCCGGGCGCAGCACGCCGAGTGGGAGTCGCCGATGTTCCGCCTGGCGCAGCAGCAGTTCATGAAGGCCGCTCACCTGATGGAACTGGACGACAACATCCGGCAGCGACTGCTGTTTCCGCAGCGAACCCACGTGGTCACCTTTCCGTTCAGGCGGGACGAACACCAATACGTGGAGACGGTCGCCGGCTACCGGATTCAACATCTGTTGACGATGGGGCCCACGAAGGGCGGCGTCCGCTACCATCACGACGTGAACCTGGGCGAGGTAACCGCCCTGGCCATGTGGATGACCTGGAAATGCGCCCTGATGAACCTCCCGTTCGGCGGCGCGAAGGGCGGCGTGCGAATCGATCCGACGGTCCTCTCACGCCGCGAACTGCAGCGCCTGACGCGCCGGTATACGTCCGAGATCATCGACGTTATCGGACCGCAGAAGGACATCCCCGCGCCGGACATGGGCACGGACGAAAACGTGATGGCCTGGATGATGGATACGTACAGCCATCAGATGGGACATACCGTGCCCGCGGTGGTAACCGGAAAGCCGGTGGTGCTTGGCGGCTCCGAAGGACGCCGAGAAGCGACCGGACGGGGGCTGGTGTATCTGGTCGAAGAGGCGGCCGGACACATCGAGATGGACCTGAACGGCGCGACCGCCGTCGTCCAGGGGTTCGGAAACGTGGGCAGCAGCGCGGCGAGATTCCTCGAGGCGTGCGGCGTCAGGGTGGTGGGCGTAAGCGACGTGACCACCGGCATCTACAATCCCGACGGTCTGCGGGTGGACTCGCTGCTTCGGCACGCGGACGAAAACCGGGTTCTGGAAGGGTACAAGGGCGGGGATGCCGTGAGCAACCGGGAATTGCTGGAAATCCCATGCGACGTCCTTGTTCCCGCCGCAATTCAGAATCAGATCAACGCCGATAATGCCGAACGGATCTCGTGCAGAATCCTGGCGGAGGGCGCCAATGGACCGACGACACTGGAAGCGGATGAGATCCTGAAGGAAAAAGGGGTGTTCATTCTGCCTGATGTACTCGGCAATGCCGGAGGGGTTACGGTTTCCTATTTCGAGTGGGTACAGGACACGCAGAATTATATGTGGACGCTGGACGAGATCAACGATCGACTCAGGCAGATTCTGCTCAATGCGTTCCAGCGGACCATTCAGCGGTCCGAACGCGATGGATTGGATGTACGCACGGCGGCGTTGATCGAAGGAATTCACCGTGTGACGCAGGCGAAACTGATGAGGGGCCTGTTTCCGTAGGAAGTACGCAAATGGACGATTATGCGGACCCGCGCCTGGTGCGGATTGCCGCGATAGCCGCGCTGACGGCGAATCTGATCGTCGTCATGCTGTCCATCCTGGTTTTCTCCGGATGGCTGGTCAGCGCGCCCATCGCTGAATGGATGTCTTTGTTGACGGCCGGCCTGTTCGTGCTTGCCGGGGTGGCGCTGTGGCTGCTGCGCAGTGGAGGGTCATCCGCGCGAAGGCAGTTCCTGGGGAAGGCAATCGGCGCGGTCGTCGTGGTCTTCGCAATTCTGGAGTTGATCGGCGCGGGTCCCGAGTTTATCGGGTTTGGTGCGGGCGCCGGGCACATGCTGCGGGGTGAAGCGTGCAACTTCGCTCTGATCGGCCTGGCGCTGTTTCTATGGCATTTCCGTATCCGCGAAAACGCCTGGCCGGCGCAGACGTGTCTCTCAATCGCCTCCATCCTCTCCGCCGGCTACGCGGTTGGACACTTCTATCACGCGGTCTCCCCCAGGGAAGTGTCCTGGGACGTGCATCTGAGCGTCTACACCACATTGGCGTTCGGACTCTTGTGCATTGGAATGTTCCTTTCGCGGCCGGCCGTCGAGCCCACCACCACGATTGTCAGCACGACGGCCGGCGGGTCGATGGCGCGCAGGCTGCTGCCGGCCGCTTTCCTGATACCCCTTGCGCTGGGTTGGCTTTGGCCTCACGGCGAGGGAATTCTGGGGTTCGAGTCCGGAATGTCCCTTTTTTCGCTTGGGATAATCGTAGCGCTCAATATTCTGATCTGGTGGTACGCCCGGTCTCTCGCAGACGTGGATTCCGAACGGAAACGATCGGAGCAGGCGTTGAGAGAGAGCGAGGCCCGGCTGAAGCTGGCCATGGAAGCCGCCCGTATGGGGAGTTGGGACTCCAATCTGTTGACCGGTGAATTGGTCTGGTCGGACCTGGTGGCGCCGTTGTTCGGTCTCAAACCGGAGGAATTCCAAGGTACGCGAGAAGCGTTTTATGAACTCGTGCATCCCGAAGACCGGGAAATGGTCCGCGGTGCGGTGCGGCGAACGATCAAGGAAGGTGTGGGCTTCGAAGTGGAGCACCGGGTGGTCTGGCCGGACGGGACGATCCGTTGGCTCGGCAACAAGGGGCGCATTTTCGGCGACAGGGCGGGGCAGAACGTGCATATGATCGGCACGGTCCGGGATATCACGTTGCGCAAGCACGCCGAGATACAGCTTCAGGAAAAGAACCGCGAACTGGAAAAGACCGCTGCCGCCGAGCGTGAAGCCAACGAAGCGCTGACGAAGAGTACGGTTGCCCTGGAGCGTTCGGGGGCGGAACTGCAGGCGGCTAAAGACATCGCGGAAAAGGCGAATCGCGCGAAAAGCGAGTTTCTGGCCAATATGAGCCACGAGATCCGCACGCCGATGAACGGCATCATGGGTATGACGGAGTTGCTGGGAAACACGGAGCTGACGCCCCAGCAGCGCGAGTACCTCAAGTTGAGCAGACAGTCTTCCGAAGCGCTGCTGGCGCTCCTGAACGACATCCTCGACTTTTCCAAGCTGGAAGTGAACCGGCTGGACCTGGAAGCGATCGGTTTCGACCTCCGGGATACGCTGGGGGATACCGTGCAGACCCTGGCGGTCAAAGCCACGCAGAAGGGGCTGGAGCTGGCGTGCCACATCGCTCCTGACGTTCCTGACCGGCTGGTTGGCGATCCGGGGCGTCTGAGGCAGATCGTGATCAATCTGGTAGATAACGCAATCAAGTTTACGACAAAGGGTGACGTGCTGGTTGACGTGAAAGTGGACGCCCGTGAGGAAAACACCGTTCGTCTGAGGTTCTTTGTGCGGGACACGGGAATCGGCATCGCACCCGAAGATCAGCAGCTGATTTTCGACTCGTTCAGCCAGGTCGACTCCTCCACTTCCAGGCGGTTCGGCGGCACAGGGCTGGGCCTGGCGATTTCATCCCAACTCGCAGAGATGATGGGCGGACGGATGTGGGTGGAAAGCGAACAGGAAAAGGGGAGTACGTTCTGTTTCACGGCGGTCTTCGAAGCGCAACCCCCGTTGGCGAAGCGGTCGCAGGCCGACCTGCAGACCCTGGTGGGTCTCCGCGCGCTGGTGGTGGACAACAACCGTACCAACCGGTTCATATTCGAGGAGATGTTGGGAACCTGGGGCATGAATGTCGAGGTCGCGGACTCCGGTCCGGCCGCGCTCGAGGCGCTGCGGAAGGCCCGTGGGACGGATCTGCGGTTCAATCTGTTTCTGCTGGACGCCGTGATGCCGGATATGGACGGATTCGGGCTGGCGGAGCGTCTTCGGAAGGATCCTGCGGCGAAGGATGTACCGATATTGATTCTCTCATCTGCGGGAAGAACTCACGACGCCATGCGATGTGACGCATTGGGCTTTGCCAGGTGTCTGACAAAGCCGGTCAAGCAGTCCGACCTGCTCGATGCCACGCTGGAAGCCATGGAGGTGAGCGTCGTCCAGGCTGTAGACGTCCCGAGAAACCTTGAACCCGTACCGCCCGCCAACAGGCGTCGCGTCCTGTTGGCCGAGGACGGCCTGGTCAACCGGAAAGTGATTGTGGACCTTCTGGAGCCGCGCGGCCATCAGGTCACGGCCGTCAACAACGGGAAGGAAGCGCTCTCGGCGTTGGAGAACGACTCGTTCGATCTGGTCCTCATGGATATCCAGATGCCGGAAATGGACGGGCTTGAGGCGACGCGGAAAATCAGGGAAGGCGAACGGTCGACGGGGGAACACGTTCGAATTGCAGCGATGACGGCCCACGTGATGCAGGGCGACAGGGAGCGGTGCCTGGAACAGGGGATGGACGATTATCTCCCCAAACCCATCCGGGCGGGAGACCTCTACGATATTGTGGAAAACGACGTCCCTTCGGACGATGAAACACCGGCGGAGACCGTCGTCGACGGCGGCGCGCTGGATTGGCAGGGGGCGCTGGAACAGGTTGGCGGCAATGAGGCGATTCTGGCTGAACTGGCCGGGCTTTTCGTTACGGAATACGCCAGGCACCTCGAAGAAATGAAGCGGGCGATCGGCCACGGAGACAGTGCCCTTCTGCGGCGCGCGGCGCATACGCTGAAGGGCTCGGCGGCCGTCTTCCTTGCCAACTCGACCGTGGAGGCGGCGCTGCGGCTGGAAATCATGGCCCGCGAAGGGGACCTGGAAGACGCGAACGAAGCGCTCGCCGCGCTCGAACGGGCAGCCGACGAACTCCTGCCCGCACTTAAGGAAAAAGCCGCCGCGCTGATTGTGTAGGGGATTGGTCCGGAAAGATTGATTCAGGATGACTGAATTGGATCTGGTCGTACTCAAGGAATCGATAATTGAACACGGTCTGGTGGCAGGCGACGTTGGGACGGTCGTGCATAGATACGACGACGAGGAAGCGTCCGAGGTGGAGTTCGTCGATACTCGCGGCACCACGATCGCGGTTCTCACCCTGGAAGATTCCGACGTGCGTTCTCCTATGGCGGGTGAAATTCTGCATGTCAGAGACGTATCGCCCGCGGTCTCTTGACTGTTTGTTTACACCACATCGTAATCGTTCCAGGGCTCATTACCACCACGGATTCCGTTGGCCGGCCACGGAACAGCAAAACTCAATTTTCCGGAGTCCATCGGATACATCGATTCATTGAATGGAGACACGTTTCAACGAAAGACGATGCCCCCTTTGGGGGCATTTTCTCGTATATTGGAAGTGTGGACATTTCGAAATATTACGTTCCCGTACAGTCGTGGATCTTCTGAATTGGTTCGGATAACCGTATTGCATCTGCAATTTCGTGACTATAGGTTCTGGAATCTGACAACGACTTACAAATCGAGCCGCCGAAACTTGCTCAATGCTGGGTGAATCCGAGAAGTCATTTTGCACTTGATCCGGAGGACTTAGATGACTCAGCTTCTCGAAAAAGCGATTTCGGAAATCAAGAAGCTTTCAAATAACGAGCAGGACGCGATCGCGGCCGTCCTGATGGCGGAGTGGGCGTCAGACCGCCACTGGGAACGCGCATTAGACTCGTCGGCGGCGCAGTAATCAAACCTTGCAAACGAGGCTCTTGATGAATACCGGGCAGGCAAGACTGAGCCGTTCGTATCTTGTGCCGGTCACAGAGATTCGCCTCGCCAGAAAATATCGTGAGGATTTTTTGTCTCGATTTGACGACGTTTTTGAAGGTATGCCACGCCCTCGATCTGACGATAGAATTGGAACGATCCGGCGCCAGACTGCCGGCAGGTTGAATCCGGGTGCAGGCGAAGTCGGGCTGTCGTGCCGGTACATTCACTTGAACGGGGTTCCCGCATGATTCGCGTCTACGGCCTGAGGAACCATCTGGATCCAATCAAGGCGAAGTTATCCGATGTGATCAACGAATGTATGGTCGACGCTCTGTCATTTCCGGGTGACAAACGCGCTCATCGCTTCATTCCGATGGATCGCGAGGACTTTTTTTATCCCGATGGCCGTACGGAAGCGTACACCGTAATTGAGATTTCGCTGATGGAAGGACGGTCAGCCGAAGCCAGGAAGAAGCTCATCCGCCTCTTGTTCGACCGGATGGAGGAGGAATTGGGAATTGCACCGGTTGATGTGGAAATCACTATCTTCGAGACCCCTGCCGTCAATTGGGGCTTCCGCGGAATGACGGGGGACGAAGCCGCGTTGAACTACCGGGTGGATGTTTAGACTCTAAGCTGCCCGAACCGCTTTGACGCGCGGCGACACGTTCAAGATTTAAAGACCAAATCCAAAGGAATCCCGGAGACAATCGCAAAAGGAGATTCTTCAAATGAATCTGTGCTTCAGACGCAGTTTTCTTGTCATCCTGGTAGCCCTGGCCTGGGCCGTGGTCTGGTCGCCGGTTGGCGTGCTGGCGGGGATCATCGTGGACCCGGGCGGTTCTCTGAATGAAATGTGGGTCGCGATCGGGGCGTATCCCGGCTTCCTTTGCGGTGCGGTCTTTTCAGCGGTGATCGGGATTGCGGAGGGTCGTCGCGGATTCGATGCGTTGGCGCTGTCCCGGGTCGCCGCCTGGGGAGCCGTGAGCGGTTTGCTGGTAGGCGTGCTTCCGTTTGTCCTCGGAACGGTGAATCCCGTCCTGCCGCTCTGGCTGTGGGGTGTCCTGACCGCCGGCGCCGTGACGTTACTGAGTTCGGCCTCGGCCGTTGGAACCGCGCTGATTGCCAGGATGGCGAAGCAGCGAGCGCCGCGGGGTGCGGGCGGTGACGCGGCGTAGGTGCGGACAGCCGGAGGAGGAACCC
>CAZKDZ010000247.1:0-41110 GCA_964551635.1 uncultured bacterium | reverse complement strand
GTCATTGGGATCGAAGCGGATGACTTGCGAGTCTTAAGCGATCAGGGTCGGCCCTATCTGTATCCCGCGGGATTGTTCGAAGTGGTGGATCCGCGCGAGCCCGGCGATTGGGTGACCGTGTACGGAGACGAGGGCGAGCGGTATGCGTATCCGCCGTCTCTGAATGGCAACGGTTTCTTTGAGGATTTCTTCGATGAAGACGAGGAGGCTGTTGCCGTCTTCTGGCGAACTGTAAACCGGCGCCTGGCAGCCACGATGGCGCATTAGAAACTATCGGCAATTAGATTTGCCCTGCTCAGGTCGGCAGGGCTTTTTTGTGCCTGCGAGAGTTCGACAATGCAGCGATGATCGTCTGGCAACGGCTGCCGACAGGGGCCGATCACGTATTCCTGTGGACAAACAAATTTCGTGCGGTTACTGACCAGAACCTGGTTACGTAGAACAAAAACAGCACCTCAGGTGTGCCTGAACTGCTAAAAGATCGACGCCACGGAATGGCTGCCGGTTAACGGAATTATCTTGTAAGCCCCGTCGGCAGGCGTTATATTTGAAGCTTTTGGGCGGACCTGCGCAACGACGGTTCCGCCATGCCGGCGTAGCCATGACGTCAACGGAGACGTGTAGATGCTGAAATATATCGCATGGCGAATTCTGATGATGATTCCCACGCTCTTCGCCATTTCGATCGTATCATTCCTGATCATCCAGCTTCCGCCCGGAGACTTCCTCACGTCGTACCTGGCGCAGCTCACTTCGATGGGCGAGACGGTGAGCGAGGAGGTCATCGAGGCCCTCCGCGCGCGCTACGGGCTGGGCAGTCCGGTCTACGTCCAGTACTGGACCTGGATGACGGGTATCGTCACCCAGGGCGACTTCGGGATGTCGCTGCTTTGGGGCAGGCCGGTGAGCGAGCTGTTGTGGGAGCGGGTCAGCCTCACGGTGATGGTGAGCGCGAGTTCGGTACTCTTCATCTGGGTGGTCGCGATTCCCATCGGCATCTATTCCGCGGTGCGGCAATATTCCATCGGCGACTACATCTTCACGTTCCTGGGATTCCTGGGCTTGGCCACGCCGCCGTTCATGCTGGCCCTGATCGCGCTGTGGATCGTCTTCGTGTCCACCGGCAGCGTTCTGGTGGGGCTCTTCTCCCCGGAATATATCGACGCGTCCTGGTCGTTCGGCAAGGCGTTGGACCTGCTCGCGCATCTGTGGATTCCAATGGTGATTCTGGGTACGGCGGGGACGGCCGGAACGATCCGCGTGATCCGCGCCCAGATGCTGGATGAATTGCACAAACCCTACGTCGTCACCGCCAGGGCAAAAGGCGTGTCGGAACTGAAGCTCTTGTTCAAATATCCGGTAAGGATCGCCCTGAATCCCTTCTTCAGCACCCTGGGCTGGCTGCTGCCCCGGCTGATCGCGGGAGAGATCCTGGTGTCCATCGTGTTGAATCTGCCCACCACCGGGCCGCTTCTTCTCGGCGCGCTCACCAATCAGGATATGTACCTAGCCGGGAGCTTCATGCTGATCCTGAGCACGTTGACCGTGATCGGGACGCTGATTTCGGATATTCTGCTCGCCTGGGTGGATCCGAGAATACGCTACTCGTAAACAACCGGATATTCGGAAGAACGGATAGGAGTCTTTTAAGATCGCTACGGAATCACAGGACAGAACACGCTCGGAGAATCCGCTTCCGCCGAAGTCGCTGAAAGGTGTGTTCGGGAAGCTGCAGGTGAACGGAATCCCGGGACTTCGTCGTCGTAAGGAACGGCCGTCAGGTGAGGATGCCGGAGCGCGGGTGCTGGTGGCTTCCCAGTGGCGGCTGATGTGGTGGAAGTTCCGGAAGCACCAGTTGGCGAAGATCGCGGGCGCGGTCCTGATTCTCTTCTATCTCGTGGCCGGATTCTGCGAGTTCGTGGCGCCTCACGATCCGCACCGCCTGAATACGAAATACATACACGCGCCCCCGCAAAAGGTCCGATTCTTCGACGCAGCCGGGGCGTTTCACTTCAGGCCCTTCGTGTACGGGCACGTTCAGCAGCGCGACCCCGTCACGCTCCGCCTCTCCTATCACGAAGACCACTCCGAACGTTTCCCGATACGATTCTTCGTCCAGGGTGATCCCTATACGTTGTGGGGGTGGATCCCCATGCATCGCCACCTGATCGGTCTCGACAACGGGGAGCGCCTGTTCCTGCTGGGGGCGGACCGGATGGGCAGGGATCTGCTCTCGCGTATCGCCTACGGGGCGCGGATCTCCCTGTCGATCGGCCTGATCGGCATTGCCATCAGCTTCGTGCTGGGACTGATCATGGGCGGCATCTCCGGCTATTTCGGAGGGAGAATCGACGACGTGATCCAGCGGCTGATCGAGTTCATCATGGGCATTCCGGGCCTGCCGCTCTGGATGACGCTCAGCGCGGCGCTGCCTCCGGACTGGCCGATCATCCGCGTCTATTTCGGCATTACGATCATTCTTGCATTCGTGGGCTGGACCGGCCTGGCGCGGGTCGTGCGCGGGCGGTTTCTGGCGTTGAGGGAAGAGGACTTCGTGATGGCGGCACGTCTGGGCGGCGCCCGCGAGAGCCGGATCATCGCCAAACACATGGTGCCTTCCTTCCTGAGTTACATCATCGCCGCGCTCACGCTGGCGGTGCCGCAGATGATTCTGGGCGAGACGGCGCTGAGCTTCATCGGGCTGGGGCTGCGTTCGCCGGCCATCAGCTGGGGCGTGCTGCTGCAGGACGCGATGAACATCCGCGCGGTGGCGCATTTCCCCTGGCTGCTGCTGCCGGGCGGGTTCGTCATCGTCGCCGTGCTGGCGTTCAACTTTCTGGGGGACGGGCTGAGAGACGCGGCCGATCCCTACACCAGGTAGAAGGAATTCATGGATCCATCGGTTCTGCTCGACGTCCGCCATCTGCGCGCGCACTTCTTCTCCGACGAGGGTACGGTGCGGGCCGTGGACGGCGTGGATTTCCGGATCATGAAGGGAGAGACGCTGGGCGTGGTGGGAGAAAGCGGCTGCGGCAAGAGCGTAACGGCCCAGTCCATTCTCCGGATTCTGCCCAAGAACGGGCGGATCGTCTCGGGCGAAGTGCTGCTTCATGCCAACGGGAAGGTCGTCGACCTGGCGAAGCTGAAGCCGAACGGCAGGGAGATCCGGAAAATCCGCGGCAAGGAAATCGCCATGATGTTCCAGGAGCCTATGACCTGCCTGAGTCCGGTACATACCATAGGGAATCAGATCGAAGAGGCCATCCGGCTGCATCGGAGCGCGGACCGGAAGGAGGCGCGTGACATCGCCGTCGATATGCTGCGGAAATGCGGTATCCCGGAGCCGGAGCGGCGGGTGGACGCCTACCCCCATCAGCTCAGCGGCGGCATGCGGCAGCGGGCGATGATCGCAATGAGCCTGTCATGCCGGCCACGCCTGCTGATCGCCGACGAGCCCACCACGGCGCTGGACGTGACCACGCAGGCGCAGATTCTGGACCTTCTGAAGGCGCTGCAGGCGGAAATCCATACCTCGATAATGATGATCACGCACAATCTGGGTGTGGTGGCGGAACTGGCCGACCACGCAATGGTGATGTACCTGGGCAGGGTCGTCGAGTTCGCCCGTTGCGAGACCATATTCAACGATCCGAAACATCCGTATACCCGCGCCCTGCTGAAATCCATTCCAAGGCTGGGACGAAAGGCGAAGGAAGGACTTCTGTCCATCGAGGGATCGGTACCGAATCCGTACGAACTGCCCAAAGGCTGCATGTTTCATCCGCGTTGCCCGGACCGGATCGACGGCGTCTGCGACCGGTACGAGCCGGAGCTGACGAAAGTCGGCTCCGAACACGGCGTGAGCTGTTTCCTGTATTCCGAACCGACCAGGATTAAGCAGGATTGAGAACCCAAGAGCAGGATTAAGCACGATTAGAAGCAAAGAGCAAGATCAAAACCGACCAGGATTAAGCCGGATTAGAAACCAGGAGCAGGTTCAAAAACCAATGCAGGATGAGGGTCAAGAGCAGGACAAATGCTCCCTCTTCCGGTCTAACCTTGATTCGAAATTTTCCGGTGACCTGAATGTCGAATAAATGCAGAAGAACAAAGGCGAACTGACGTCAACGGTCCCGGATAATTGAAGTCACTGGACGTGAAGGGAAATCTAAACCTTATGAACGACCTCAATGCCCCGTTTTGGCGCCGTCCCCTTCTATGCCTTTTGTGCTTTTTGTGGTAAATTGACTGTTGTCTTTTTCGAATTGAGGCTAAATCGATGAGTCCGACCGTTCGCAAGGAAAGTTGACCATGACCGACAGCAATTCCGTACTCCTGGACGTGAAGAACCTGCGGAAGTATTTCCCCATTACCGAGGGGTTCCTGAAACGCGTGGTGGGGCAGGTGAAGGCCGTGGACGGCGTCAGTTTCGCGGTGAAGAAACAGGAGACGCTCGGCCTGATCGGCGAGAGCGGGTGCGGCAAGACGACGGTCGGCAGGAGCATACTGAGGGCGATCGAGCCCACGGAAGGCGAGGTGCTCTTCGAGGACGGGGGAACGATGGTCGACGTCTGCCGGCTGTCGCGGAGGGAGCTGAGGACGTTCCGAAGACATATGCAGATGGTGTTTCAGGATCCCTATTCGTCCCTGAATCCCCGGATGACCGTGTTCGACATCGTTGCGGAGCCGCTTGTGGTGAACCGGATCGCCCGCGGCGCCGAACTGGAGGACCGCGTCGCGGAACTGCTCAGGGTGGTGGGGCTGGACCCTCAGTTCATGCGCCGCTATCCCCACGCGTTCAGCGGCGGCCAGCGGCAGCGGATCGGCGTCGCCAGGGCCCTGGCGCTGAATCCCCGGCTGATCATCGGCGATGAACCCGTTTCGGCGCTGGACGTTTCGGTCCAGGCGCAGGTGTTGAATCTGCTCCAGGAACTGCAGGAGCGGATGGGACTCACGTATCTGTTCATCTCCCACGATCTGGCGGTGGTGGAGCACATCAGCGACCGGATCGCCATCATGTACGTGGGGCAGATCGTGGAGCTGGCGGACGAGGAGACGTTGTTCGCCACGCCGAAACATCCCTATACCGAAGCTTTGCTTTCGGCCGTCCCCAAGCCCGATCCCGCGTACGTGAAGCGGAAGATCCTGCTGCAGGGCGAAGTGGCCGATCCCGCCAATCCGCCGTCGGGTTGCTATTTCCACCCCCGCTGCCCTTACTCGGAGGACGTGTGCCGGGAGGAATCGCCGGAACTCGTCAACGTCGCGCCGGCGGATTCAGACCCGCATTACGTCCGCTGCCATTTCAGCGACAGATTAAACCTGATTGGCATCGAAGCATGAAAGTCTTCCACAGAACAGCCTGCCGCAATGCGGGCATCTTGGCGAATCCGGTCATTCTCCTCGCGTGGCTGTGTTCGCCGGTCGACGCTGACGTGCGGGCTTCCGGCGTTACGCTGAATGAAGCGCCGATGCTCAGGGAGCGCGTCCTGAACGGCCAGCTTCCCGCGCTGCGGGAGCGGTTGCCGGAGGCGCCGGCGGTCGTGCAGCCCGTGGAGCGTGTCGGCCGCTACGGCGGGACGTGGCGTCGGGTGCACATGGGCATGCCTGATCGGGCCGGGTGGATGCGGCTGACTTACGATCCGCTTCTGCGCTGGTCCAAGGACTACGCAAGGGTAGAGCCCAATCTCGCCCACGCATGGGAGGTTTCGGAAGACGGCCGGGAATTTACCTTCCATCTGCGGAAGGGGATTCGCTGGTCCGACGGGGCGCCGTTCACGGCTGACGACTACATATTCTGGTACGAAGACGTGATTCTGAACGACGACCTGAATCCCGTCAAGCCGAGTTGGCTCACGATCGCGGGCGAATTGGGCGTTGTCGAGCGCGTGGACGACCACACCATCCGGTTTCGTTTCGTGAAGCCGAACGGCGTGATCCTGCAGTGGTTGGCGTCTTGGACGGACATCGTCGCGGGGCCGCCGCCGAAGCACTATCTCAAGCAGTTCCACCCCAGGTACGTTTCGAAGGAAAAGCTTGACGCCGTCGTGGTCGCGGAGGGGTACGACACCTGGATGGCGCTGTACGATACCAAGAGCATCGCCTTTCTGAATCCGGAACGGCCCGTTCTGTGCGCCTGGCAGGCGAGGACGGGAGCGGATGCGGCCATCTTCATCGCGGAGCGCAATCCGTATTACTGGAAGGTGGACCCGGCGGGCAACCAGCTTCCCTACATCGACAGGGTGGAGATGACGCTCGTGCAGAGCGCCGAGACGGTAACCCTCAAGGCCATCGCAGGCGAGATCGACATGCAGAGCCGGCGGGTCGAGTTCATGAATTACCCGTTGTTGATGGAACACCGGGAGAGCGGCGGCTACCGGGTTCTTCGCTGGAAGCCGGCGACGACGGGGCAGGGCACCGTGTATCTGAATCAGAACTACACCCACCAGGACTCGGTAATGGGCTCTCTGCTACGGGATCGCCAATTCAGACGGGCGCTGTCGCTCGGTATCGACCGGCGTCAGATCATCGACCTCTTCTACATGGGCGTCACCGAACCCAGACAGGTCGTACCGTACACGGATGAACTGCACGGTGTATCGAGTACCGATACGCTGTACACCGTGTATGATCCGGACCGGGCGAACCGGCTTCTGGATGAGATCGGGCTGGACAGTCGGGACGGCGCGGGTTACCGGCTGCGTCCCGACGGAGAGAGGCTGAAGTTCACCATCGCCGGATTCACGCCGGGTACCGCCTACGTGGACGTCGCGGAATTGCTGGCCGCCCAGTGGACCGTGCTGGGCATCCAGTCCACGGTCAAACCCGAAGACGTGGCGCTGTGGGTGACGCGCGCCACGGCCGGCGAACACCACGTCTCCGTATACGCGGCGTCGGGCGGGTTCCGGCCGCTGATGGATCCCGTGTGGTTCTTCCCGTCGGCGTCCACGGCGTACTGGGCGCCGCTCCACGGACTCTGGTACAGCAGCGGGGGCAGGGCGGGGGAAGAACCGACCGGGGACATCGCCCGCATCGTGGAGATCTACGAGCAGGCAATGACCACGATGGACGAAGACGAGCAGGTGGCGCTCGTGAAGCAGGCCGTGCGGATGCACTCGGAGAATCTCTGGCGGATCGGCGTGTGCGGCGGGTTCGACCAGGTATTCGTGGTCAGGAACGACTTCCGCAACGTCCCCGAAACCGGCCTTGGCGATAATCCGCTGCTCACCCCGGGCTACACCCATACCGAGCAATATTTCTTCGATCGGTAGATATCGCGCACGAGTTGGTGAAAACTGTCATCCAGAGGACTTGCCCTGAGCGTGCTTGCATTGAGCTTGTCGAAATGTCGAAGGGTACCCCCCAGGCCGACGAAGGATCTACTGCAGCATCGGAGCATCCCCGCACGACTTGCCCCTGACGATACTCGAGAGGCAGCACGTCCGCCTTTCTTCCTCGCACATCCTTCCTGATCTGCACTCGATCTTCCCGCTTTCATACCCGAAAAACGAACGTGAGGGTGGGGCGGACATTCCTGTCTGCCTGCATCATGGTTTTCCTGCCGGATTCCACTGCGATCCCCACTGTCATCCAGAGGAGGCCTGCGTACGACGTCGGCGAAACACGTCCGTTGCGTGTGAGAGCAGACTGCCATACACAGCAGGCCGACGAAGGATCTACTGCAGCATCGGAACATCCTCGCGCGCCTTACAGGTGTCGATACCCAAGAGGCAGCACGTCCGTCTCTCGTCCTCGCATATCCTTCCCGATCTACACTCGATCTTCCTGTCGTCATACCTGAAATAGGAACATAAGGGTGGGGCGGACATTCCTGTCTGCCCGCATCATGGTTTTGCTGTCGGACTCCACTGAACCCCTACTGCCATCCAGAGGAGGCTTGCGTGTAACTCCACCGAAACATGCCAGTTACACGTAAGAGCAGACTGCCGTACAGCGCAGGCCGACGAAGGATCTCCTGCAGCATCAGAACATCCCCGCGCGACTTGCGCGTATTCATATCCGAACGGCAGCACAAATGCCTCTCCTTACTGGGCCCGACGAACCCGACTTGATTCGTGCTGATGTTGTCGTAATTCGGATCAGCAGACAAAAAACGCACGAATTCACCAGAAAATCATCAAATTCAGAAACATATCATTTGTAAATCAAGAGTGGTATATCTACCTTCCCATCCGCACTGACGCAAATTGCAACACATTCGGTGAACATAGAGTCGCCAGATCATCCTCGAACGCTATCGACCGAAGATTCGAGACAGAATGTCGTCTCCGGATTCCACGGCCCTGGGCCGCAGCGGACCACGGTTGCATTTCACGATAACTCCATCAGAATCTGCCTTCAGTTCGGCATCTCCTCAGGCTAACCTGAATCACCGGCTTGTTTGGTTGTCTTTCCACGTCCACAAGCCGCCCTCCTCTCCTTTCCCCAGCTTCGCATCGTCAGTCGGTCCGCACCGCTGCAACATTGACTGGTGTACACGCCGGTCCGCGCATGATTGGATCAATCCACCTAAGGCAGACGGATATTTTGCCGTCGGGCAACGTCCGTCCGCGGCAACGCTGTCCGGGAAGCGCTTCCAACTTCGATTTCAACTTTGGAGCCAACCATATTCAGTCTGGGCTCTTCTCATTCGGGGCCAGGCGGTCGCATTCTGGACCGCACCCATTCGTGTCACCGCAACGGTAACGAGCTATAGGAGGCAGCAATGAGGAGGGGTTTGGTTGTCGTATTGTGCGCGGCACTGACTCAGGTCGCTGCGACATGGATAGGAACAATCGGCGTTATGGAGCCGCAATCCGTGTCTGCGCAGTCCGCGCAATGCCCAGGAGATTTCAACGGTGACGGGAAGGTGAACCTCGCCGATTTCCTGGCCTTTGCGGGCGGTTTCGGCACGCGTTCCGGAGACGCCAATTACAACCCACGCCTAGACCTGAACGGCAGCGGCTCGGTCGATCTGTCCGATTTTCTGGCCTTTGCCGGAGTTTTCGGGTCCAACTGCAAAGACCAGCCCCTCGGTTCGGTCAGCGGGGACCGGGCGGCGCTTATCGCGCTGTACAACGCGACGGACGGGCCGAACTGGGTCGACAACACCAACTGGCTCACCGATGCGCCGCTGGGGGAGTGGTATGGGGTGGAGACGGACGCATCGGGGCGGGTCGTCGAGCTCAACCTCAACGGCGCATTTGATTACGAAAGGCAACGGCCCCTGCCCCACGGCCTCTCGGGAACGCTACCGCCGGAACTCACAACTCTCGCGAGATTGGAAGTGCTTGAACTCAGACGCAACGACCTGAAGGGAACACTGCCACCGGAGTTCGGAGCTCTTGCGCAATTGAAGGTGCTCGACCTCGCGTACAACGGACTCACGGGCGTAGTCCCGCCGGTACTCGGAGACCTTAGGAATCTTGAGTCGCTGATCCTCGACGCGAACCACTTGGGGGATCCGATTCCCCCGGAACTCGGATCGTTGGCCAAACTGACGCTCCTCTCATTGGCAGAAAACGAGCTAACCGGTTCGATCCCGGCGGAGCTTCGTGGTCTCGCGAGATTGGAAGCGCTCGAACTCGGATGGAACCATCTGACCGGTCCGATCCCGCCGTGGCTCAGCGAGCTTACAGGGCTTCGGGACCTGTCTCTACGCCACAATGAGTTCTCGGGCCCGATACCACCGGAACTGGGCAATCTCGCAAGCTTGGGGGCCCTGCTACTCGATGAGAACCAACTAACGGGCCCGATACCGCCGGAACTGGGCAATCTCGCAAGCTTGGGGACCCTTTTCCTGTATTTCAACGGCCTCACGGGCCCAATACCGCGGGAATTGGGGCGCCTGAGCAACTTGAGATTCCTCTCGCTGCATTCCAACCACCTGACGGGTCCGATTCCCTCGGAACTGGGCAATCTTGCACTCTTGGGATCCCTCGACCTTGCCGCAAATGACTTGACGGGTCGGGTGCCGCGGGAACTCGGCAACCTGGAAGAATTGCGATCGCTGTCTCTGCAGCGCAATCAACTGACGGGTTCACTTCCTCTCAGCTTTGTGCAACTGGACAAACTGGAAAACCTGGGTTGTAGTGCGACTCGTGGACTCTGTATACCCGCTAACGAAGCGTTCAGGGAGTGGGCAAGGCAGGTGGAGACTCGCGGAAACATAGCGCATCCCGTTGATATACCGTCGTGCGACGAGATCGATGCGCAGGCATTGGAAGCTCTCTACGAGGCGGCGGACGGCGATAGCTGGAGGCGGTCCGATGGGTGGCTGGAGGACGAAAATCTGGGCCGGTGGCACGGCGTTCAGACCGATTCCGTCGGCCGCGTCTCAGTTCTCGATCTGACCGGCAACGGGCTGACGGGGTCCCTTCCGGACGCCGTGGCATTGCTGGCGGGCATGAAGGAATTGAGGATCGGGAACAACGAGTTGACCGGTCGGCTCCCCTTGTCGCTGGCCGGCCTTGCGCTGGAGGAGTTCGACTACGCGCGGACGGCGCTGTGCGCACCCGACAACACCGGTTTCCAGGGATGGCTGAACGGCATCCAACGACACTCCGGGCCCGGCGTCCTGTGCCCGCCTCTTACGGACCGCGACATCCTCGAATCGTTGTACTGGATCACTGACGGTCTCAATTGGCACAATCGCACCGGCTGGACGACCGAAGCCCCGCTGCAACGGTGGGATGGCGTCACTACCGATGCCGCCGGACGAGTCGTGGCGTTGCGCCTTGCGAGCAATGGCCTGTCGGGTCCGATCCCGTCCGTGATAGGTGAATTGGACCATCTTGAGTGGCTCGACCTCGCGGGGAACGAACTCTACGGGAGCATTCCATCGGAGCTTGGAGGGCTGTCGGCGCTAAGATCATTGAGCCTCTACGGAAACCAGATATCGGGAACGGTCCCGGCGGAGCTGGCTGAGCTGGGCCTTCTGCAGCAGCTTGATCTCGGGCGGAATAAACTCACCGGCGAGATCCCGGTGTTACTGACCAAGCTCGCCAATCTCGCCGTCCTGGAACTCGGAAGCAACGTTCTGTCGGGCCCGATTCCGGACGCATTGGGCAGCCTGAGTCGTCTGGAACGTCTCGGGCTTGCAGACAACCAACTCAACGGAAGCGTTCCAGCGGAACTGAGCGGACTTGTCCGCCTTGAGTCCTTACATCTCGCCGATAACCGGCTGACGGGTCGCATTCCGCCCGAACTTGGCGCTCTGAGCCGTTTGTCGACGTTGGATCTCTCGGGCAACCTATTGACCGGCCCGATTCCCGCGGCACTTGGCGGCCTCGCCCATCTCCAGGAGCTTCGACTTTCCGGAAACGCCATCTCCGGATCCATCCCTGGCGAATTGGGGCAATCCGGCGACCTTCTGGTACTGGAGCTCTCCAAAAACAAACTCACCGGCCCGATTCCCGCCGAGTTGGGCCGTCTTGCCGGCATGGTCACGCTGAATCTGGCCGACAACGAACTTTCGGGGTCGCTACCCCCCGAACTCGGGAGCGCCGTCTCGCTGGAGAGTCTCGACCTTCAATCAAACCAGTTGATGGGTCCGGTCCCACCCCAACTCGGTACCCTCGCCCAGCTCAAACAGTTGATTTTAGCGGACAACCCTGACCTGGTTGGACCCTTGCCTTCGGCCGTCACAGCGCTTGGCCGACTCGAGCGGTTCATGGCGGGTGGAACGGGACTGTGCCGACCCGCGGGTTCCGATTTTACCACGTGGTTCCGCGGCATCGCCGATCGCCGCCTGGTGCGATGCGAGGGTGGAGCGGCGTACCTGACTCAGACCGTGCAGTCCTGGGACGATCCCGTGCCGCTGCTTGCGGGCGAGCCCGCGTTGCTGCGGGTCTTCGTCACGGCGTCCGAGCAGGCCGGCGCGACGTTGCCCGACGTCCGGGCGACCTTTTTTGTCGACGGCGTCGAGCGGCACACCGTCGATATTTCCGCTAGGGCACAGCCCATCCCCTCGCATGTCATGGAGGGCGATCTGGCGACGTCGGCGAACGCCGAGATTCCCGATTGGGTCATCGCGCCGGGGCTGGAGATGGTGATTGACATTGACCCGCAAGGCACTATAGACGCCGCGCATGGAGTCACAAAGCGCATTCCGGAGGAAGGCCGGATTGAAGTTGACGTGCGTCCGGTGCCATCCTTCGACCTGAACTTGATCCCTTTTCTACTGGATAGCGATCCGGACTATTCCGCCGTGGAAGACGTCTCCGCAATGGCAGCCGATCCGGATGGTCACGAGCTGTTGCGGGACGCGCGGACCCTGCTGCCGATTGCTGAAATCGCTGTTGTGGCAAAGGAGCCAGTGATGTCGTACACTTCGGACAGTCGCAGCACATTGCGCCAGGTTGAGGCGATGCGCGTCATGGAAGGCGGTGAAGGATACTGGATGGGCATAAGGGACGGTAGGCTGAAGCCTGGAGGCGGGAGAGGCGCGCCTGGAGTAGCCTTTACGGACGGGCGGGCGAGCGTGTCACTACGCAACGCATCCATGATCGCGCATGAGTTGGGGCACAACCTTTCGCTCCAACACGCCCCGTGTGGCAACCCCCGGGACGTCGACCCCTGGTTCCCGCACTCTCGCGGGAGCACCGGGGCATGGGGGTACGATTTTCAGAAGAAGGCGTTGGTGTCGCGTGAGGCTGCCGACATTATGTCCTATTGCACACATAGCGTCTATTGGATCAGCGATTTCTTCTTCAACAAAGCGCTCAACTATCGTCTCGCTAACGCCGCTCCCGCCGAAGAGGTGGCAACGTCGACCCTTCCCGGACACGCCCTCCTGCTGTGGGGCGGGCGGGACAATGACGGCGTCCCATACCTCGATCCCGCCTTCGTCGTTGACGCGGTTCCCTCGCTTCCGGTAGCTGGCGGGGAGTACACCATCGAGGGAGCGGCGGCCGACGGGACCCCCGTCTTTTCATACATGTTTGATATGCCGGTCATTGGCGACGCCGAGGGTGATGAGACCAGCTTTGTTTTTGCCCTGCCTCTGAAGTCAGAATGGGCCGGCAACCTGGCGAGCATCACGCTGTCAGGACCGGGCGGGATTGCCGTCCTGGACGAAAACACGGATCGTCCGATGGCCATCCTGCGTGATCTGCAATCGGGCCACGTTCGCGGATTCCTGTCGGACCTTACCGCCGAGGAAACGGCGCAGGCGGCGGAAGGTACGTTTGCGGCAAAACCTGGAATGGAAGTGATTTTCAGCCGGGGCATACCGGAGCTTCGGTAAGAATCAGGGAGCATCCTCAACGCCGGCGGCGTGGCCGGGCAGTTTGCATGCCACAGCGTACCAGGAGGCATCTAACGAAGGCAAGGTTGGCGAAGATGATCGGCGTTAAGACAAATCTAAGTGAGCCAGTCACGGCCTGAGTACCGGCGGGTCTGGTTGGAGTTGCCCGGGCCTCTGCGCTCAGCGCAGGTATGTGGGACCGAAGAAGGGGTAGGTGCATTGAAATGGGAGCATCCAGAGAACCGGTCGCCATAGTAGGATACAGTTATCGGATGCCCGGCGGCATCCGATCCGACGAAGACTTCTGGCGGTTGCTCCGAGAGCGTGAAATCGTCCAGGAGCCCATAACCGACCGATACGGACGCGGATATCGGCCTATTGGTAAATCGTCGGACTTTGATAGCCGGTTCGCCAGTTCCTACGAGGGGCTAATCCGGGGTGGCGAGGAGTTGTTGTTCGATTGCCGGCTCTTCGGGATGTCGGTGCAGGAAGCGAGTTACATGGATCCACAGATCAAGATGTTACTGACCTGCGCTTGGGAGACCTTTGAGCGGGCAGGCTGGAATCTGCACCGATTGCGCAATAGCTCCACCGGTGTTTTCGTCGGAGCCCAGATGTCCAGCGCCACCACATGGCGGCAGGTCGACGTCAACATGTTCGGAGTTCCAGGCCGGAGCTCCGCCATGCTCGCGAACCGCATCTCGTATCACTTCAACCTGATGGGGCCCTCGATGGCCTGTATGACGGCGTGTTCCGCCAGCCTGACCGCGCTTCACGAAGCGCTGAATTCGATTCGCTGCGGAGACTGCGAGCAGGCGGTTGTGGGCGGAGTCACTTATCTCGGATCACCGTCTACCAGCATAGGCGCCAGTGCTCTCGGCATCATCAGTCCCGACGGCAAGTGCTACTCGTTCGACGCTGCGGCGAACGGGTACATGCGCTCGGAGGGCGTGTTCGTGGTCGCCATCAAACCGCTCTCGGCGGCCGAGCACGACGGGGATCATATCCACGCCATCATCGAGGGGACTGCCCTGAACACAGCGGGCACGGCTGACGATGCGCGTGGCTTGGGACAAGCACGCTTCATCACCGCGCCTACCCGGCATGCCCAGGTCGCGGTGATGCGTGCAGCGTGCGACGTGGCGGGGATGGCGGCACGCGACATCGACTATGTCGAAGCGCACGCGACGGGCACGCAAATTGGCGACAAGATTGAGGGGAACGCCATCGGCGAGGCGTACGGGGGACTCGAGCGGAGGGAGCCGCTCCGACTCGCGAGCGTCAAGAGCAACGTCGGGCACATGGAGGCTTCCGCCTTCCACTGCTCTCTGCTCAAGGTGGTATTGATGATGCAGCGGCGCACGTTCGCACCGATCTCAGAGACCTTCACGGTACCGAATCCGGAGATCGACTTCGACGGCCATAACATTCGTGTCCAGACCGCATGCGAACCGTTTCCGGAACGCCCGGTGGTGGTCGGCATCAATTCGTTCGGGTTCGGAGGCGCGAACGGCCACTGCATCGTGAGGGAGTACCGTCCCGTCAAGCCACCCCGCAGTTCGGTATCCGTGGCGCCGAACGCCGCCAATATGGTCCCATTGTCGGCACGCACGACCGATGCTCTGGTGCAGAGTGCGGAGGCGTTGCGGGACACGCTTCGCGAAAATGAGGAGGACCTTTATACGGTAGCCGGCAATCTCAGTTGCCGCCGTACAGACTTCGCCACGAGGACCGCATTCGCCGTGGAGAGTCGCGACGAATTGATAGCGGCGCTGGACAGCTTTGCCAGGGATCCCGATATGGTCTCAACACCGGAAGAGGGTGATCGGAACCTCGCGATGGTGTTTCCCGGTCAGGGAACCCAGTGGGCGGGCTGCGCCCGCTCCCTTTACGACACGCATCCCGTGTTCCGCCGTGCGATCGACGCCATCGAGACGCACTGGCGCGACCATTCCGACATTTCCATCCGGCAGGCTTGTTTCGAGGCGAATCAGGAGGATCTCAACGAATGCGAACTGGCCCAGCCAGTCATCTTCATGATTCAATGTGCACTCGTGGAGCTGTTCAAGACGTGGGGCGTCTATCCGGATTGCGTCGTCGGTCATAGTGCCGGCGAGGTGGCAGCCGCCTATGCTTGCGGGGCGCTGTCATTGGCCGATGCGACAAGGGTGATCTACCATCGCGCGACCCTGCAACAGCGCACTGCCGGATCCGGACGGATGTTGGCGGTGGGTCTCGACCGGCCAGGCGTGGAAGATCTGCTCAGGAGTCTGAACCCATCCCTTCAAATGGACGGCAACCCGGCGGCAGTTCAGATTGCCTGCGAGAACTCTCCGGCGAGCACGGTCCTTTGCGCCGGGGAGCGCGAACTGCGGCCCATCATGGAGGAGTTGGACCGGCGGAATCTGTACAATCGGCTAATCCCGGGCAACATCGCGTTTCACTCGATGGCGATGGACCAGGTCCGTGACGACCTGCTGGACGCCTTGTCCTTTCTCGATGATGTAGCGTTCGACGCGCAGGTGCCCATGATCTCGTCGGTGACGGGCATGGAAGTCGGATGTCTTGATGGCGCGTACTGGTGGTCGAACGTGCGTCGGCCGGTTCGGTTCGCCGCTGCCATGGATACCATGCGGCAGGTTTTTCGGCCCAACCTGGTGCTTGAGATCGCGCCTCACAGTGCGCTTCAGACCACGATCAAGCAATGTTTCGAAGACGCTGCCGCGCCCCCTCACACTATCCCCACACTGATGAAGAACGTCGATGCCCGCATCAGTTTTCATCAAACGTTGGGTCGGCTCTTTTGCGCTGGAATGGAGCTGGATTTCGCGGCCCAATACCCAAAGCCAAAGAACATCGCCCACGTACTCCCCGGTCATCCCAAGGACGAGCAACGAGTGATTGAGCCCTTGATTGACGACACATTCTTCGTCAGGCACGGCCCGTCTTCTCATGGTCCTCTGGTCGGTCGCATTTTGCCCGGCGCCAGGTATTGCTTTGAGTCCTTCCTGTCGGCGCAGAACTTTCCCTGGCTGTTGGACCATCGGGTGAATCAGGTTCCCATCATGCCCGCGACGGGTTATATGGAGCTGATAATGGAGGCGGTGGGCGAAAACCCGATCCATTTTTCGGAGATCGAATTCATGAGGCCGTGTCCGATCCCGACAGGGCGATCCGTGCGCCTGCAAACGGTTCTACGTCAGGTTGCGAATGCGGAGGATCAGTACAAATTTACCATCTCCTCCCAGCCCCTCGACCTCAGTGCCGAAAGCACGTTGCATTGTCAAGGATCGGTGCGCCGGGTGGGCACTGAATACGAGGTGGACGCTCCCCTGCGGATGGCGGATATCGACCGAACGCGATTTGAGCCGTCACGTTACGTGGAACTCGGCGATTTCTATGACAGGGTGCACACGGTCGTTGGAGGCAATTTGCAGTTTGGGCCGTCGTTTCAGACCGTGCAAAGGATCGACATCGATATCAAAACGAAACAACTACTGGCCGAAATATCCATGGACGAGACATTCTGGACAACCGGACGCGAAGAAGGATACGTTTGCCCTCCGCCCCTGCTGGATGGTGGAATGCAGCTATTGGCTTTCTTCATGTTAGAGAGCGTTGATTTTTCCGGTGCTCCGAGGAAAGCGACCGGAGTCACCGTGTTTCGACCGCCGTCAACGCCCCAAGTCACCTGTCTCATGCGTATTCCGAAGCGCCGAACGGCTATCCACGAGAAGGGCCAGGTTTCATCGAGTCTAGGTCAAGTGAGCAATGGAAGCCTGAGTTTCTATGACAGCGTGACGGGAGATCTCGTTTGCCATATCGACGACGTTGTCACGTTCAATCACGTCAATAAGAGCCGGCGCACCGATCTGGCGCACAGCAAGCACGTTGTGCTCTGGCAACCGAAGTTCGTTGACACACCGCTGGCGACCGAACTGCCGGACGGAGACATTGAACCCGTGGCTTTAATCAAAGCGCTGGAGAAAACCTCCCTGGACGGACTGCAGCGCGGGGCGTGTCGCGCAATCGAATTCGCGGGCTGTCGATCCCCTGAACAAACAACTCTGAGTCAATGCCTGGACTACCTCACTGGCGGAGCCAGTCACACGGAATGCTGGGTTCTTGGCGAGGACCAGGAGAGCACGCGGGCGCTATACGACGCGTTTCATCACCGCGATGCATCCTTGCGGTTCGAGAGTTTCCCCCTTGACGCACAATCGGCGCCAGAATTCGAACAGGGTTTGCTGCGTCGGGGAGCTGCGGAACTCCTTTTTCTGCACGCGAACGTCATAGGGGCTGGACAAGCGGAATGGCGGTTGCTGCGCGAATTGGCGGTTCCCGGCGGATTGGCATTGGTTAGCCACAACGAGGGAGACGTAGTCGACCCACTCGGCGGATGGACGGCATTGCGGACAGGTACGAATACGACGCTCCTACAGGCTCCCCAGGCGTATCTGTGCGCGGAGGGCGAAGCGGAAACCGCGAAACCCTTGCGAAGGCCGCGCTGGGTGGCGGGGGCCCCTTGTAGCTATGCTGCCGAGTGGATGTCGCTGATTCACGGAGACGACGTGCACGAGGTAGACTGGGATGGCATTGCGGACGGCGACGTCGGGTCGATCGAAGTGTGGCCCCACGCGGCGGACGTGGCGGCGATCGACTTTTTCTGTGGCGCCGATCCGAAAGATCCAACTGGGGCGAACGAGACGGCGCGCTTCGCTGCGTTCGTGAAAGTCCTGGTGTCCCACCGTCTGGATCGGGCCGAACTCGGGCACACATGTCGCGTGACCGTGTCGACGCTGCGAGCCGCCTTCGAGGTTGACGAGCCGCGCGGGAGCGCGTTGTGGGGCGCGGTTAGGAGCATGTCACTTGAAGTTGACAAGAAGGCCCAGCTTGATTTCCGCCTTGTCGACCTTGGTGATTCATCCGACCTGGAAACGTTGGCCTGGCTCGATCGTTATGACTTGCGGGAACGCGAGTTGGCTATCCGGAGTCGGCGCGTATGGGCACCACGAGTAATCGGAATTCGACACGAATTTCCCGCGGTGCCGCAGGGTGAGGATCCACCATACCGACTCTTTCTGGACCGACCGGGGCAGGTCACAGGTCTGCGGATGAAGACTTACAAGCCGCGTGAGTTGGGGCGGAACCACGTCGAAATCGATGTGCGGGCGGCGGCGCTCAACTTCCGCGACGTGATGGTTACACTCGATCGGTTGCCGCCGCTCTCCTACGAGCGCTCGGCGCTTGGGCGCGAAGTAGGTGTGGAGGCGAGCGGGATTGTCCGTAGCGTCGGCTCGGCCGTGGGCACCTGCAGCCTGGGGGACGAAGTCATTTTCCTGCACGGGGGTTGCATCGCGAACCGTGTCGTCGTCCATCAGGGTGTCGTCTTCGTCAAACCACGCAATATGAGCATGGTCGATGCTGCCGCCGGTCCGACGGTTGACCTCACCGCCTACTACGCATTGATATACCTGGGTCAGCTACGAAGGGGTGAACGTGTACTCATCCACTCGGGTATGGGTGGAGTCGGGCGGGCGGCCATCGCCCTGGCGAAGCATGTCGGTGCGGACGTCTACGCCACGGCAGGTAGTGCGGACAGGCGCGACAGGCTGATGGAGCTGGGCGTGGAGGCCGCTTTCGATTCGCACAGCCTATCCTGGTACGATGACCTGATGCGGGCAACGGACCGTAAGGGCGTCGACATTGTGCTGAACTCACTCGCGGGGCGCCACATCGCGCTATGTCTCGAGGCGCTGCGGCCCTGCGGCCGACATCTCGAGATCGGCAAGGTCGACATCTACGCTGACAACACACTCGGTTTGCGCGTGTTTCACAAGAATCTGCGATTCTCAGCAATCGATATCGACAGTCTGATCATCGATGATCCGTTCCTTGCCCGAAAACTCCTCCAGAACTGCTTGGACCTGTACAACGACGGCGCGCTGCCGGTGGCTCCAACCACTGTGTACGCATACAGTGACGTCGTCAAAGCGCTACGTTTGTTGATGAACGGGCAGCATCAGGGAAAACTGGTGGTAGAGGCGCCCAAGGCGTCCTGCGCGCCGGGTTTCCCGATCACCGACGACCGGCACTTTCTCGATCCGAATGCGACCTATCTGGTGACCGGCGGACTGGGCGGCCTGGGTCTGCGGATGGTCGCTTTTCTGGTAGCTTCCGGAGCTCGGCACCTCACCCTGATGGATCGCGACCGAGAGCGCCGCCGTAGCGTCGAATGGGTTCGCCAGACAAGCGGCATCGACGATTTCTTCCCGGACCTGCGCGACAAAATCCAGATCGACATCGTCCGAGGCGATGTGGCGGTTGCCGAGGACGTCGAGCGCTGTGTCGCCCAACTGCCCCGCCCGTTGAAAGGCGTCCTCCATCTCGCCGGCATCGTCGATGACCATTTACTGCGCGAGCTAACGCCCGATTCCGTGGCGCGGGTATTCGCCCCCAAGGCTGAGGGCGCCCTCAACCTCGACAGGGCTACCGCTGCCTGTCCGCTCGATCATTTCATCCTGTTCTCGTCGATTTCCTCGACTTTTGGCAACCCGGGGCAGATCAATTACAGCGCCGCCAACGCCTTTTTGGACGGTTTGGCGGCTTCGCGCCGTCGGCAGGGTCGGCCGGCACTGTCGTATAACCTGGCTGCCGTCGCCGAGGCCGGCATCGCGTCGCGCGACCTTCAGATCTTGCGTCTCATGAAGGCAAATGGGTTGCCTCCCGTTAGCAGTGTGTTTGCCGCCGCCAACCTCGACTACGCAATGCGTGTCATGTCCGATCAGGACCATCTGATCACCGCCTGCTTCGAGCGGCCGCCCTGGCGTGTCGACGCGCCCGATTATATGCGAAGCGGTCACCTCACAACCAACCAGGACGCTTTCGAGGTCGACATCCGGGGTCAACTCACCGTTGAGGCCGTGACCGCTCAGATCACATCGAAGGTTTCCGAGCTTTGCGGCGACGACGATATCGACCCCGAACAACCGATGGCCAGCTTTGGATTCAGCTCCCTTTCGATTGCCGAACTGGGAGCGTTCATTCAGAGTCATTTCGATTACCGGGTCAGCGCCATGGATTTGATGACCACGACTACCGCCCTGTCCCTGGCGACGAGCATTGTCCACGGCCAGGCCAACCTTGACGGACCCAAAGAGGAACCCGACGAGGACGTGGCCGCAATCAATCAGGATTCGGCCCAACGGCGTAGCCTCCGAATCCCATCAATCTTTGCCCCTGCGCTCGAAGATCACTTCGTACAGAAGAATGGCCGCAGTTGATATGCCGCAGACAGGTTGTTCGTAGCTTCGTCATGCCCAACCAGCAAACCATACATTGCGTACGCACGGCGGGGTAGGGCAGGGGAGGCTTTGAACGAAAATACGGAGCGTCCGATGGCAATCCTGCGCGATCCGGTAACCCAGCAAGTGCACGCCTTCCTGTCTGACCTGCCCGTGCGCCGATTGAACGTACGCTGAAGGGTGGCAATACAGATTCGACGAAGACAAAACGGAAACCGCCGCGGAAATCTGCCGACAAAGGGGTGTAAGACGTCAGCAATCAGGGAGAAGCAGGAAGTCTGTCTCTTGACCGGTCTCTAAAGTACCTCAAACAATCCCGTCGATTGTCACGATCATAGACGAGGGTTCAATGCTACCGCTTTCAATGCCGAACAATAGAATTAAAGACGCCTACGACGTCGTCGTGGTTGGCTCCGGCTACGGTGGTGGTATCTCAGCCAGCCGCATGGCTCGAGCCGGCAAAAGGGTGTGCGTGCTCGAACGTGGCAGGGAGTTCCTGCCGGGAGATTTTCCCGACGAATCGGTCGAAGCCCTGCGCGAGCTTCAAACAAATTCAGCGATGGGTTACACAGGTGGACGTACCGATCTGTTCGAATTCAATCTGAACGAAGACATAAACGTGTTGGTCGGCTGCGGGTTGGGGGGTACCTCTCTGATCAACGCCAACGTCTCCCTGAAAGCCGAAGACCGCGTCTTCGAAGATCCGGTATGGCCCGACGAAATCCGGCAAGACGGGCTCATCCGGCAGGGTTATGAACGCGCCATGGACATGCTGTTACCCAGGACCTATCCGGAGACCGCGCCCCAATTGCCCAAACTGCAGGCCCTTGAAGAGTCGGCGCAGGCGATGGGAGGCCGTTTCGCCCGTCCCCCGATCAATGTCAATTTCGACGTCGACGGTCCCAACCACGTGGGTGTGGCGCAGCAACCCTGCCAATACTGCGGGGATTGCGTCACTGGATGCAACTACCGCGCCAAAAATACAACGCAAATGAACTACCTGCCCGACGCCAGAAACCACGGCGCCGAGATATTTACTTGCACTGCTGTCCGGTACGTTGAGCGGCAGGGAGATAGTTGGCTGGTCCATTACCAGTTGGTCGAATCGGGCCGTGAAAAGTTCGACGCGCCGGACATGATCGTCCGCGCTAAAGTCGTTGTACTTTCGGCGGGGACCCTCGGTTCAACCGAAATCCTGCTGCGTTCAAAGCAACAGGGCTTAACCGCGTCTGATATGTTGGGCAAGCGCTTCAGCGGCAACGGCGACGTCCTGGGGTTTGCCTATAATACGGACCGTCAGATCAACAGCATCGGTTACGGAGACAAAAAACCTGGCACGATCGATCCGGTAGGACCGTGCATCACGGGCGTGATTGACCTGCGCGGCCAGGGCAATCTGAACGACGGCATGATCATTGAGGAGGGGGTCATTCCCGGCGCCCTTTCCGTGGCGCTGCCCGCGGCGTTCGCCGTTCAGGCCAAGCTGGTAGGCAAGGACACGGCCAAGACCTGGGCGGACGACGCGCGGCAGTTCGCGCGGGAGACCGAGAGTTTGATTCGAGGCGCGTACGAAGGCGCGCTGAACAACACGCAGGTATACCTGGTTATGACCCACGACGACGCCAACGGCGAGATGTATTTGCAAGACGACAGGTTGCGGATAAAATGGCCGGGGGTTGGCAAACAGGAAATTTTCAAGAAAGTCAACGATAACCTCATCAAGGTCACGAAAGCGCACAACGGCATTTTTGTCAAGAATCTGATATGGTCGGAGTTCTTCGGCCACGACCTGGTTACCGTACATCCGCTCGGGGGCTGCGTTATGGGCAGGGACGCCCGGCGAGGGGTCGTGAACCATAAAGGGCAGGTGTTCTCCAACCGCGACGGCGTCCAGGTACACGAGGGGCTCTACGTTACCGACGGGTCCGTCATCCCCAGAGCTGTAGGGGTGAATCCCCTGCTGACCATTTCGGCAATTTCGGAGCGGTGTTGCGAATTGATCGCCAGGGATCGGGATTGGAAGTACAACGTGGATCTGCCCTCCGCACCCCAACAACCTGTGATCCAGGACACGATCGGCATAAGCTTTACCGAGACAATGAAAGGCTACTTTTCGACCAGGGTCAAAGATGACTTTCAGGACGCCTATGACCAGGGGGAGAAGGACGACTCAGCCTTCCAGTTTATTCTGACAATCCAATCGGACGATATGGAACACATGATGGCGGACGACCAGCACCCCGCACGTATGGTCGGGACCGTCACTGCCCCTGCGATTTCATCCGAACCTCTGACCGTAACCGACGGATACTTCAATCTCTTCGTGGATCATCCGGAGAAGCCAGGCACCAAGAACATGAAATACCGCATGAAACTCACGTCCAAAACAGGCGACCAATTTTATTTTTACGGCTATAAGGTACTGCGGGACGACTTTGGGATGGACATGTGGTCCGATACCACAACCCTGTACATCACAGTTTGGCGGGGTGAAGACGACCAGGGTGAACTTTTGGGCAAAGGCATACTTAAAATCAAACCTGCTGATTTTATGAAACAGCTCACGACAATGAAAGCGACCAACGCAGCGTCCGTGGGAGATGCCTTAAAGGCCACCGCCAGGTTCGGCGCGTTCTTCACGCGGGTTCTGCACAGGACGTACGGTTTCGTTTGAGACGGCTCTTGACATGCCATCCCATTTGCTGGAGGAGTCATGTCGAACGACAATGCCAATCGGGAGACGATCATCCCGTTTACCTCGAGAGACCAGTTTAAATGCAATCTCATCCACGTGGAAGGCCGCCAAACGCCGTCAAAAGGGCCCGTGCTGCTCGTGCACGGCACCGGAGTCAGGGCCGATATCTTCAGGGCTCCAGTATAAACGACGCTGGTACAATACCTCTTAGACCACGGTTACGACGTCTGGCTGGAGAATTGGCGCGCCAATATCAGTTTCGAAAAGAACCTGTGGACCCTCGACCAGGCAGCGGCCTACGACCATCCCGCCGTTGTCGCGGCCGTATGCACCGCCACTGGCAGTGAACAGGTCAAAGCCATAATCCATTGCCAGGGCTCCACAAGTTTCATGATGTCGGCAGTTGCCGGCCTGATCCCTCAGGTGACGACCATTGTTACTAATGCCGTGTCGCTTCACCCCATTGTACTGGCTTGGTCTGATCTAAAATTGAACGTAGCTGTACCGATGTTAAAGATGACAACCATTACCTTAACCCCCAGTGGGGATTGGAAGCCCCTACACTGGCGGCTAAACTTATCCAGTTATTTGTCAATCTGACCCACCACGAATGCGACAACCCTGTATGCAAGCAGGTGAGTTTCACCTACGGGTCGGGCTTCCCTGTCCTTTGGTGGCACGAGAATCTTAACGACGCCACACACGAGTGGCTGAAAGACGAATTCAGGAATGTGCCCGTGCGGTTTTTCCAGCAGATCGCCTGGTGCGTAAAACAGGGCAATCTTGTCTCGGTCGAAGGGATTGAGGAACTGCCGGCCGACTTTTGTACTCAGGAACCGCAGACGAACGTACGTTTTGCGTTTTTGGCCGGCCGCCGCAATTGTTGTTTTCTCTACCAAAGCCAGGTGAAGTCCTTCGAATGGTTTGACGGCTATCGCGAAAATTATCAAAGGCTCCATCTCTTTCTGACCCATAGCCATTTCGATATTTTTATGGGCAAGAATGCGGTCCGCGACACCTATCCCACGATTCTCCAGGAACTTGATGGTTAATGCGTTTCCAACCGTCCAAGGTGATCCGATATCAGCTTGCGGAGGCGGGACTGGTGCGGCGGCCGTATGCAACGTGCTGGGAGAGGAGATGCAGGTGCTAGTTAACTAACCGATGAAAACAGGATCGTTCACAGCAAACTGGGACGGGAGGGATGCCGGGGGCCGTCGAGTCGCCAGCGGCATCTATCTGTATCGGATACAGGCGGGGGAGTTCACCGCGGTCAGACGGATGCTGTTGCTGAAATAGGTCGGACGGACATTCGAAAGCGTTGAGGACATTGTCCGGAGGAAGTCATTCATTTCGCCATCAAACGGGAGGCCCTCAGACGATGGGAAGCGAGGCCTTTAGCAATAGCCGCGAAATGGTCAATCGGGGATCAGCTCAATGTTGAGCCGGCAGCCGACGGCTTCCGCATATTTTCGCAGTGTTTCGATCTTGGGGGAATGCTGACGACTGGCGGACTCCAGTCGCGTGATCGCCGTTGCTTTCGTGCCCATCTTTTCTGCGACCTGTCCTTGCGTCAGCCCAGCTCGTTTTCGCGCTTCCAATAGCTTGTCCAGCAATTCGAACTCTGGCTTTTGAGCCTTATACTCGGCTCTTGTTTCAGGGTTTGCGAGCGCGTTTCTCTTGAATTCTTCGTGGCTGAGCATGGGTTCCCTCTCTTCTTTCGTGCTCTCGGGAGGTGGTTGGTCTTTGGATTTCTCTGGGAGGGGGACCGAATTTTTGCATCCTGTCAGTCAAGTTAAAATAACCCGCCTGGATCGTTGGGGGAAAGCGCAGGATGTTCTGCTGCATTTTTTCACTGTAGTATGTGATTTCCCAGTTCACGGGTTAAACATAACGCATTTGTTATATTTCGTCAATAGGCAGATGAGGGAACAGTTACGGGAAGAGCCTGCAATTTTCGACTTCACCAGCGATTTGGAGATTGTCCCGGAATTGGACCTGCAAACGGGCTTGCCCATTCATCTACAATCAGTTGGTTAAGGTTGGCAGATCGAAGCCGCGATAGAGGAGATTACAGGATGCATTCGAAACGGACATCGCTACTGATCGCCGCTGTAACAACGTCAATTCTTGCTGGTCTGGCGTCGCTCTCATTCGGGCAGCAACTGCGGTTGGATACCCAGATCGAGACTCCGCCGCAGAACAACAACGCGCTGGAACTGCCCGAAAAACAGGCCGGCGAAACCATCCAGTTCCAGCTCTTCGTGTCAGGGGCGGGGGGCAGGCAGATTCAGGGGTTTACGGCCGAACTGGCGTTACGCGGCAAGACGTTCGGCAGTTACATCGACAACGTTTCAGGCGCTGATTTGAACGGCGGCGCGCTTATATCCCGGGTCTCGGGTACAGGTAATCCTACCCTCTCGATGTTGTCCGTATCCGCGGTGAGCATTCCGTCGAGTGGGTATCTGGGCCAGGTGAACCTGAGGGTGAGCCGCGCGCTGACGTCGTCGGACTCGCTGGCGGTTTCATCGGCGTCGATTGCAGGTCCGGGCGGTGTGCAGAATCTGGATGTGTCGCAGGCGATCCTGACCTTTACGCAGGCGCCGGCGTGTCCGGGTGATTTCAACGGCGACGGGATGGTGAATCTTGCCGACTTCCTGGCCTTTGCAGGCGGATTCGGCACCCGGTCCGGCGACGCCAGTTACGATGCGAATTTGGATATGGACGGCAACGGCGCGGTCGATCTGTCCGATTTCCTGGCGTTTGCAAAGGTGTTCGGGACCGCCTGCCCAACCCCTCCGTCCCCAACGGTGTCCATTCCAGATGCCAACCTGCGTGCCGTCATCGAGGACAGCCTGGGCAAAGCGAAAGGCGCCGAGATCACGCGCGCGGAGATGGCGACTATGACGCGGCTTGAAGCTCCGAATTCCGACATTCGCGATCTGACCGGTCTCGAGTTTGCAACAGGTCTATCATTACTGAGCCTTCACAGAAACGACATCACGGACGTGTCTGTCCTATCTGGCCATGCGAACCTGAGTGAGCTGAATCTCGCCTTCAACAACATCACTGACGTGTCCGCGCTTTCTGGGCTTCCCAACCTGACGGAGCTGAATCTCAACGACACTGGATTCTCGGACCTTCGTTCGCTGTCCGGTCTAATAAACCTGAAAGTGCTGTGGCTAATGAACAACGGGATCGCGGACTTGCACCCCCTTTCACTCCTTGACAATCTGGAGGAGCTGTGGCTATGGAATAACCGGGTTTCTGACGTGCGTTCCCTGTCCGGTTTGACCAACCTGACAGTGTTGAGTCTCGCCGCCAACAAAAACATCAAGGACGTGTCTGCGCTTTCTGGCCTGGAAAGCTTGAAGACGTTAGTGCTCGGTGAAACCGGAATCTCTGACTTGTCCGCTCTCTCCGGGTTGATAAAACTGCAGTATCTGCACCTTGAGTTTAACTCCATCACGGACGTATCGCCGCTCTCCGACCTGATTAATCTAGAGGTGTTGAGTCTTCAGCACAACACCATCATGGACGTATCGCCGCTTTCCAACCTGATCAATCTAGAGAGGCTGCGTCTTGACCACAACTCCATCGCGGACATATTGCCGCTTGCAAACCTGACCAATCTGTGGCGCCTGAGACTTGATAAAAACAATATATCAGACGTATCTGCGCTGTCCGGCCTGACCAACCTTGGAGCGCTGCACCTCAATTACAACAGAATAAGGGATCTTGGACCGTTGGTGGCAAATATCGGTCTGGGTTCGCGAGATGAAATTGAAGTTAGAGGTAATCCCTTGAACGCCACCTCCATCAACTTGCACGTTCCCGCTCTTGAGGCCCGGGGGGTCAGCGTTTCGTTCGATGAGACGATCTTCTTTACAGAACCGCGGATATACAACGACAACGTGTTCGTTCTGCCGGTCACCGAAGACCTTGCGGCCGGAAATCTGCCGCTTGATGAATACTCGGCTCGTTTCTATACCTATTTCAGCGATGCATTCGATTTCCTGGTCTTCTTTCCGAGTTTGTCGTGGTCGCAACTCGATGCCGATGCGTTCAAGGGCGCCTTCTACGCCGGCGTCGGGAATGACGTGAAAGGAATCGGCAAAGGGGATTTCTTCAATAATGCATGGGGATCGGCGGGTAAACTGCAGGGCGGACTCTTTTTCGCGTTCGTATCGGCCACGGATTGGGAACATTCCCGTCTGGTTCGGGGCCCAATGCTGCACGAGTTGATGCACCGTTGGGCGAACTTCATCGTCGAGCCCGCCGTACCTCATTGGGATTACACCAGCGCCAACGGCATCCTCGGCGGATTTGATATCGCAAACCTGGTGGATCATGGAGGTGGTCGGTACAACGCCCCTGCTGCCTTTACAGGAGGGTGGGCGCTCAACCTCAAACCCTACAGCTCGATCGAACTGTACCTGGCGGGACTCATCCCGCCGGAGCAGGTGCCCGATCTCTGGGTCGCCGAGGATGGTGAGATCGTGAAATATGGACGTGGCGACGCCCCTGACGAATTCACGGCCAGCCGGGTAACGACGTATACGATCGAAGACATCGTCGCGGAACACGGAGCCCGGGTTCCGGACCACACGCAATCCCAGAAGGCGTTTCGCGCGGCGGTCATTCTTCTGGTGAGCGAGGACTATCCGGCGGTCAAAAAGAGTCTTGAGATGCTGAGCCAGGACGCGACCCTGTTCAGCCACGCGGGCGAGGATCAGTTCGACGATTGGTACAATTTTTACGAAGCCACCGGCGGCAGGGCGTCGATCGCGATGGATGGGTTGTCGCAGTTCAAGAGCAGCGGCGCCTCGAAACGCCCCGCAGTGCGTTCGTTCGGAACGCCGCCGCCGCCCATCGTATGTCATCAGGAACATTAGCATTCAGTGAGCGTTGCCCGCACTTCGTCAGATGACAAGGGGGCGCGCTTCCCTGTACACGCGTTCCTCTGTAACGGATCGCTCCGCCCTCAGCGCGGCACAACCACTCCATATAAGGACGCTTTCTCACAGGAATCGGACGTGAACGCGGGGCGGACGGATCCGGACGCAGGATTCCGATGTTCTGGTTTGATGGACGTGAGCAGACAGGAATATCTGTTCCACCCTCAAGTCATCGTAAGTCCCGGGCGGTTCCTGCGGGAAGTGTCACGGCGATTTCAACGGGCACGGGAGGGGTGATCTGACGGGGCGGCGTTCATCAGCGTGCTTTGTTGAAGATGCCGTTCACGCGCGTGTGACCTCGAAGGCCGTGATATTGCGGGTATCTTTGCTGAACTCGACGGCGATCAGGTGGATCGGCTGGCCCAGGTCGCGATACTTGTCTGCGTAACGACGTTCCTGCAATTGCGCCATTGCCGCGCCTTCAGGCGCCATCTCGACCACTTTGAACTCGAACAGATAGACGTTGTCATTGAAGTGCACGGCCATATCGACGCGACCATGGCTGCTGCTGTCTTCGAGGGTGACGTTCAGCCCCAGCCCCGCGAAATAGGAGTAGAAGACGCTGGCGTAGAAGCCTTCAAATCGGGCGACGTCGTTGTTGGTGTACCACTCGTAGGGGATGCTGGCAAAGAAGGCGTGGAACAGGGTTTCGAGCGCGGCGAAGTCGTTGGCTTCCAGCAGGCGATACAGGCGCACGGTATTCGCCATCAGGCGAGTCGAGTCTTTTACCAGATAGCGCAACAGGCTTTCGTTGAGGCTCTGGCGCACTTCCCGATTGGGATAGTTCAGGCGATAGAGAGATTTGCCGCCGAGGTTCTCTTCTGCGGTGATGGTGAGGTACCCGGTCTGGAAGAGCAGGGCCTCGGTTGCGATATCATCGACGTCGAAGGTGGATAACAACTCGTCGCCGCCAATCATGCTGTCCAGTTCGAGGGAACTCACGCGGCGATTGAACAGGGTTTCGATGAGGAAGGTGGGCGTGCCGGTTTCGAACCAGTACGCGCCGAAGCGACGCTTGTCGAAGAGCAGGAGGACGTCGAAGGGGTTATACACCTTTTCATCGCCCAGCCAGCTGTAGCCGTTGTACCAGTCGCGGATCTGGTCTCTTTCCAGGCCGGGCAGTTCTGGTGCGAATACGGTGTCGAGGTCTGATTCGGTGTATCCGCAAACGGCGGAATAGCGCGGTTCAATGGTGATATCGGTGAGGTTGTTGAGGCCGGAGAAGAGACGCACTTTGGAGAATTTGCTGACGCCCGTGAGGAAGGTGAAACGGACGTGCGCGTCGCAGTCTTTGATCGTGGCGTAAAGGCCACGCAGGAAGTCGCGGTTGGCGCGGGCGACCTCCGGGACTTCCAGAGCGTCAAGGATCGGCTTGTCGTATTCGTCAACCAGCACGACCACAGGTTGTCCGGCATGGCGATGTAGAGCTTCCAGAAGGTGGCGGAAGCGCTCCGGTCCCGTCGGATATTCCGAGGCGATACCGGTCCGACGCTGGACGCTGTCCAATTGCGCCATCAGGTTCAGGGGCAGAACGCCTGGCTCATAGAAGTTGCCGCTGCCGAAACTGAGGCGCAGGACGGGATAGCGCAGGCCCCAATCCCAGTGGTCATGGATGTCCAATCCCTCAAACAGCGGCTCGTTGCCTTCGAACAGTTCCTTCAACGTGTCCAGAAACAGGCTTTTGCCAAAGCGCCTTGGCCGCGACAGGAAATAGTGCTTGCCCTCGTTCAGGAGCTGCAGGATATAGGCGGTCTTGTCAACGTAGTAGCAGTCTCGCTCCCGGATTTCGCGGAAGGTCTGAATACCGATGGGCAGCCTGCGTCTGGTCATGGTTCGCCTGTAATCGATCGCCGTTTGGTATTACGGCCTATTTACTGGAAGCAGGGATTCGGGCAATACGTCCGGATCATCCGATCTGCCCGAACCGGCTTGCGATATGCCAATGTGTCAAATGGAGTGGGGCGGATGCTTTCGAAAGAGGCTACTTTGACAGAGCGTTTTCCGGGCGTGCTTCACCAGTAAGTATCATAACCATAGTGACTGCGTTTGCACAACTGCTTTTTCACTGACGTCACGCCCGCCCGATACACCCAGGCCCCCGCAGATTGCGGGGGCCTGGGTGTATAATCTTAACGGATTGTACCGAAGAACCGGCATCTTGACCCAATGCGCCGATCGTATTATCTTGCGCGCGACGGAACGGCCGACATATTATTCACGCATTCCCGCGTTCGCCCGCGTCAGGGTTCGTCGATTTATTCTCCTTGCAGGATAGCAAAAAAAGGGGAAGTTGAGAATGGCTCCCAACTTCCCGTTATGATCTGGTGCGGATGCCAGGATTCGAACCCGGAACCGCCTGGTCCGTAGCCAGGTGCTCTATCCAGTTGAGCCACATCCGCACCGGTTCGATGGATCGAAGCGTCGTCTTCGCAGATTTCCAGCCACTTAAATTAACCAAAACCGACAACGGTGTCAAGGAATCCGGCGGAAACGCTGTGAATATTCCGACTGGGTTCGGAACCGGAATTGGAAGTAAAAACACATGCGGGAGGGTACGGTGAGCGAATCTCAAGCGCCTGCGTACGCAGCCGGGGAATTCTGGGGGCAGGTAAAACGCGATATTGCAGGTCTGGATCTGCCGGACGACCTATCCCGCCCGGCGGACGAAGCGGCCGCATGGCGCGCCTGGCACGGCTATCTGGCCGGCAGGACGGAGCCCACGTGGCACTTCGATTCGGAGCGGTTCGGCGATAGGATTCGTACGCATTGGCCGGGGCTGGCGCGGGTATGGATCGAGCAGTCGGACCTCCTGATCGACGGGAAGATGATTTACGGTGAGGGTACGGTGGATTACGTGCCGGGAGCCGGCCTGGACTGGAACGCGAACCCGGACAGGACAATGAACTGGGGCGGAATCCACTACATGTTCTTCCTGAGGTGGCCGATCCGGGCGGCGATGCTGACCGGCGAAGGGAAATACGTCCGCACGGTCGGGGACTGTTTGCGAAGCTACTTCGAACAGATGGACGACATCCGGGACGAAGCGCTGGTGATGGGGCGGGGCGAGGAGGAGGGCGGGTTCTACGCGGTATGGAACACGCTTGCCGTGGGGCTGAAGCTGAAGGCGCTCGGCGAGGCGTTGTACGCGTTGCGCGCCCATCCGGACTGGTCAGCGGAAGACTGCCGGGCCACTTCCATCATGATCTGGCGCTTGGCGCGGCATCTGTACGGCCAGGTGGCGTCACAGACCGCGGTGGAATGGCAGCAGCAACTGAACTTCATCTCGTCAGGCAGCGGGGGGTTGGGCGGCGTGGGCGCGCTCCTGCCGGAATGGGAGTCCGCCGAAGACTGGCTCGAAACCGCACGGCAGATCCAGGAAGTGCTGCTCCTGAACCAGGTGTATGCGGACGGGTTTCAGAAGGAAATATGCACGCAGTACCATAAGACCGTCATCCGTTCGTTCGCCACGTTGCAGATGATCCTTGCCCGCCGCGGGTTGCCGAGTTTCTACGATACGGAGCCGTTCCGGACGCGTTTTCTGTCGATGCACCGCTTCCTCGCCGAAATCGTCACTCCGGACGGGTTTACGCCGGCCATCAATTCGGCGGTGTACGCGCAGGACTGGCCGGCGTTTCTGGCCGCGGGAAACTCCTTCTTCAAGGATCCCGTACTGCAGTGGCACATCGACCGCGGATACCATCCGGATCTCGTGCCGGTCCAGAAGGGCGGCGTGGGGTGGGGCAATACGATACTGAACGATCTGTGCGTGCCCGAATCCGGTCGCGCGACCGTTCGTGCGCCCGCCCCGGACTCACGCCTGTTTCCCGATTCAGGCGTGGCCGTGCTACGCGACGGATGGGGCGGAGACGCGAACGTCCTGGTGCTGGACTTCGGGCATCCCGAAGGCGGCCATGCCTACGGCGCGCAGGCTTCGTTTTCGGCCTGGGTGAAGGGTCGCCCCGCCGCCCTGTCTCCGGGCTCACCGTTCGCATACAGCGATCCGGACTACAGGCCCTGGTATTACAGCACGCAGGGACAGAACACGGTATGGATCGACGGGGACGACCAGGAATTCTGGCGCCCGGGCAACAAGCGGCGGATCTGGGGCCGGATGGTCGACTGGCGGGATACGGACGAAGAGACCCTTGTACGCGTCTCGCACGAGGGATACCTGCGCTCGAAGGGCGTGCGGCACGAACGCACCGTCTTATTGAAAAAGGGGCGGTACTTCCTGATACACGACCTGCTGGATGCCTCGGAGAGCGAGGCGGCGCGCACGCTTCGCTGGACGCTGCGCTGTCCGGACGAATTGCGCGAGGCAGGCAATCGCGTGGTAATCAGCGAAGGGGCTCCCGGCGTCGGGCTGGTGCCCGCGTGGTCGGAAGCGATCCGAAGCGTGGAGTTGGGTTGGGGTCCGAGCATGGTCCCGCTGAGCTATCAGCCGGACATGTCGGCGCAGAGGGCGCCGGTCTGCCATGTCCGTTTCGTGCAGGAGGTGTCGGCGGGACAACAGGCGCGCTTTCTGGTCCTTATGGTCGCAGGGGATTGTCCGGACGGATCGGTCCGCGGCGAGGTGGTCGACGGCGAGGTCGCGGCCGATGTGACCGCGTGGGGCGAAACGGAGCACGTAGTGCTGAAATAGCGGACGGACCGGGGGGCAAGGCCGTGGCAACGCAATTGGAGCGATTCAAGGTTCGCATCGAGCGCAACGTGGAAACGCGGATGCGGGACGGCGTGGTGCTTCGTTCCGACGTTGCGCGTCCGGATGCGTCGGGGAAGTTCCCTGCGCTCGTTCAGCGTACGCCGTACGGAAAGGCGGTGAATACGCAACTGGCGGAGGCTGGGTACGTGGTCGTCTCCCAGGACATGCGCGGCCGCTACGCGTCCGACGGCGTTTTCACACCCAAATTCATGACCGGGTACCGGGACGCCGAGGACGGCTTCGATACCGTCGAGTGGGCGGCGGACCTGCCCTTTGTGAATGGAAAGGTGGGGGTGTACGGGATCTCATATCCCTCCTGGGCCTCGTGGGAACTCGCGTCCGTCAGGCCCCCGCACCTGGTCGCCATGTTCAACGGCGGGTACGCCACACGGCTGACGGACTGGGAACTGGGAGGCGTACTGCGGACCGGACGCGTGCAGCAATGGCTTTTCCGGACCCTGGGCCCGGACCTGCGGCGTCGCAAGGGCCTGCCCCCGCCGCACACGCCGGCCGAGGCGGGGGAGTCCGCCGGCAAGGATAGGGAGAAGCCTCTCTGGTTCGTGCCCCTGAAGGATATGCCGGATGAGTACGCCGGCGGCTGCCGGGAGATCTGGCATGACTGGCTGGATCACCACCACAGGGACATTTTCGATTTTCAGAAGCGGCACGGGGAAGTGGACGTGCCGGTACTGCACATCACAGGCTGGCACGACCGGCTGGTCCTTACGGTGGATCACTTCGCGGGCATGCGCAGGAACGGCCGTACGCCGGCCGCGCGAAAGGCGCAGCGGCTGGTTGTCGGGCCCTGGTCCCACGGGTCGCAGGGTCCCCGGCAGGTCGGCGAAATGGACTTCGGAAAATCGGCGGCCGTCGACTTCAACGCATTGATGGTGCGCTGGTTCGATTACTGGCTTAAGGGCAAGCCCAACGGAATGATGCGGACGGCGCCCGTCCGGTATTTCGTAATGGGAGAGAACCGGTGGCGCACCGCGGCCTCGTGGCCTGTACCCGGGACGAAGTCCGCGTCGTTCCACCTGGTCTCCAATGGCGGCGCAAACGGCGTTTCGGGCAGCGGGCGGCTGGTCAGGAATCGTCCCCGGGACACGGATTGCGACCGGTACGATTACGACCCTCGCGACCCGGTGATGTCGTTGTTCTACGAGAGCTGCCAGGATGCCCCGTACGATCAGAGCCGGCTGGATGGCCGGAAGGACGTGCTTGTCTACCGGACGCGTCTCCTGCGAGCGGGACTGCGCGTGGTGGGCAGACCGGAAGTCGTGCTGCACGCGGCTTCCAGCGCCAGGGACACGGACTTTATCGTCAAGTTGATGGACGTCCATCCGGACGGATTCGCGCATCAGGTGAGCTACGGCATCGTGCGGGCGAGATTCCGGAACGGGTTCGAATGTCCACAGCCGCTGACGCCCGGGCAAATCTGTCAATACCGCATCCCGATGCTCCCCACGGCGGTCCTGTTCCGTCCCGGCCACCGCATCCGGCTGGACGTGACGAGTTCGGACTTTCCGAATTTCGACCGCAATCACAACACCGGCGGAGACGACTACGGCGAAGCCGCCTTCGTGGTCGCCCGTCAGGAAATCTTCTACGGCGCCGGTCACCCGTCTCGCGTGGTTCTGCCCGTTGTCGAGTGACGGGTCATGGGCTTGACACGTCGCGGCCGCCGGCGTATTTTGCATTCTTCGGAGTGCGGGCGCCGGCCCGAATTGCGGCGTCAGACTCAAGCGCTGGCAGAGTTTTCCGTGAATTGAAACGGAGAAGAAGCGATGGTCGAACTTTCAACCAACCGGCCGATAACGGCGCGCAGGGAGATGGTGCTGCGGGTGGGGCAGGGCGAGGGCGACCTGCAGGGTTCGGACGACAAGGCGCTGCAGGCCGGCGCGGACTATCTGAGGCGGCTTGGCGGCGGCGTCCTGCAGATTCTGCCCGGTGTGTACACCATGCGCAACGCGCTCTATCTGCATCCGAATCTGACGGTTCGGGGCGCGGGTGAAGACACGGTGCTGAAAAAGGCGCCGGGATTCAGGACCGATCTGGTTCGGGACTCGGACTGGTACGAAACGCGTGTGGCCGTCCGGGACCCGGAGGGGTTCAGCGTGGGGTGCGGCGTGATGCTGCGGGCGTTTCGCGGCGGAGACGGGCGGATGGAGGTCGTGAAAGACACCGTAACGGCGGTGGAAGCCAATCTGGTTTCGCTGAGCAGGCGGATCTACAAGAATATGTGGCTTGAAGAACGCGCGACGCTGGCAACGGTTTTCCCGATCCTGACGGCGGAGGAAGGCGTCCACGACGTCCGGGTAGAGGACCTCGTGCTCGACGGCAACCGCGATGAAAACGAGGAGATAAACGGGAACTATTCCGGTGCGGTGTTCCTGCAGCGGTGTCACAGGTACCGGTTCAGCAACGTGACCGCCCGGAACTACAATGGGGACGGGTTCAGCTTTCAGATTTGCGACGACTTCGTCTTCGAGAATTGCGTGTCGCAGCACAACGCCAATCTGGGTTTTCATCCGGGCAGCGGGTCGCAGCGGCCGGTGTTCCGGGACTGCCGATCCACCGGCAACAGCCAGGGCATCTTCTTCTGTTGGGGGGTATCCGACGGGCTCGCGGAACGTTGTATCTGCTCGGACAATCTCGATTTCGGCATTTCCATCGGGCACAGGGATACGGACAACCGGATCCGGGACTGCAGCATCGAGCGGAACCACAAGGTCGGTGTGCTTTTTCGGGAGCCGCTGTCGGAATTCAGAGGCGCGCACCGGAACGTCGTGGCCTCCTGCCGCATCCGGGACAACGGATTTGCGGCCGAAGGTACGGGCGTGGACGTTCTCGGAGAGACGCATCAGGTCGAGATTCGCAACTGCCGGATCGAAGATACCGGCGAGGGCAGGCAGAAAATCGGCATACGCATTGGCGGGCGCGCGAAGGACATTGTGGTGGACGGGAATCGGTTCCGGAACCTGGAGGAAGACGTCAAAAGGGAGGGCGTCAGTGAGGCTGCTGCGACCTGAGCCGCTCCCTGAGCTTGCGGTCCCTGAGCTTGTCGAAGGGTCGAAGGGTCGGCGCAGGTCGCAAACGAGCGCAGACAGGCCGAGTAACACGGGCATTTCGACAAGCTCAATGACCACGTTTCGACAGGCAATTTCGAAAGGCGGGCTTCCACCACCAGACAATCCATCGTGCGGCAGTGGAGTTGATTGGCGATTAATGCACCTATCCGTAACAACCCTTTATAAGGCAAAATGGCTCATCGAAATTCAGGGAGCGAACCATGGCAGAGCCATTGAGCGAAGCGGAAATGAAGGAAAAGGCGATCCGGTACCTGAAGTCGCAGTACGGAGAGGATACGGTCCGGATGGATATCCGGAACAATGGCGTGGAAGACGGCAGCGGCGTGTTGCACGTGGACTGCACCGTCAGCGTGGGCGGATCGCTGTCGGACTGGACGAAGTGGTTCACGTTCAGGCAGGGCGACGTGGTGAGCATGCGCTGGCAGATGCGGTAGCGCACAGGCCCGGCAGCGTGACGATGCCTGAAGGAGACAGCCGCCCATGCCGTTACAGAATCGCAGCGTTCGCATCGGTCTGCTGAAAGCGACACCCGCGAAATGGGACGTGGATGCAAACTGGGACGTGTTCGAGGAGCATTTCGCGCGGCATCGCGACAGCGGACTGGAGTGTTCGTCACGCCGGAATGTTTCCTCGACGGATACGCCGTGACAGAGGACGACTGGAGTGTCCCGAAGTTCAGGAGCGTGGCGCAGACCGTGGGGGAGAGTTCATTCATCCGAAGCGTCCTGGATCTCGCCCGTGGGTCGAACACGCACATCGTGTTTGGATTTACGGAATTGAAGAACGGCCGTTTCTACAACGCCGCGTTGCTGGCCGGCCGCAACGGCGAGATCGTGGGCACGTATTACAAGACGCATCTGCAGAACCACGACCGCCGTTTTGCCTCGGGTCGGGACCTGCCCGTCTTCCAACTGGATTTCGGGACCGCGGGCGTCGCAATCTGCGCCGACCGCCGGTGGCCGGAGTCCATCCGCGTGCTGCGGTTGAAGGGCGCTGAGGTATGTCTGATGCCGACATACGGAATGTGGCACCTGGACAACGAATGGTGGATGCGCACACGGTCTTACGAAAACCAGATGTACGTCTGCTTCGCCCATCCCAACGTGGCGTTGATCACGGGTCCGGGGGGTCAGCTGGACGCGAAGCTGCAGTCGAACGTGACCGATGTACTGGTGCACGACATCGACCTTGCGACGGTAACCGATGGAAACCATCTGGCCGACCGGAGACCGGAACTGTACGGAATCCTCGCGGACGAGACGCATCCGTCCCGACAGGATCCTTTCAATCCGCCGACTGTCGACGGCGACAGGGGGAACTGACGTGACGGATCGCACACTTGGAGCGGCCATAATCGGTTGCGGCAATATGGGGCGTACCCACGCGCGTCTGCTGGCCACGTTCGAGGACGTCTCCCTTCGCATGCTGGTCGATGCCAATCCGGAAGCCGCCGAGGCGCTGAATGCTGAAGTCGGCCCGGTCCTCGTCAGCACGGATTACGAGCGGGCGCTGCAGGACGACGCCGTCGACGTCGTGTTCATCTGCACGCACCACCATCTTCACGCACCCATGTGCGTTGCGGCGGCCCAATCCGGCAAGGATATCTTCTGCGAGAAGCCGCTGGCCATCCGCATGGAAGATTGCGAGGCGATCGAGAAGGCGGTACGCGCGGCCGGCGTCAGGTTCATGACCGGCTTTCAGGCGCGGTTCTCACCGTTTTTCCTGAAATTGAAGGAGGTCGCGCCCCGTCCGTGGTTGACGATCGGACAGTATTTCGATCCCAGGTGGGGAGAGGAGAGCTGGGCGAACGACCCGGTCGAAGGCGGCGGCAACGTGCTGAGCCAGGGGTGTCACTGCTTCGACGCAGTCCGTTTTCTGAACGGGTCCGAGGTGGTGTCGATTTACGCGGCGGGCGGCAACTATCATCATCCCACTCTGCCCATCACCGACGCGGTTGCGTGTACGTTAAGGTTTGCGGACGGCGCCGTCGCCAATGTCGCGATCGGCGACGTCGGCAAGCCGTCGCTGATGGGAAAGGCGGCCTATCAGGTCTTCGCAGGCGAAAAGACGGCATGCATCTTCAATTACCACTGGAACCCCGAGATTCGTTTGTGGGGCGCGGAACCCGGCCGGATGACGGTCGACGATTTACCGGGATGTGACGATACCGACTTCGCACACGGGTACGTTCAGCAGATGCGGGCGGTCGTGGACTGGTCGCTGAGGGGAATCGACCCGGTGAATGCTGCAAAGCTGGACGACGGCGTCCGGGCGACAACGCTCGCGCTGCGGGCTGTCGAGGCCATCCGCACCGGAGACGTGCAGGAATTGAACTGGAATCCGGCGGCCGGAGAGTGAACGCATGCCGGATTTCGATCCGTGCCGCCATTGAGCAAGAGAGGAATACCGAAATGACTTACGGCGTCGGATTGTTGGGAAACCGTGCCCACCAGATGAGCTACGGCCCGATTCTGGAGGCCCGCCGGGACTGCCGGATTGTCGCCGCGGCGGAACACAGGGCGGACAAGGCCGGCCCTCTCGAGGAGCGGTTCGGGGTCGCCTGCAGTCCGGACTATGACGCGGTGCTGGAAGATCCGGACGTGCAGATTGTATCCATCGCCACCGACTTCTATCTGAAACGTACCCTGATTGCGAAGGCAGTCGCATGCGGCAAACACGTGCTGGTCGACAAACCGCTCTCCCGTACCGTCGCTGAAGCCCGGGAGATTGTAAACGCAGCCGAAGGCTCGGGGATCAGGATCGTGTTGAGCTACCCCATCCGGTACCTGCCCGGGCTTACCGCTCTCGCCAGGGGAGTCCGTTCCGGCGTCTATGGGAATATAACGTCCTATTCGCATTATTTCGTGCGTCAGTTCGAGGACGGCGACCTGATGCAGTACGTGAGCTACCCCACGCCGGTTAACGTGAACGGCGGCGGAGAGCTGATGAATCTGGGCAGCCACGCGGTGGACTATCTGCACCACCTGTTCGGTCAGCCCCGGCGCATCTACAGCAGGATGCGGAATGCCTATTGGGACGAATACCAGGCATTCGGGACGGAAGACATGGCGACGGTCGTGTGCGAGTACACAGATTTCGTCGCGACGCTGGTGACCGGCCGGAACAAGCTCGAGGAGGAGGGGCCGCCGGCGAACGCGGTGGATGTGACCGCGCAGGGCTGCTGGATCCACGCGGAGCCCGAAACGATGCTGGTGAACGGCGTACCGTTGGCGTTGCCGCAGGCGCCTGTGCAATATTCGGATGCGTGCGTACAGGAGTTGATCGACAGTATCGAAGAGGATCGGGAACCGGTGATGGGCGTGTCGGACGGTCTTGCGGTTGCCGAATTGACGACCGCGGCCTACCAGTCGGCGCAGACCGGCGAATTCGTGACGCTGCCGCTCGAAAACGTGAATCATCCGATGATCGACGCCGATGAGCAGGTGATCGATGGTTTCCTGGACTGACAGTCGATTGGCGGCTTCGAGACCCCGGATGCATCCCGACCTCGTTTTTCAGGGGGGACGGCCGATCCATTGAGCCGCGGATTCGGACACGGGAGAATTCAACAAGGGAGAGATGCGTCAGACAGGCGGAAACACCGTCGATGATCGGCCCGGGAGGTCAGCTTCCGGGCCGTTTCAGTCCATCAGACGGGCATTGTACTGACGGGGGCCTGGACGATAGCCGGCGTAGGCGGTCGGGTCGAACGGCGCGGGCGTATAGATGTAGACGGCGTCCGACCACGGGTTGTACACAAGCAGATCCTCACGATCGTCGCCGCACAGATTGGCGGGTACGGCGTGATACCAGCCCATTTTCTCAGGACCGGCCGGAGGCGGCAGGTCCGGAAGAACCACCGCGGGATCGCCATTGCCATGAAAGAGAATCCCGCCGTTGTACAGCATTGCGGGCGAGTCGAATCCGTTCCAGTAAACCGTTTCCATTCCTGTTTCGTTCGGAGACCGGTTGAGCCGGAATCGCCGGACGATCCTTCCGCCGTTATCCACCAGAAGTACGTCTGGATGGTGCCCGAGATACCGGATGGCCATTTGAGGCGCGGGTTCGTCCGGCAAGAAGGCGCCCACCCTGACTTCCTGTCCGTGCGGGACCCTTCCCTCGCCCAACGCCAGAATGACCCCGCCGTCTTCGTCCAGCACGTGACCGCCGCCTGAACAGATGGCGCGCATTCGTCCGTTGTCCCACGGCTGGATGCAGACGGAGTCCATATTGGGCGCAAGCTGGCATTCCCAGCGGGGCGTCCCGTCCGAATCCAGAATGAAGTACCCGCCCAGGACTTCGTCGCGCCCGTCGCCGTTCAGGTCGCCCACCGCGGGAATGTACGCGGAGCAGCGGCCGTATTCGTTCCATGGGATGACATAGTCCCACAGAAGGTCCAGGTTCCTGTCGAATGCAAGGACCCGTTCACCCAGCTTGACGACGATATCCCGGGGAACGGCCGTGCCTCTCAGGTTGGCAACAAACAGGCGCTGATGAAACCAGTTGGCGCCCCAGCCTCTGCATGCCTTGAGAATCTCCGGTCGCGACTCCCGCTTCAGCGCACCGGTCGCGCCGTCACGGATCTGGACCGTTACATCCTCGAGAGACTCCCTGGCGGTGTTACCATCGGGGCGATGGAAGAAGCAGATCACCTCGCTCCTGCCGTCGCCGTCGATGTCATGGATCGACACGGAACATGGCCGGAGGGGTTGGGCGCCACCTCCGCCGTCACTCCAGAGAAATTCCCCGTCGAGGGTAAAGGCGCCCAGAAAACAGGGTTTGAGTTCACTCGCCTGATCGCAGCGGTAGACCAGCAGGTCGGCGCGGCCGTCTCCTGTAAGATCGCCAAGCCGGAGATCCCCGCCGAAACGCAGGTTTCGACCCCCGGACTCGACGCTTGTCAGGAACGGGTCCGGAATCCGGACCCGCCGGTAAAGAACGGCCGGGGCGGTGTGGAACTTCATCCCTGTCCCCGGATGGACTTTTCAACGGGCTGATAAGAAGCTGTTTTAAAATTAGCGGTGAGTTCCCGAGCGCGAGCGAAAAAGTGGCGGTCAAGGCCGGAAAATACGCCCATATCCAATGTGTCGTGGCTGCGCGCCCCTCGCCACTCTTGGGT
>CAZKDZ010000246.1:0-17839 GCA_964551635.1 uncultured bacterium | reverse complement strand
CTGTTCGTCCTGAGTACGTCGCTCGACGTCGGACTTTCCGCGAGGGTAACCGACTCGATGCCAATGGAGAATTCCTTTCCCGAGACATCGGCAACGGTCGTAAACTCCGCGCGCGCCAGAAACCCTGACGACGCCAACGTGACGGGGTTGCTGGTTGCCAGGTTGGCGCCGATGGAACCTTCAGGGATCGACAGCGGGAACGCGTTGTTTTCGGCCTTTGCGAATGAAAGCAGGGATGCGTCGAAGTCGAACTTCAGAATCATTCCGGCAAGGGACGTCCGCACGCCCGTGGCGAAGACCTCAACGGCGATGGTCGTGCCCCTGCCGGAGATCGTCCCCGACGTCATCCCGTCATCCGTCCGGTTGCCGGCGCCTCCCCCGGGAATCAGGTCCAGCGACAAGACGGCATTTGCATTGGGGCCGGCGAAAGCCTGCCCGGCAAGGACGACAACTGCGAGAACCGTGATCAATATCAACCTTTGCTTCGGAAGCATCGGGGAACACTCCTTAGTTTCGACGACGACTTCGTCCGGGTACATAGGCCGTGTGTTGGGTTCGTCACCTGGCTCGCGACGTCGGAAGCGGCCCGACTGCATCTGCCGCGTCGATGGAACGCCAAACGATACCGACTGCAGACCACGATACGACGTTCCTGTGATCATGCACGCCGCATTGCCGTCGGAGCTATTTCAACAACAGCATCCTCCTGGTTGCTGAGAAACTGCCCGCTTGAATCCGGTAGAGATAGATGCCGCTAGCGACGCGGCGGCCCAGCGCGTCCGTCCCGTCCCACGTTGCCGAAAACACCCCCGCATTCCTCTGTTCATTCACCAGCACCCGAACTTTCTGACCCAGCAAATTATATATCGCAAGCCTGACCCGTCCCGCCTCCGGCAACTGGTATCCGATCGCGGTGGAGGGGTTGAACGGATTCGGAATGTTCTGTTCCAGATTGTAGCGTTCGGGCAGCGGCTTCAGATCGCCGATTTCAGCGTGATGCAGCATGTCCACGGCGCCATCCAGGCCCACCAGAACGCTTTCCGATACCTGAAAGTCGGAAGACAACGGCGTTCCGCTCGTCGTGAACACAAGCTCGACGAGTTTCCCGCCGCCGCTGGCGCCCCGGCCGTCAATCTTGACCGCGCCAACGTCCACCTGTCCCGGTGTCCGGTTTGACGAAAGGAACAGCGTCTCCTGCCCGGACCCGGATTTCAGCAGGTTCCCGTCCAGTTCCGTGGCGTTCACGAACTCGTACTTCACTGGATCGTACTGCAAGGATAACCCGTAACCCTTCAGGTCGCTGGTCTGCGCCACCGACACCTGCAGCTTCAGAATGTCGCTTTCGGCGCCCGGATCGTTCACACGCTCCAGCTTCAGCGTCGCTGAGGCGTTTCGGCCGCCCGTGACGGTCAATCCACGGGTCATCTCGCCGGCCGTCGCCGGCCCGACCAGCACGAATACGGCAAAAACGGACGTTAAAACGCGAGTCCACATAGCAAACTCCTCTTTTTGTCACCTGCTCGGTGACGCGGTGAGTACAACAGACAGCGGGGAACGAGGAACTCATCACGAATTAGGTCGAAAGGCTGTCGGAGCCGTGTATTCCGGGCACTTACCTGATACGAGGCGTTCCCTGCATGCCGGCTCTATACGGTCGCGGTCCAAGGTCAACCACCCTCTCCGAAACGACCCGCAAAAAGCAGAAAATCACTGAATCCGACGGTGCCGTCTGCGTCCAGGTCATAGCGCGCGTCATATCCCACGCCGCCTTCCCGCGTTCCAAAGTGTTGGGCAAACTTCAAAAAGTCGGTAAAGTCAACGGCGCCATCCCCGTCAAAGTCGGGCGTAGCAGACGGTTGTGGCTTGACCTCGGGCGACACGTTCCACAGCAGGACTGTGCCGTCCCGACTCCCGCTGGCCAGCGTCTTGCCGTCTGGCGAAAACGACACCGAATTGACTCTCTCGCTAAGGCGGGTGAACCGAGCGACTTCGACGGCGGAGCGCAGATCGAACATCCAGATGCCGATGCCGGTAGCGATTGCCAGGCGGCCGCCATCGGGAGAAAAGGCCACCACGGGGTCACCATAGCCGAAGCTTCCTTTGCCAAGGCGGGACAGAGCCCCTTCCGGCAGATTCCATCGCGCATAGTCCTGCGCGCCCGCGTCCTGCGCGAACGGGATACAGGACCACAAAGCCAGGACGCCGAACCATCTGCGCTTCTTCATCGAAACCTCATCGCTTTGATCTGCCCACCCGGTGTCCGCCGGCATACCCAATTGGAAGGCCAGGCCCTCGTCTATGCCTTGGTCCGCCGAACGAAGATCAACCCGACGACCCTAACTTCGAAGGTGCCGTCACACACAATTGAGTCTGCTTGAATACGCCAATTCCGTCACCGAAAGGTTTTCTTCTGTTTCCGGATTCTCTTGGAAGCTGTTTTTGCTTTTTCGTACCTCATCTGACGGAACGGGTTTATTGCTACACGTCTCCGTCCTGTCCTCAATGCGCCCGGAATTTTTCAAAAAGCCGGCTTCCGGCAGGTTTCGCCATGGACCTCCAATTCAATGCATGAAGCACGTTTCGTCCCTTCTTGCCCAGGGCCGGCTTGGATGCGCCAAATGACACATAAACCCCTCTGTCCTCAAGAGCCGGAATGTGTACGTTGATGGACGTGGAACTCAGGGGGTTGTTTTCGATTTCAACCTGGTCTCCCTCGCCCAATCCCGTGTTTGCAACCAGCGGCGCGAGGTCTGCGATGCTGTTGTCGGAAAGCCCCACCCACGTCAGATTGACCAGGTTGGATAGTGGCGCAACGTCCGATATGCTGTTGTCTGAGAGGTCCAGCCATGCCAGGCCGGTCAATCCCGATAGCGCATTCACATCCGATATGCCGTTGCTGTAAAGATCCAGCCATTTCAGACGGGTGAGTCCCGCCAACGCATTCACATTCGATATGCTGCTGTATGAAAGATCCAGGAGTACCAGCCGATTCAAGTCAGATAGCGGCGTCACATTCGGTATACTGTTGTCTTCGAGAATCAGCCATTCGAGCCGAGTCAGGACCGCCAACCTGCTTATGTTCGATATGTCGTTGTCGGATAGATCCAGATATTTCAACCCGGTCAAGTCAGATAGCGGCGTCACGTTCGATATGCTGTTATCGGAAAGATCCAGCAATTCCAGACGGGTCGCGTTTGACAGGAGCGTCACAAGAGTCGTGGCGTCCGATATGCCGAGGCCGGATAGAATCAACCCTTTCAATCTGGTCAGGTTCGAAAGCGGCGACATATCCGATATGCTGTTGAAGGATAGATCCAGCCATTCGACGCCCGTCAGGCCCGAGAATGCAGACACATTCGAAATCCCGTTGTCGGGAAGATACAGGATGCTCAACCTGGTCAGTTTCGACAGCGGCGTCACGTCCGATATGTTGTTGTAGGAGAGATCCAGCAGTTCCAGACGGGTCAGATCAGATAGTGGCGTCGCGTCCGATATACTGTTGTCGGAGAGATCCAGAACTTCCAGATTGGTCAGGCTCGACAGCGGCGTCACGTCCGATATGCTGTTATAGGCCGGATCCGCGTTGTCGGAAAGGCTCAGGATTCTCAGATTTGTCAGATTCGAAAGCGGCTTCACGTCCGAAATATCATTGAAAGAAAGATCCAGGAGTTCAAGATTGGTCAGGTTCGACAGCGGCTTCACATCGTTGACGCTGTTGTAGGAAAGATCCAGGACCCTCAACTTTGTCAGGTTCGACAGGGGCGCCACGTCCGATATGCTGTTGGCAGAAAAGTTCAGGCTGAGGTTTGCCAATCGTTCAATCAACTCGGTCAGGTATTGCGAAAGGTTGCTGAAAATCTCATTGAAATTCACCTCCCACAGCCGCTCGTCCGCAGCTCCGAGATCCAGCTCCGTCAGGTTGACTGCATACTCCAACCCTGTCAGATCCTGAATATCCTGGTTCGATGCATCGAGGCGCGTCAAGGTTGCCATCTCCGCCCGGGTTATTGGCGCACCCAACGCCTTTCCGAGGCTGTCAGCAATGATCGCATACAGATTTGCATCAGGAATGACAACGTCCGCAGGACTGCCGCCACCGCCGCGCGAGTAAGAAACTCGAACCCCCCTCGCCTGGAGGGCGGGAATGTGTGTGTTGATTGACGCGGAGCTCAAGGGGTTGCTCTCCACGTCAATCTCATCTCCTCTACCCAGGCCCGTGTTCGTCACCAGCGGCGCGAGGTCAGAAATGTTGTTGTCGTCAAGAAACAGCGCTTCCAGTCCGGTCAGGTTCGATAGCGGAGACACCTCCGATATGCGGTTGCCGGAAAGACTCAGCACTTCCAAAAGGGTCAACTTTGATAATGGCGTCACATTCGATATGCCGTTGCCGGAAAAACTCAGTGTTTTCAGGCGGATCAGGTCAGATAGCGGTGATACGTCTGATATGCTGTTGCCGGAGAGATACAGGCGTTCCAGTCCGGACAAAACGGCCAGCGGCGCAACATCCGATATGTCGTTGTAGGAGAGATACAGCAACTTCAATCCGGTCAATTCAGATAGCGGCGTCACGTCCGATATACTGCTGCTGCCAAGAAACAGGCGTTGGAGACCCGTCAGATCAGAAAGCGGCGAAAGGTCGGATATCTCGTTGCTGTTCAGCGGCGACCCTCTCGCTGCCTCTGCAGAACCAAGGATCAATTCCGCCAGGTTGATTGCATACTCGAGCCCGGTCAGATCGCGAATATTCCGGTTTGCCGCCTCAACTCGCCGCAGGGTCGCCATGTCGGCCCGTGTGATCTGCGCTCCGCGCGCCTTGCCCAGACTGTCTTCAATTACAGCCCGTAGATTTCCGTCCGGAATAGCTACGGATCGACCACCGTCACCGCCGTCCGATGACGGCGGCGAGCCGCCGAAACTCTGCGCAAAGATCAGAAAATCCGGAAACGTGATCTCGCCGTCATTGTTCAGATCGTACCTGGCTTCGTACTTGCCGTCGCCGAGTCTCGAACCGAATACGCTCGCCAACGTCAGAAAGTCGGAGAAACCGACCGTTCCGTCGCCATCGAAATCGGGTGAAGGATTGGAAACAGTGGCAACTGGAGATTTATAGGTGTATCTGCCAGTTGCGAAGGTCGTATCGTTTGCGGAAGACTCGCCCGAGGAGACGTCGCCATTCATTCGGTTACCCGATTCGTTGCTGCCACGAAGAGGCAACGATCGATCCTCCGCCGCGTCATCGCCACCAGATTGGGAAGCAGAAGCGACAAGTAACACAAGGGCGCCGGTCAGCAGCAGGCATTTCCGTATCATTGAAATCCCTTTTTGTCTATTGATGTCGATCTTGCCCAGGAATTCTGTGCGCCTGTGACGTTTTTCACGATATTCTGCAACAGCGCCAGAGACAGGATCACGGAAAAGACCGGTATCGCGCCAGGCCGTTTGGCTGCTTCATCGACCCGCACAATTCATGGGTGCCGCTTCAACGTCCGGTTTGTCCGAACGCTGAATAGAAAACATTTCGGATACATGTGGGACCGGTTATCATGAGCCAATACGAAGAAATATATCGAATTAATAATGAAAATTTACCCTTTTTTGATGAAATTTCCATGACGTCTTATTCGATTGTCCACTAAAGTTTGTCGATTCGTCCACAGAGCGAAATACGGCTTCGCGCCAGCCCCGAAAATCCCCATCCGAAACGGGTACGGCGCACGGTTCGTTGTCGCACTGATTCGTATGGTTGACGGCGTCACGCGGCGTCCGGATATTGTCGAATCCAAACCTCGGTGAACCGACCGGATTCACCGTGCGCGTTTCCCCGATTGCATCGTAATTGAAAGCGTTCCCAGGACAGCGTTGTTGCGGATCGGCGTCCCTCGAAGGGACACGCCCGGGCGCTGAATATGGATTGATCCGACCTCGGGCGGCCTGTCTGCGATGCAAGCCGGCGCAGGTCGCAGCGGTGCGGATCGATGGACGATATGTAGAGGGATAGAGGAGAGGAAGGCGGCTACTGGACCGGAAATAAGAATCGAACAAGCCGGTGATTCAGGTTTGGCTGACGGGGATACCAGGCTGAAGGCTGACTCTGATGGGAGTATCCTGAACCGCAACAATGGCGTGCTGCCGTGCTGGGTGGCGTGATTCCGGTACGACATTGGGTCTCGAATGTGTGGACAATACCGCTCTGGCATAACTCGGTGGAGTTTTGGAGAACGAACGTGTCGCAATCTGCGTCAGTGCGTATGGCATGATAACCAATTTTCCTTAATTTTTCTCTGATAAGTTGATGTAACATGCTGATTTTTTAGTGAATTATAGGTTTTTTCGTTCAGTGTGCCACGATTATGCGACGCCGGTTCGAATCATGCCGCGGATTCAACAACATACCAAAAGGGTTACATCGGGAAGCTGACGGCAAGGCCAGGGGGGACGGACGTGCTGCATCCCGGGTATCGACAGGTGCAAGTCGCGAAGGGATCATCTCAAGCTGCAGGAGATCCTTCGTCGGCCCCGGGCGCACATTTCGACACCCTTCGACAGGCTTGCTTCGACAGGCTCAGATGCAATCTTTCTTTCTATCCGCCGGTTTTCCCGAAATTCGCGGCAAGCGCCAGAAAGTCCTCGAAATCCACGTCGCCGTCGCCATCGAGATCTCCGAGCAAACCGCTTTGACCCGGAGTGCCTCCTGTTTTCATTTCAGACGTCCAGCGGACACTGCCGTCATCCGCCAGCGTCTCCGCGGCGCCATTTCCGTCTTCGTCTACGTACACCCTGAACTTCCCTCCCGAAATCGCCAGAGTACCAATGCCGTCGGGATCGGCCGTGAGCGTGCCGATCGGCAGGCCTGACTGACTGAGGGCAACCAGAAAACCGTTACCGTTTGCATCCGATCCAAAGGCGGAAGCGGGGTTTCCACTGCTGTTGAAAAACGTCACGGACGCGTCTCCCGACTCGCCAAAAAACAGCCCGGCAACCGACCCGGATCCGCCGCTGACATTGACAAATCCATTGCCCTGGCCCGTATCGTCTGCGCCCATGACCGCAACGACACGATCGGTCGAGTTCAGGACGGTAAACAAGCCGCCTTCGGAATCGTCCGAACCGGCCATTACCCGAAACGCTCCCTCACGGTTACGGACGGCCAGCACGCCGTCCCCCGCCTCGTCGTAACCCAGGAACGCGACAACGTTTCCTGCTTCATTTACAATCTGCAACCTGCCGATCTTCAGTATTTCGTCGGCAGCCAGCGCCGTCTTGCTCGACCTGCCGTGCTCAGACTCAGGGGAGAACGTCCATTTTGAATTGACGCCTCCTGAATGCCGGTCCGAAGATGACCCTGGAACCCCCACGTTTCCGGTCCGTATCTGCCCAAACCATTTCGTCGCTGTACTCAAGGCCGGCGAAGTACCGAAAAGAAACAAAAGGAGCAATCCGATAATCGCGCGCTTCTGCCAACGCAATCTCTGCTCCAGAATGTCCATTCTACGCGAGTCTGCCCGGTTCATCGTGCACCTCCTGACGGCTATTGGGCATTGGATCAACTTCAATATCAACCGTAAAATCCAACGTACGGTTGCCACATTTATATAAGAAATTTCGCTTGAATTAGCTCTGAAATATCGGTATATTTCGTTGATTTATTGGTGAATATTGGAAAAAATCGTCCATGGCATTCGCGTGGGCGCAACACAGGCTGGAATTCACTGCCGTCCGTTTACCCAGCCAGTTTGGAGTCGACCGGCGGCGCAGGAGGAAGGAAGCATGGAACTCGCAGAGAAGCTTCAGTCAGAAAACGAAAAGTTGCGGGAGCGCCTTTCCCGACTGAGTCGGGCAAGTCAGCGCATCAACGAAAGCCTCGATTTGGAGACCGTGCTGCAGGGGGTTGTCGACAGCGCGAGGTCGGTTACGGACGCCAGATACTGCGTGGTCACGCTTCTGGACGACGAGGGAAAGGTGCAGGAATACCTCGTTTCCGGTATGACCCCCCAGGAGGCCGGCCAGATGTGGAGCTTCCCCGAGGCCTCCCATCTGTACGAGTATCTCCGGCAGATCAAGGAGCCGTTGCGGCTGGTCGATTTGTTCGGCCACAACAGGGCATTGAACCTTCCCGAAGTCCGGCCCTCGGAATGGAATGCGCCGACGATATCCTTTATGGCCGCGCCTATCGACCACAGAGGCGAATGCGTCGGTCATTTTTTTCTGGCGGGTAAGGTGAGCGGCCCGGAGTTTACTGCGGAAGACGAAGAGACGCTGGTCATGTTCGCGTCCCAGGCCGCCCTGGTTATCGCAAACGCCCAGCGCTACCGGGAACAGCAGCGGGCGACAGCCCATCGTGAGGCCATTGTCAATACCGCTCCGGTCGGCGTCGTAGTCTTCGACGCCATCACCGGAGAGCCGGTTTCTTACAACCGGGAGACGGTAAGGATCCTGGGGGGCCTGCTTGCGGGCGAACCACGGCTGGAGGACTTTTTGGAAGCTGTGACCATCCGCCGGGCGGACGGGCGGGAGGTGACGCTTAAGACTTTGTCTATCGCCCAGGCGTTGAGCGAGGGCGAGATGGTACGCGCCGAGGAGGTTGTTTTCGAAGTGCCGGACGGACGCAGCGTGAAGGCGCTCCTGAACGCCACGCCCATTCGTGCGGACGACGGGCGGGTGACGTCGTTTGTCGTGACCCTTCAGGATACGGCGCCCATGGATGAGCTGGATCACATGAGGGCGGAATTCATTGCAAAGGTCAGTCACGACTTGAGGGCGCCGCTTGCAGCCATCAAGGGTTCCGCCACGACCGCGCTCGGCGACGTCTTCCAGTTTCGCCAGGCGGAAATGGTCCAGTTTCTCCGCATCATTTGCGAGCAGGCCGACCAGATGGGGGTTATGATTAACGATTTACTGGACGTGACGCGCATCGAGACGGGGACCCTGGTCGTCAGTCCGGTACCGGTCCAGGTTACCGGATTGCTCGAACAGGCCCGGAACACCTTTATGAATGGATCGAAACGGGACGACATTCATGTAGAGATGGCCCCCAACCTTCCACCCGTATTGGCGGACCCGGGCCGCATCGTTCAGGTTGTGGTAAACCTGTTGACGAATGCGGCGCGTAATTCACCCGAAGGGTCTCCCATTCGGGTAGTTGCCTCTCAGGAAGGCGACAATGTGGCGATCAGCGTGATCGACCAGGGAAGGGGTGTGACACCGCAACAGATGCCGCACCTGTTTCGCGAATTCTCGCATCGCAATCAAGACGCGCACCCCGGCGAGGACCCGAGACCGGGCTGGGGCCTTTCCATATGCAAGGGCATCGTTGAGGCCCACGGCGGCCGCATTCGCGCCGAGAGCGAAGGACCCAACAGGGGAACCCTGTTCAGATTCACCATTCCAGTTGCCGGGGAATTCGTGAAAACCGCGGGCAGAGGCGCCGTTCCGTCCACTGCCCGCGCACGTTTGCCCGCAAATCGGCCAGCGAGGATCCTTGTCGTGGACGATGACCCGCAGACGCTGCGCAGCGTCCGGGAAGCCCTGTCCAACGCCGGCTACGTACCGGTCGTTACGGGCGATGCAAGCGAGGCGATCGACCTGTTTAAGGAACACAGTCCTGAACTGGTACTCCTGGACCTCGTACTCCCCGGCAGCGACGGGATCAAGTTGATGCAGAGAATCGTTGAGAAGGCAAACGTACCGGTTATCTTCCTTTCCGCCTACGGGCACGAAGAAGCCATTGCGCGGGCCCTGGACCATGGGGCTGCCGACTATCTGGTCAAGCCGTTCTCACCTATGGAGCTTACGTCCAGGATCCGGGCCGCCATACGTAAACACTCGATTCCCCCTCTCGTCGTGCCATCGAAACCGTTTTCGCTTGGAGAGTTGAAGATCGACTACGCGCGCCGCACAGTGACAATCGCAGACAAGCCCGTGGAGGTGACAAGAATCGAGTTTCTGTTGCTCCAGGAGCTTTCAGTGAACGCGGGTCGGACGGTCTTCTACGAAGAGATCCTGGGTCGGATCTGGTCAAGGAAGGGCAACAACGACAGGCGTCCGCTCCACGCCGCGGTCAAGAACGTCCGGAAAAAACTGGGCGACGATGCAAAGAATCCCAAATGGATTTTCAACGATCCGCGAGTCGGCTATCGCCTGGGACCAACCGGGTAGGTACGCCTGCAATTGGATCTTGCGCGCGGCGACTCAGAAATCCCGGAAGAGGAACAATCCGAAACGATAGTCTCCATTTCCGCCACCTGCGGCGGAGTCTCCAATGGCGGCGCCCTGCCCGGTTACGCGATACTCGCCGAGCAACTCCATTCGCAGGCCATTGTTGAATGCGCCCGTCGCACCATCGGATGCGCGCGGAACCATGAGGCGCAAACCGCTTCCAAGACGGTGTAATCCCATATCCCGCACGTCCAGCTCGACAAACGGCTCCATCCTGCCCCTGCCACCCCAGGTTTCGAGCCTATAACCAAGGGCCGTTCGCGTGCGGCTGGGACGCCAGTCCAACGCCTCGCGTCCGCCGCCGGCACCGCGGTAAGCCATCGTCCTTTCGCCTTTCCACAGCGTCTCGACGCCGCTGCCGGCATTCTCTCCCCACGCCGGCGAAAACGACAGCGTCAGTCCCCTGTTATCGGATCCCGGGTCCAGACCAAGCGCCAGGCTCATGCCGCGTTCTCTGAAGTCTCGATCCTGATGCGCCGCCAGCCAGCGTGAACGGATCTCCACGTCCAGGCCGATGCGGCGATTTGCAATGGAGACCGCCCCGGCCAGCTCGGCGCCCAACCCCGCCTCGACGTCGCCTCCGTCGAAGCGGGCGCCCAGCGCCAGGCTGAGATCCATCCGCGTGTCTGAAGTGACGGACCATCCGGTGCTGCCGTTGACCATCATCCGAACGCGGCGCGCGTCACCCGTGGTTGCCCGCAGCCCGGCCAGGGCTTCCGAACTGGTGCTCACCGCGAAGGCGTCCGCCGTCAACGCAAGGGCGACGTCACCCACCCGCGTCAGGTCCATCCTCCCGCCAAGCGCCGCGGACCGGCTGCTGATGTCCGTAACGATCGTACTGCTGCCGGTGCCCGCCAGCGGGCCGCCGTAGCCGCTGTTCAGTTCAGCGTCGCCCCGGCCGAAGCCCAACATGCCCCACAGGCCCAGCTTCCCGGTGGGGGACCAATGGAGGTAGGGACGAAGGCTGGTCAACCGCGTCTGCCATTCGCCTGTACTGGCGCCGGCGTTGTCGAAGTCCTGCGCGCCATCGCTGTACGAGGCTGCCACACCCAGGGCGAGCCTGTTTCCCCATCGGTAATCGGCCCCGACGTACGCCGCCACGACCTCGCCGCCCGTGCGGTCATTCGATCCGGAATCGCAGGTATACCGGCTGCCGGTTCCCCGGCCCCATAGCGTCCATCCATTCCATCCGGTTCCGGGACGGTCCATTGCGATCTGAAAGGAACTCCGCGTCAGAATGCTCCGCCCGGATGGCGCCCTCAGTGTGGGCGGAACGGCGTCCGGATCGGACGTAATCCCGGTCAGACCGGCCTGCGCCGCTGTTCCGATCGCGGACCTGGAAACGGGAACGTCCAGAGGGATGCCAAACATTCGTGCGGCGACGTGCGCCCAATCCATGGCATTGAACGCCTGTCCGAGGACAAGCCGGCTTCCATCGAGCGTGACGCGCAGCGCCCGGGACGTGGCTTCGAAGCGACCGGCGATCGCATCCACGGCCTGGCTCAACACCGTCCGGCCGAAGGCCGCCAGCGAAAGCTCCAGCACGCGGGCGCGGTTGGACTGAAGATTCTCCACCAGGACGGCGAAGGTGAGTTGGGCACTCAGGCCATAGGGGTCTCGAGCCGTCACCGTAACGCGAGTGGTTGCCGCCGCTACGGGCGTGAGGGCGATCACTCTGTCCGTCAGACTGACGTTTACGATGCCGAGGTCCGACGACGCTTCGTAGGTCAGCGGGTCCCCGTCCGGGTCTATGAACAGACCCGTCAGGTCCACGCTCCCGTTCGTACCCATCGTGAGCACCTGGTCCGGGATGGTTCCCGTCACCGTGGGTCCCAGGTTCACACCAGTTATTAAAATCCTCACCGTGGCCTCGTCGCTGCTGGCGCCCCGGCTGTCCAACACCCGATAGGTGAAACGATCTTCCGCGACCCTGCTTCCGTCATGCGTGTAGATGAAGGTCCCGTTCTCATACAGTGTCAGGGTGCCGTGCGCGGGCGCCTCGACGAGTATCGCTGTCAACAGACTCCAGTCGTCTTCGGCGTCCCCGTCGTTGGCCAGTACGCTGATATGGCCGTCATCGGTTTCGGTTGCCGCAACACTGTTGGCCAGCGGCGCAATCTTCGAACCCGCCTCCGGTTCCGGTATATCGAAATCTTCAGGAGGCGCGACAGACGGATTTCGTGTACCGTTCACGTCATCGCCCTTCCACAAGGACGTCGCCATGCGGCCTCGGAAGACGGTTACAACGTCGTCCACCGCCACCGGCGCCGTGTTGGCCCGGGTCCGGCCGCTGCCCTCCGCAGACCAGGCGCCCGTGCCCTCGGCGTTCTTCGCCCGCACCTGCGCCTCGTAGACCGCATCGGGGTTCAGTCCCGGGATCTCGGACACGGTCTTCGTACCTGCGAAAGCGTGGGACGTCCACTCCGATGCGCCCTGTATCCTGTACCGGACGTCATAGTCGCTGATGGCCGGTCCGGTGTTGGCGGGCGGCCGCCAGTCTACCCGAACGCTTTCCAGCGACGCGCCGGCGACCCTCGGCGCCGCCGGGGCGGACGGGGGCTCGGCCGCGTCGGTGACGCTGATGGCGACCTCGATAACGTCATTGCCGTCTCTTCCGTCATTGACCGCAACCGTTACCGCGTAGGACAGGGGGCCCGCCTCGTAGTTCAGCGAGGCGCCTTCGGCAACCGTGATCTGGCCCGTGTCCGAATCGATGGCAAAAGCGTCCGAACCCGACAGGGTATAGCTCAGCAAATCACCGTTCGCGTCCGTTGCCGCGACCGGGTCGCCGACCGGGCCGCCGGCGGGGGTGTTCTCAACCACGGTGCGAGTGGTTGCGGCGCCGACGTCGAAGACAGGGTGTTCGTTCCGTCCGTCGTCGTCGATGATCGTGCCCGTGACCGTGTTGCCCACCGTCACGCCGGAAGGCGCATCGGACACCCGCAAGCCGACGGTGAAGGTCTCGTTTTCTTCTATCTCGTCGTCCTCAATCGTCGCCACCGTGAACGTACGGGTTTCGCCGGCTGTGCCGCCGAAGCGGAGCGGAGTGCCATTGGGCGTAAAGTCGATCCCCGACGTTGCAGTCCCGTCCGTGAAAACCGGTCTGAGCGTCAGGCCGCCCTGGACCGCACGGTTCAGCGTTACCCTGAAAGTCATCCCGTCACCTTCGGACGCCTTCCTGTTCCCGGTTGCAGCCGTACCCCCATTTGCATTCGTATTGTCATTCGGACCCGCATCCCCGATCGTTACCGTGGGGATGCCTCTGACGGTCCCGCCGTCGTCGTCTGCAATCGTGCCGGTCGCAGTGTCCGTCGTCACTCCGGTCGCCGACGTCCCGGAGATATCCAGGTTCACCGTGAAGGTTTCGTCATATTCGACAATTTCGTCCTCCGTGGTGGCGACCGTGAACGCATGCGTTTCCCCGGCCGTTCCCGTGAAGCGAATGCCCGTGACGTTCGCTGTGTAGTCCTGCCCCCGGACGGCCGTACCGTCGCGGAAACCGGGCGTGACCGTCAGACCCCCCGGCACCGGCAGGTTCAGCCTCACGTTGAAGGATAGTACCTCCCCCTCGGCGGCGCTCGCGTCCGAGACCATCACCGTTTCCCCCGGCGAAGAAGGGTCGAGGGTGGCGCCGCGGCCGCTGTCCGACCACTGGCCGTCGCCTTCCGCGTTCCTCGCCAGCACCTGGACCTCGTAGGTGGAAGCCGCCGTCAGGCTGGCGATGGCGGTCCCGGTGGCCGCGCCGTCAAACGCGTGGTCTTTCCATTCCGTTGTGCCCGATTTTCTGTACCGAACGTCGTAATCGGTGATGAGCGATCCGTTGTCCGCAGGCGCATTCCACCTGACGTCCAGCGAACTCTCGGGATCGCTCGATGAGCGAACGACCGCCGGCGCATCCGGCGCGTCCGGGGGCGACGCGTCGGTCACGTTGACGGTAACGTAAAGAATGTCCGTGTGTCCATGTCCGTCGTCCACGGTGACCGTCAGCCCGTCGTACGTGTTTCTCGTTTCGAAGTCCAGCGGCTCCTTCGTCCTCAGCTGGCCGGTATCCGGATCCAGGGTGAAGGCGGATGCGTCCGCCCCGCCAAGTGCAAACGAAAGCGGGTCATTTTCCGCGTCCGTCGCCAGAAAGGGCCCGCCGACGTCCGTACCCGGCGGCGTGTTCTCAACCACGAAGCGGATGGCCGTATCGCCCTCGTCGAAAACGGGCGGCGCGTCGTTGTCCAGGATGGTCACCGTTGCGGTCCGCCGATCCAACGAGACCTTGCGGGACACCTCGCTGGCGACCGACGGTTCACCCAGTTCTACCTGGAAACTCTCCAGATCTTCATGCTCTTCGTCGTCGAGGATGATGATCTCGATGATTGCCTCCAGCTGTCCCGCCGCAAGGGTAATCGTGCCGGAACTGGGCTCGTGCTCGTGTTTCGATTCGCTTTCCGCGACGGAAATCTTCGACGCGGGCGCCGGAACCGAGCTGCTCCACGGCACCTGGACCGTACCATCCAGGGACTCGGTGATCCTGACCGGAAGTTCCACGGTCAGACCCTCCTCCACCGGGTCTTCAGGTTCATCGACGGAGACGTAGACTGTACCGCCGACGTTGTTTCCCGGGGCGTTCGACCCGTCGTCGTCCGTGATCGTCCCCTCTGCGGTACCGGTCGCCGTCACCGGCAACGATGTTCCCGAGACGCTCATACTCACCGTGAACGTCTCGTCCGACTCGTCGTCGTTGTCATCAATCGTGGCCACAGTGAAGGTTTCAGTCTCGCCCGCCGTACCTGTGAAGCTGAGCGCGGCGGTGTTTTCCGCGTAGTCCGTGCCCTTCGTCGCGGTACCGCCGGCGAAGCCCGGGTTTACGTTGAAGCCGCCCGCCACCGCCTTGTCCACGGCCACCGTGAACGTGATTTCGTCCCCCTCCTCGGCCGATGCGTCCTCGATCGTCAGGATCGCGGTGTCGTCGTTGTTGATCGTCTACTCCGCCGTATCGGTCGCCGTAACCGTTTCCGTGGTGCCGGAGACGGTAAGGTTGACGGTGAACGTCTCATCGGCTTCCACCACCTCGTCCTCGGCAGTCGTGACGGTAAAGGTCTGCGTCTCCTGAGCGGTACCGGCAAATGTGATCGCGGCGGTGTTTTCCGTGTAGTCCGTGCCCTTCGTCGCCGTGCCTCCGGTGAAGCCCGGCGTCACCGTCAATCCGCCGGAAACCGCCTGATCCAGCGTCACCGTGAAGGCGATCCCGTCCCCCTCGTCCGTGTTCGCGTCCTCGATCGTCAGAGCGGGCGCGTCATCGTTGTTGATCGTCCCCTCCGCCGTATCGGTCGCCGTGACCGTTTCCGTGGTGCCGGAGACGGTAAGGCTGACCGTAAACGTCTCGTCAGCTTCCACGACCGCGTCCTGGATGGTGGCTACCGTGAAGGATCTGGTCTCGCCCGCCGTACCTGTGAAGCTGAGCGCGGCGGTGTTTTCCGTGTAGTCCGTACCCTTCGTCGCCGTGCCGTCGGCGAAGCCCGGCGTCACCGTCAGACCGCCGGAGACTGCCTGGTCCAGCGTCACCGTGAACGTGATCCCGTCCCCCTCGGCGGCGTTCGCGTCCTCGATCGTCAGAGCCGGCGCATCGTCGTTGTTGATCGTTCCCTCTGCCGTATCGGTCGCCGTGACGGTTTCCGATGCGCCGGAGACGGTGAGGCTGACCGTGAACGTCTCGTTGGGCTCGTCATCATCGTCGTCGGTCGTCGCCACCGTGAAGGATCTGGTCTCGCCCGCCGTACCTGTGAAGCTGAGCGCGGCGGTGTTTTCCGTGTAGTCCGTGCCCTTCGTCGCCGTACCGTCCGTGAAGCCCGGCGTCACCGTCAGTCCGCCGGAAACCGCCTTGTCCAGCGTCACCGTGAAGTTGATCGCATCCCCCTCTTCGGCCGATGCGTCCTCGATCGTCACCGCCGGGTCGTCGTCGTTTGTGATCGTGCCCTCTGCCGTATCGGTCGCCGTCACCGGCAACGACGTCCCGGAAAGCGTCAGACTCACCGTGAACGTCTCGTTCGCCTCGTCGGCTTCGTCTTCGGTCGTTGCTACCGTGAAACTCTGCGTCTCCCCCGCCGATCCGGTGAAGGTGATCGCGGCCGTGTTCTCCGTGTAGTCCGCGCCCTTCGTCGCGGTACCGCCGGCGAAGCCCGGGGTCACGTTGAAGACGTCCGCCACCGCCTTGTCCACCGCCACCGTGAACGTGATTTCGTCCCCCTCTTCGGCCGATGCGTCCTCGATCGTCAGGACCGCGGTGTCGTCGTTGTTGATCGTTCCTTCTGCCGTATCGGCTGCCGTGATCGTTTCTGTGGTCCCCGAAACGGAGAGGCTGACCGTGAACGTCTCGTCGGCTTCCACTACCTCGTCCTCGGCAGTCGTCACGTCAAAGCTCTTCGTTTCGCCAGCCGTACCGGTAAAGGCGAGCGCGGCCGTGTTCTGGGTGTAGTCCGTACCCTTCGCGGCGGTACCGCCGGCGAAGCCCGGCGTGACCGTCAATCCGCCGGAGACAGCAGCGTCCAGCGTCACGGTGAACGTGATCGCATCCCCCTCATCCGCACTCCTGTCCTCTATTGTCACGGCCGGCGCATCGTCGTTGTTGATCGTCCCCTCCGCCGTATCGGTCGCCGTGACAGTCTCCGAGGCGCCGGAGACGGTGAGGCTGACCGTGAACGTCTCGTCGGGTTCCGCCTTCGCGTCCTCCGTGGTAGCTACGGTAAACGACCTGGTCTCACCCGCCGTCCCGGTAAAGCTGAGCGCGGCGGTGTTTTCCGTGTAGTCCGTTCCCTTGGTCGCCGTGCCGTCGGTGAAGGTTGGCGTGACGGTCAGACCGCCGGTGACCGCGGCGTCCAGCGTCACCGTAAAGGTGATCGCGTCACCCTCGTCGGCCGATTCGTCCTCGATCGTCAGGGCCGGCGCGTCGTCGTTGGTAATGGTGCCGGTGGCAGTGTCGGTCGCCTCGACGGTTCCCGCCGCTCCGGAGACCGTGAGGCTGACGGTGAATGTTTCGTCGGTTTCCGCAGCCGCGTCTTCGGTTGTCGCCACGGTGAAGGTCTGCGTCTCGTCCACGGTCCCGGTGAAGTTGACCGCCGCCGTGTTTTCCGTGTAGTCCGTTCCCTTCGTTGCCGTGCCTCCGGAGAAGCCGGGCGTCACGGCAAAGCCGCCCTGTACCGCTTTGTCCACCGCCACCCTGAACGTGATTACGTCCCCCTCGGCCGCGCTCGAGTCTGCAATTGTCACCGTTGCAGAGTCATCGTCGTTGATCGTCCCTGTGGCGGGCCCGCTGACCGTCACTCCGTCCGGCACCGGCGGGAGCGGCCCTTCCCCAGGCAGGGGACCCAGGTGGTAGGCGATGTTGAAGGTCTCCGGCCCTTCGACAATCTCATCCTGGTAAATGGCGACCCAGTTCCGGTCGAGCGACTGCGTCTCTCCCGCGTTGCCCGTGAACGAGAGAGACACTGTGGTTGCGCCGAAGTCGGACGTGGCATAGCTGTTCCCGTCCGGGTCTATGGTAGCTGTGCCGCCCGTGGCTCTCAGGAACAGCCTGAAGCCGCCCTGTACCGCCTTGTCGAGCGTCGCGCTGGCGGCCACCTCGGTGTGGAGGTTCCCG
>CAZKDZ010000245.1:0-5399 GCA_964551635.1 uncultured bacterium | reverse complement strand
TCGACAAGAACACGCCAAACCACCTACGCAGCGCCTTCGACAGACTCGAAACTTTGATCGACCACCATTGCGATCAAGCAAAACTCGCTGCTTGAAACTTGACTCATACACCACAAAAACCGCCGACTAAGCAGGCTAGATGCGGTCTCAAAAGCGTAACCCGGGCGAGCCCGTGCGCTTCTGATCCGTCGCCCGACCGCACAGGATGACTCGCGTGGCCGTCATTACCGTCTCACGGCAACTCGGCAGCATTGGTGATCTCGTAGCCCGCCGGGCATCGGAGGTTCTCGGCTACGACTTTGTGGACAAGGACCTCATCACGGAAGTCGCGAGAGAAGCCAATGTGCCGGAATCCGAAGTCGAGAGATTCGACGAACAGGCTCAAAGTGCGGTAAAACGATTCATCCACAGCCTGATCGTACCGTCCCGGTCCGTACCGACACCCCCGGCGATGCTCTGGGGCCTGGAGTTTCCCTACGAGGTATCGGCCGCGCTTCTGGCCGGAGACGCGACGGCCAACGAGGAAAAGCACCTTCTGGACCAGAGAGACTACCTCAGATTTCTTCAGGCCACGGTCCACCGCCTTAGGAAACGGGACAGGATAATCATCGTAGGCCGGGGAGGCCAGGCGATACTGCGGGATGACCCTGATACGCTGCACGTCCGCACCGTGGCGCCTCTGGAAAGACGCATACAGGTCGTCATGGAACGCCTGAAGCTGGGTACTCGAAAAGAGGCCGGGGAATTGATTCAGAAAAGCGACAGACGCCGGGCCGCCTACCTCAGAGACAACTACCACATTAACTGGGACGATCCTGCCCTGTACCACGTAGTTGTGAATACGGGCAGAACCTGCCTCGAATCCGCCGCACGCATCTTCCAGCACTCCGTTAAAGCGCTCGGTCGTGCCTGAATGCGGGTAGAGGGCAGAGGGAAGACGGTAGAAGAAACCCTTGCCCGAGACTGTATTCCTTCTTGCCTCCGGCGGGAGAAGAAACTCCACAAGGCAGGATATCTCTACCCTCTCCCGTCTTACGTCTCACCGCTTCTGAGGGGCCGGGGAGAGGTCCCGCAAACGTCCGCGAAAACTTACGAATCGAAGCCAATCCCTGACTCTTCCGGAACGACCGTACACTCCTGCCGTGGACGTTTTCCAATCTCACGTTAATTTTACAGCCGCGATTGCATCCCTGACGTGCAAGGTGCGAGGACACGATCCATGCCTCCTGAAATCAGCCGCTCAAGAATGCGTTCCATCTCCAACAAGGACCTCTTTGCCGCGATCGACCTGAAGGGTGCAGGCCTGAAGCCGGTCCGAAAGGCGGTGAAGGCCGGAAAATGGAAGCAGGCGGCCGAGGCCTGGGGCGACTACTTTTCCGACCGGAAAGAGCCCCTCAATATGGTCGCGCCAACCGGCGACAAGCCGGATCCGGAACGCGTTCGGGAGGCCGAACGCGTCATCGAGCACGAGATTCAGGGATGGCACGACCTGACGTACAAGTTCGGAAAGACCGTCGACTTCAACGCGAACTGGGGGCGGTCGGGCATCTACGGGACCCATTACTGGGGATGGGCCGATTGTCTGCGGGTCGCTTTCGGGCAGACCGGCGATCCCCGCTACGTGGAATGTTTCGACGACCTGTTCAACCAGTGGTACGAGCAGCGCAACAGCATAGACAACCCGGCCGGCCACGACGTCATTTTCTACGAACTCGGGCTGGGTGGCCGCACACCCCGGTTCATCGATCACTACTTCGCGTATCGGTCCACCGGTATCCTGAGGCCCGTCACCCATCGACGTATGTTGAAATCCATTCTGGGCGCGGGACGCTGGCTCTATCTCCTTGAAAAGGACGAAGGCTACCGCAGCGGGAACTGGCAGATGTGCGGCTCGTGGGCGCTCGTCTACGCCGGCGGACTCTTTCCGGAATTCAGGGAAGCGAGGCGCTGGATCAAAGTCGGCGTAAAACGACTCCTGGAGCATGTAGACAGGGACTTTTATGATGACGGCTGCCACCACGAACGCGCCTCAGGCTATGGCTCATGGTGCACCCGCATCAGCGAGGATCTCCTCACATTCTCGGACAGGATCCCTAACATCGGGATGGAAGCCGACCTGCGCGCCCGCCTCATACGGATGTACGACTGGTTCCTGTCAACCACCTCCCCCCTGGGTGAGTCCCAGGGATTCAACGACGGAGGCATCGGCCCGCAGGATGGTATATTACGGAGAGCCGCCGAACGTACCGGAGACGGCGGATATCTGTGGCCCGTGCGCGACAGGATCGAATCCGGTTCTCGAATCCGGCCGAAGAAACCCGACTATACGTCCATAGACAGACGGCCGTCGGGATTTGCGGTCATGCGTTCCGACTGGAATAAGGATGCCCGATATCTGATCGTCAACTATGGACCGTGGGGCGGCGGCCATACCCATAACGACCTGCTCGATTTCGAGCTCTACGCGCACGGTGAGCCGCTGGCCGTAGAGGCCACCCGCTGGGGGCCCTACGACAATCCTCTCGATCAGTATTTCCGTTCTCCCCAGGCCCACAACCAGCTTGTGGTCAACGATGCGGCGATGGACCGGGTCCATCACCGCGGCGAGGACGTCGCCTGGGCGAGCGGAATAACGCTGGACTATTTCTCAGCGATCCACCGGGCCTGGGAAGGACAATTCGGGACCCGCGTGGAGAGGCGGATCACGTTTCTGAAACCTGACTATTTCCTCGTGTCCGACGCCGTTTTCGAAGGTCCCCAGCACCATGCCTATACATGGTACCTCCACGCGCCCACCCGTTGGAAAGGCAGTCGAAGCCGCATAGCCACCACCGGACGGCCGGGATTGCAGGTCGTCCCCGCAAAACCCTCGGAGATTCGCTACGTCCGTCGCGGGACCGCCTATGAGGCAAGGGACGGCACGCCCGGTAAATACCCCAATCGCTACTGGATCGGTCTGCAGAAATGGGTCCGGGGGGAAGGCGCGAATGCCGTTGTTTACGACGTCGCCCTCGTCCCGTTCAAGTCGGCGCCTGAAGACGTCAACGTATCCCGGCGCACGGTAAGCATCGACGGACGAAGCTGCCGCCCGGAAGTCGCGCGCGGCATCCGGATCCAGAGCGGCGACCGGGATGACCTCGTGGTCTACGGCAGGGAAGGAGAGTCCGTTGAATGCGACGGCCTGTCCTTCAGCGGGAAGGTCTGCGTTCTCTCGTTTCAGGAAGAGCGGCCGGTCCGCGTCGCGGCGCTGGACGGCGGAGATGTGTCCTACAACGGCCTGCCGCTGATTCGCACGAAGCGCACGGGTCTCAGCGAGCTCGAATTGCAGGCGCCATCGGATACGTAACGGCGAGCCGGGACAGATGACTCCCGGCGTGTAACAACACCGGAAAACCCATGTTCAGTCTGGTACAGCTGATCCATCCCGAAGCCGGGCGGCGCATTGCCGCCGTCGACGGCGACCGATGCCGGCTGGTTGACGGTCACACGTCAGTTCATGGTATGGCCAGCTTCGTTCTGCAATCGGGCGCCTTACTGTCCATGGAAATCGAATCGAAGCTCGGAAGAAACTTCCAGGATTACAACGCCATCTACCACGGGAGGTCGGAATGGAGGCTTCTGCCCGCGTACGATCATCCCGGCGAGCCCTCCCGCTGTCTGGTGGCCGGCACCGGGTTGACCCACAGGGCCAGCGTTGACAACCGGCAGGCCATGCACGAACATGAAACGGGCGGCGAATCGCAGATCACCGACAGCATGCGAATGTACCAGTGGGGCCTTCAGGGAGGCAGGCCGGAATCCGGAAATGTCGGCGTTTCACCCGAATGGTTCTACAAGGGAACCGGATCGATCCTGCGCGCGCACGGCGAACCGCTGGTGGTGCCGGCCTTCGCGGGCGACGGCGGAGAGGAACCCGAAGTCGCCGGGGCGTACATAATCGATTCGGAGGGCAATCCCAGGCGCATCGGCCTGGCCATCGGCAACGAGTTCTCAGACCACGTCACCGAAAAGAAAAACTACCTGTATCTGGCGCCGTCCAAGCTCCGTACCTGCTCCTTCGGCCCTGAACTTGTCCTCGACCCGGATTTTGAGAACGTCGACGGGGAAGTTTCCATTGAACGCAACGGATGCGTCGTCTGGTCCAGAAACATCTCGACGGGCGAGGCCAACATGTCTCACAGTCTGACCAACCTGGAGCATCACCACTTCAAGTACCCCCAGCACCGCCGGCCGGACGATGCGCACGTCTTCTTCTTCGGGGCCGACGCCTTCAGTTTCGGCGCCGGTGTCGATCTGGAGGACGGAGACGTCATGGCCATCTCCTGGAACGGCTTCGGACGGCCGTTGAAGAATCCCCTCCGGATCGAACCGGACGAAGAAACCCCGGTCCGTGTCGAGTCGCTATGAGAGTACCTGTATGATTATCGACGTACACGCCCACGTCTTCCGGTATCCAGAGCACTTTACCGAACAGTTCCGACGCCAGGCCATGCGCGCCAGGGGCGACGTGGAGGTCGACCTCACCACCAGCTTTCAGGACTATCGGAAGCATGCGGGGGTTCCGGTACGGACAATCGCGTTCGGCGGGAAGGCCAGACTGAGCGGTATCTGGGTGGACGATCGTTACGTGGCCGAAACGGTAGCCGGTAACCCGGATGCGCTCATCGGCTTCCTGTCGGTCGATCCCACGCAGGAAGGCTGGCAGGATGAATTGAGAGAGGGCCATCAGGATCTCGGCCTGAAGGGAATAAAACTACTCTCCATGTACGCCGGCTTCAGACCCGATGACCCTTCCCTGGAGCCACTCTGGCGTTACGCCCGGGATCACGGCCTCCCCGTACTCCTGCATACCGGAACCACGTTCGTGTCCCAGGCGCCGCTGGAATGTACGCTTCCCCGCCACCTGGATCCGGTCGCCATTCGTTTTCCGGACGTAAAGATCATCCTTGCGCACCTGGGGCATCCCTACGAGGGCGAATGCGTCGCGGTTATCCGAAAACACCCCAACGTCTACGCCGACATCAGCGCCCTGCACTACCGCCCGTTCCAACTCTACCACAGCCTGATGCTCGTCCAGGAATACGGCGTCTGGGACAAACTGCTCTTCGGCACGGACTACCCCTTTACGACCGTCGACGCATCGCTGGCCGGCCTTCGCAGCCTGAACCGTATGCTCGAAGGCACCGCGCTGCCCCGCCTCGACCCCGGCGAAATCGAGTCGGTAATCTGTCGGGACAGTCTCTCCATCCTGGACCTTTCCTAGCCTGCTTAGTCGGCGGTTTTTGTGGTGTTTGAGTCAAGTTTCAAGCAGCGAGTTTTGCTTGATCGCAATGGTGGTCGATCAAAGTTTCGAGTCTGTCGAAGGCGCTGCGTAGGTGGTTTGGCGTGTTCTTGTCGAG
>CAZKDZ010000244.1:0-4977 GCA_964551635.1 uncultured bacterium | reverse complement strand
GGGCGCGGGGCCTGCCATATGCATGGCGCGAACACCCTCACACGACTCACCTGATTCGTTGGCCTGCAGAGTCCGGAGGATGCCGTAATTCGGAGCGGGACGGAACAACGCGCCCTGCTCTGGGAGTGCTCCGCAAAGGCTTCGCGTCTGTAAACGGTGTGGCTTCCGGGGTCGGAGCAGCGATCAGCCGTCAGCCAAGAGAGGTTCCTGCTAAGGATAGGTGTCGGGAATCATGGATATCCCCACCGCCATGTGGGTAACCACAAGGGTTTCCCATACAGATTCAGTTGCAGCGCGCCCGGTGGTGGAGATGGGGGTTTTTCCGTGTTAATCCGTCCCGCACCGTTGTTTTGGGACACATCAGGGGAACGTAGGCCGCTGAGTTACATTCTTGCCTCTGAGGTGATTCACGGAAAAACCGGCCCCCTGCCGAAGGGTACCCTTCTTTTTGGTCCTTTTTCTTCGGCGCATAAGAAAAAGGACGTAAGAGAAAGAAAACAAAGGGTTTATGAGAAAAAAATCTGGCATGCAATTCACATACATGTTGTTTGCCTATCCATATGAAATCATGCCTACCGCGTGTTCCTTAAGAGCGGGAAGACGGTAGACGGGAGAGATTGCCTGCCCTGTGAGGTTTCCTCTCGTGCCGGAGGCAAGGAGGAATAACATACCGGGCAAGGGATTCTTCTACCGTCCCACCTCTACCGTCTCACCCCCTTAAAATGTTTTTACTGACAGAAAGCGGTTTTTTTGTTTTCTTGTGATAGAAATCATCACTTCGTCATGTTTTCGGAAAAGGAGCAAGTATGGATCGGCGTCCGAGGGGATGGATCGTTCTTGGTGTGTTGGTTGGCGGGTTTTTCGGTGTGAGTTTTCTGGTGTCGTACTATACGGACTGGCTCTGGTTCAAAAGCCTGGAATTCGATTCGGTGTTCTGGCGTATCATTCGCGCCCGCTTCGGATCGGGCATGTTGTTCGGCGCGATTGCGGCCGTCGTGGTGGGGGTGAACCTGTGGATTGCCGGAAGGATAACGCAGCGGGCGATGCGCGTGGAGGGCGAAACCGGAGGCGTTTTGCAGTCCGGAAGAGCCCGGATTCTCATCGCGGCCGCGCTGGTGTTTGTCCTGGGCAACATCGGCGCCAGCCAGTGGCCGGTTCTTCTGCGATACCTCTATGAACAGCCGTTCGGCGCCGTCGACCCGATTTTCAACAAGGAGGTGGGATTCTATGTGTTCCTGCTCCCGTTTTACGACTTTCTGTCCGGGTATCTGATTGCGGCGCTGGTGTTGTCGGCGCTCGTGGTCGTGGTGATGTATGTAACCGCGGGCGGCATTGCGATCCGGGAGGGGCTCGAGGTGGAGGAACGGCCCATGGCCCACCTGTCGGGATTGGGCGGGGTATTCCTCCTGGCGCTGGCCTGGAAGTACCGGCTGAAGATCTACGGCCTGCTGTATTCGCAGGGGCGTTTTTTCGGGGCCGGTTACGTGGACGTCAACGTGCAGATCTGGGCGTTCTGGGTGATGGTGATCGTCTTCCTGGCAGCGGCGGTCTTCCTGTTTCTGAATGTCAGATCGCCCAATACCCGGCTGCCGCTCAGGGGTGTCGGCGTGCTGGTTATCGGTACCATCGTCGTGGGGGCGGTTCCCGCCACGGTGGTACAGAAGCTTGTGGTGGAGCCGAGCGAACTCCGCCGTGAAGGTCCCTATATCAAGTACAACATCGAGGCAACCAACCGGGCGTACGGGCTGGACCGGATCGTCGAGCAGCCGTTCGAGGCATCGGAGGACCTGACGCTGGCCGATATTCAGGCGAATCCGCTGACGATGCGAAATATCCGGATCTGGGACGAACGCCCCCTGAAGCAGACGTACCAGCAGGTGCAGGAAATCCGTCCCTATTACGTATTCCCGAACGTGGACGTGGACCGGTATACGGTGGATGGCGTATATCGGCAGGTGATGTTGTCCGCCCGGGAGCTGGACACCAACCGCCTGCCTTCCCAGGCGAGGAACTGGGTCAACGAGCGTCTGCAGTACACCCACGGATACGGGGTGACCATCAGCCCGGTCAATCACGTCACCCCGGAGGGCCTTCCGGCGTTCATGGTCAAGGATATTCCGCCGGTCTCGGATTCGGGGCTGGAGGTGGATCGGCCCGAGATCTACTACGGCGAAAGAACCTACGCTTACGTGGCGGTGAAAACCGGGATCCAGGAATTCGATTACCCGAAGGGCGATGAGAACCAGTACTCCACCTATGAGGGGGCAGGGGGCGTGCCCACGGGCGGCTTCATCAACCGGCTGGCGTTCGCCATTCGATTCTGGGACGTAAGCCTCCTGCTGAGCGGATACATGTTGCCCGAAAGCCGCATCATGTTCCGCCGGCAGATTCGGGAGCGGGTGCAGACGCTGGTTCCCTTTCTCATGTACGATACGGATCCCTATATCGTGGTGTCCGAAGGCAGGCTCTACTGGATACAGGATGCGTACACGATTTCCGATATGTATCCGTATTCCACGCGCTCGGGACGCATGAGGATCAACTACATCAGAAACTCCGTTAAAGTGGTGGTCGACGCCTATAACGGCACGGTGACGTTCTATCAGGTGGATGCGGAAGATCCGCTGATTCGATCTTATGGCGAGATGTTCCCGGGCGTATTCCAGCCGATGTCCGCCATGCCGGAAAAATTGAGAGCGCACGTGAGGTATCCGATCGACCTGTTTTACGCGCAGGCCTCCATGTACCGGAATTATCACATGGAAGACGTCAACGTCTTCTTCAACCAGGAAGACCTCTGGGAGATCCCGAACGAGATTTACAGCGACCAGCCGCAGCCGATGCTCCCTTACTACATCATCGTCAAGCTGCCGGGCGAGAGCCAGGAGGAATTCCTGCTGATGGTTCCCTTCACGCCCGCAAAGAGAGACAATATGATCGCCTGGCTCGCGGCGCGGTCTGACGGTGAAAACTACGGACACCTGCTGGTGTACAAGCTTCCAAAGGACAAGCTCATCTACGGTCCGATGCAGATCGAAGCGAGGGTGGACCAGCAGCCGGACATCTCCAGCCAGTTGACACTGTGGGGGCAGCGCGGATCTGAGGTGATTCGCGGAAACCTGCTGGCAATTCCGGTGGAGAGTTCCTTCATCTATGTCGAACCCATCTATCTGCAGGCCAGGCAGGAGCCCGACCAGCAGGCCTACGGGCAGGAGGAGGGGATACCCGGGGGTCAGCCTCCGCAGAGGCGGCAGCAGGAACGCAGTACAGCCATTCCGGAGCTGAAGCAGGTGATCGTGGCCTTCGGAGGGCAGGTGGTAATGCGGAATACGTTCGAGGAGGCGCTGACGGTCCTGTTCGGAGAGGGTGTTGGCGCAACCCTGGCGGAAGACAAGGAGGAAACGCCGGCGACTCAGGTCGCGGTTCAGACCGGGCGTTCCGCGGCCGAACTGGCTGCAAAGGCGGATGCGCACTACTCGCGCGTACGATCGGCGATGCAGCAGTGGGACTGGGAACGGGCGGGCAAGGAAATGAAGGCGCTGGAGGAGACGATCCGGGCGCTGAAGGAAGAGCTGAAATAGCTAATCAGGATTCATCGTTTTTCGGTAAAGTTAGTTCGTATACGTGCAAGTCGATAAAGGCGATTAAACTGCGGATTACCCGGATACACCAGGTTGCTGGACGTGAACGGAAACAACGTCCTTCCTGACGTCCATTTCGGCCCGTTTCGGAATCTTTCGTCGCGGTGACCCGTTGCAGTTATTGCGGAGTCAGGGCTAACTGACGACCCTTTCAATTTTGTAAAGGATGTGCGATGACGGTGAAGGTTGGCTTTATCGGCGCGGGGAATATCTCACGCGGACATCGCCGGCATTTGATGCGTATGGACGACGTGGCGGTTGTGGCCGTTTGCGACCTGGACCGGGCGAAGGCGGACGAGGCCGCGGCGGAGTGGAAAGCCGGCGTGTTCACGGACTACAGGACCATGTTGAACGAAGTGGAGATGGATGCGGTATACGTCTGCGTCCCACCGTTCGCGCACGAGACTCAGGAGATCCTGGCCGCGGAGAAGGGGATCGCGCTTTTTGTCGAGAAACCGATCGACCTGGGTATGGATACGGCGCGGGAGGCGGACGCGGCCATTCGGGAACACGGGGTGATTTCCTGCGTGGGCTTCCAGGGTCGCTACCTGGACATAATCGACAGAACGCGGGAACTGCTTGCGGATCGCCAGGTCGGGCTGGCGATCGGGTACTGGATGGGGGGACTGCCTGGCGCCTATTGGTGGCGGCGGAAGCATTTGTCCGGCGGACAGGCCGTGGAGCAGACGGTTCACGTTACGGACATGGCGCGTTATCTCTTCGGTGACGTGAAGACCGTGTTTGCGGGGGGCCGGACGGGGTTGATGACGGACGTGGAGGACTACGATATTGAGGACGCGAGCGCGGCGACGTTGATTTTCGAGAACGGCACGCTGGCGACGCTCTTTTCGGCCTGTTTCCTGTCGTGTGGCCACCGCGGCGGGTTGGACATTTACACGAAGGATATGGTCATCGAGTACAAAGAGAGGAAGTCCATTACGGTTGTGCAGGGGGACCGGTCCGAGCATTTCGAGGTGGGCAACCCGTACTGGCAGGAAATGGACAATGCCTTTATCGAGGCGGTCCGCACCGGCGACGGATCGAAGCTGCGATGTCCGTACTCCGACGCCGTGAAGACCCAGCAGGTTGTGGTGGCGGTAAACCGGTCGCTCGAAACCAGCGAGCCCGTATCGATTGCGGATATATAGAAAGCTGTCAGATAGAATCGGTGAGACGTAAGAGGGTAGACGGGAGAGGGCAGAGGTAAACCACGAAATCCGGCCTCACACGAAGACACGAAGGGCACAAAGGGAAAGCGGAGAAAGCAAAAGGCAAAGTAAAAAGCAACCTCCTCCCAGCCCCGCAGACCTCTCTCCCCGGCCCTCTCTCCTAAAGG
>CAZKDZ010000243.1:0-5709 GCA_964551635.1 uncultured bacterium | reverse complement strand
CTTTTTCGCTCGCGCTCGGGAACTCACCGGTAATTTTAAAACAGCTTCTCAGGCGCCAATGGGTTCGAGACGTCCGGAGACCTTAACCCGGAACAACAGATATGGAAGGGATGACACTCGCTGAAGCCGCGGAGGCAATGGACGGAGAGCTCGTTGGCGCCGTAGATCCGGCAATCTGTCCTGCGGGAGGGTGCATCGATTCACGGGTGTTGAATTCGGGGGAGTTGTTCTTCGCACTCGAGGGAGAGCGCGTTGAAGGAAATCGGGACGGACATCGTTTTGTACGCGATGCCCTCGGGAAAGGCGCCTCGGCGGCTGTCGTTTCAAGGCGCTGGGCGGAAGACCGGAATCGCAATAGCCTGTCCGGAGCGCTGATCGTCGTCGAGACGCCGGGTCTGGCGCTGGGTGCTCTCGGAAGAACGTACCGCCGGCGTTTCCGGATACCGGTGGTGGGCATTACGGGAAGTAGCGGAAAGACGACAACCAAGGATATGACTGCCGCCGTGCTGAGTACGCGGTACCGCGTGCTGGCTACGGAAGGCAATCTGAATAACTGGCTCGGAGTTCCGCTGACCCTGCTGCGGCTTTCAATCAACCACGAAGCCGCGGTGATTGAAATGGGCATCAGCGAACACGGCGGATTGAAAACCCTGTGTGAAATTGCCGATCCGACGATCGGCGTCATTACCAATATCGGACCTGCACATCTGGAGTTTTTAGGCTCTGTAGAGGGGGTGGCCAAAGCCAAAGGGGAACTCCTGGATCATCTTGAAGAGTCTTCAATGGCTATCTTGAATCTCGATGACCTGTACGTGTCCAAGGAGCGAGCAAGACTAAAGGGGAGACTCCTGGGCTTTGGTATCGAGAAGATATGTCAGTTTCGTGGGGAGGGACTTGTCATAGACCAGGAGGGCTGCGGTCATTTCTCTCTGCAGGGCCGTTTTTTCCATCTGGCCGTACCCGGCCGGCATCAGGTATACAACGCACTTGCCGCAGCGGCGGTTGGCGCGGCGCTGAATGTGCCGGTTGAGCGGGCCGCCGAAGCGATCGGCGCATTTCGTCCTTCGAAGTTGCGCGGCCAGGTTGTCGAACGGAAAGGAATACGTCTATTGAACGATTCGTACAATGCCAATCCGGCCTCGATGCGGGCGGCGCTGGAGACATTGGCGAAGATGTCTGTCGCGGAAGGCGGTCGCCGGGTGGCCGTACTGGGCGATATGCTGGAACTGGGGCCATCGGCCGTTCAGAGCCACCGGCGCCTCGGAGAACTTGCTGCCAGAATCGGGATGGACGCCATTTTTGCGTTCGGCGACATGTCGGGGCACGTGTCACAGGGGGGTGTTTCCGGAGGTCTGTCCACCGACCGGTCGCGGGCATTCGTTGACCGCGAGTCCCTTGTCAGGAATCTCAAGACATTTCTCCGGCCGGGTGACCTCGTACTGATGAAGGGCTCTCGCGGCGTTGCGATGGAAACGGCCGCGGAATCACTGGGATTTGAACTGAAACCATGAACGAAGGTCACGCAGCGGGACGGGATGTTTCGGCGGGAGAGTGGTGAGATATTTTCGGGACAGATCATAGTAGCCGGGATCAAATGTCGACCTCAGGAGCAGAGCGGCAGCCCTATTTGCTGATATTGCTGGTCGTCGGGCTGGTGGGATTCGGCCTGATCATGGTTTATAGCGCCAGCACGGCGTTGGGTCAGGTGCGTTTTGAGAGCGACCACTTCTTCCTGAAGCGGTCGGCGTTGCGTACGGTGGTCGGACTCCTCGCGATGCTATTGATTATGCGGGTTGACTACCGCTTCTGGGCACGCTTCGCGCGGGTCTTTCTGGCCATCGGTTTTCTGGGACTGGCGGTTGTCCTGGTGTTCAAAATCGCGGGATTCGGTAAAGTGCGCGGCGCATATCGATGGATTCCGTTGCCGGGTGGCGCCTTCCAACCTTCCGATCTGATGCGGCTCGCGCTCGTGGTCTATCTGGCGGAATCCCTGAGCAGGCGCCAGGGACTGGTAAAGGACCTGGTTCAGGGTTACCTCCCGCATATTGCCATAATCGGCGTGGCGATGGGAATGGTCATGTTGCAACCCGACCTCGGAACGGCGCTGGCGATTGGATTGACCTGCACGCTGATGCTGTATCTGGCCGGTGTACGAGTCAAACACCTGGCCGGCACGGGGCTGGTCCTTCTGCCCGTATTGTTTATCGTTGTGTTCGTACTTGGATATCGAAAAGAACGGATGATGACGTTCTTCAGTCCCACGGACGACGTCCAGGGTGCGGGATATCATGTGATGCAGTCATTGCTGGCGCTGGGCAGCGGAGGATGGTCCGGGGTGGGCCTGGGACAGAGCCTCCAGAAATATTTCTTTCTGCCGGAACCGCATACGGACTTCGTGTTCAGCATCGTAGGCGAGGAGTTGGGACTGGTCGGCACGGCCGGCGTGGTGCTCTGCTTCATCATCTTCGGGCGATGTGGTTTTCAGATCGCCCGTCGCGCGCCGGACCTGCACGGATTCTTCCTGGCGTCCGGCATTACATTCATGATTCTGGTCTACGCGTTTGTGAACATGGGGGTCTGCACAGGATTGATACCGGCCACCGGCCTTCCCCTGCCGTTTATCAGTTATGGTGGAACCTCGCTGCTGTTTACACTGCTTGCCGTTGGTATTCTGATCAACATCGGGAGGCGCGGATCGGCCGACCCGGGAGCGCTTCCTCATCGGACCGGTGCCGTCAGAATGCACCGGACGGGAAATCGCAGGTCCTGATGCCATTACGCCTGTTGTTTGCCGTTACCCTGACCGGCGGCCACACGGTGCCCGCGCTGGGCGTAGCGGCCGAGGTCCGTAAGAGTCACCCGGATACGATAATCAGGTTCGTCGGTGTTGCGCGCGGTGTTGAGGCCAGGCTGGTTCCGCATGCCGGTTATGTCCTGGAGACGGTACAGGTAATTGGCCTTAAACGTCGCTTGCATCTGGATCTGCTGCAGTTTCCGTGGTCGCTTCTCAAGGGCGTCTGTTCCGCGTTCCGCATTCTGGTTGCGTATGGTCCCCATACGGTAATCTGTACCGGCGGCCACGTCAGCGGGCCGGTGGGGGTTGCCGCCCGGGTGCTTGGTATTCCGCTGGTATTGCACGAGCAGAACAACTACCCCGGGCTCACCGTCCGCCTGTTGTCCCGCGCGGCCCGTCAGGTATATCTGGCATTTGAAGGGGCGAGGCGCCGCGTGGGCGGGCGTGAGAAGCTTGTTGTGGGCAACCCGATCCGGGGTGGTTGGCGACGCGTGGACAGCAAAGAGGCTCGCCGGCGTCTGGGTCTGGATGAGGATCGGGTTACGCTGTTTGTCACCGGAGCCAGCCAGGGTTCGATGGGAATCAACCGCGCCGTGGCGGAGGCGCTGACCGTACTCACGGATCGCGGCTATCAGATTCTGTGGCAGACCGGCAGGGTTGGATTCCACGCCGCGGCATCCGCCGCCCGCCCCTGCGGCGGCCGCGTGGTCGTCAGGGAATTCATCGACGATATGGCGGTGGCTTACAGCGCGGCAGACCTCGCGTTGACCCGGGCGGGCGCGATAACGATATCGGAAATGACACAGCTGGGGGTGCCCGCATTGATGGTGCCATTGCCGCTGGCGACCGAGGACCATCAGGTATACAATGCAAAGGCGATGGTTCGAGCCGGAGCCGCGCGTATGGTGCATGAATCAGAACTCTGTGGAGAAAGACTCGTACAGGAAGTATCCGGGATGATCGATACAAACGGGCTTCTTTCGGATATGGCCCGCCGCAGCCGCGCACTGGCGGTTCCCGACGCGGCCGCACGGATGGTGGAGGGCATGGCGCATTGTGGACTGCTGCGCGGTGAGCGATAGTGTTCTGTCCCGCATTTTGAAACGGAAACCGGGCTGCAGGGTTCATTTTGTGGGCATCGGCGGCGTGGGCATGAGCGCGGTCGCGGAACTGCTGTTTCAGCAGGAATGCATTGTCACCGGATCCGACCGGGAGGCCTCCGCACTGACGGACCGGCTGGCGATGCTGGGAATTCCCGTTCAAATAGGACATACGCCGGAGGCCGTCGATAATGCAGACCTGGTCGTATACACGCCTGCCGCGGGCCCGGAAAACAGAGAGTTGCAAGTGGCCCGGTCGAAAGGGATTCCTACAGTCAAGAGGGCAAATCTCCTCGGACAATTGACGGCGGGACATCGGGTTGTGGGCGTGACCGGAACTCACGGAAAGACCACGGCAACGGCAATGGCGGGCGCAGTTCTCGAGGCGGCGGGTCTGGACCCCACGGTGCTGGTCGGCGGGATCGTGCGCGGCCCTGAAAGAAACCTGCGTCCCGGCTCATCCACGTTGTGGGCTGTCGAAGCCGATGAATTCGACCGTTCCTTTCTGACGTTGCGTCCGGAGGTTGCGGTCGTGACGTCACTCGAGGAAGATCACCTCGATACTTACGGGAGCATGGACAGCCTGTTTCAAGCGTTTCAGCAATTTCTGGAACAGACAAGCCGATACGCGGTGATGGCCTGGGATGGGCCGCTCGTACGGCGACTGAACGCCGGGCACCTCGAGGTCTTCACGTATGGACTGGAGGATAAGTCGGGAATCTCCGCTCAATCCGTGCTGCGGGTCGGCCTGGAGAGCCGGTTTCGAGCCGTCAACAGCGGAAAACCACTCGGCGATATTGTCCTCCGGGTTCCCGGCCGTCACAATGTGAGCAATGCGCTGGCTGCCATTGGCGTGGGCCTGGCCCTGCAACTGCCCTGGAAGGCAATACGCACAGGACTGAAGAACTTCCAGGGGGTGAGGCGGCGTCTGGAAGTGCTCGGCGATCCCGGTGGCGTGTGTGTCGTCAACGACTACGCCCATCATCCAACTGAAGTTCGCGCCGCTCTTGAGACGATCAGGCCGGCGTGCGCGGGCAGTCTGAAAGCTGTTTTCCAGCCGCACCTGTACTCACGAACCAGAGATTTCGCGGCTGAATTCGGACGGGCGCTGAGTGATGCCGACGAAGTATGGATAGCCGACGTCTATGCCGCACGCGAGGCCCCGATTCCGGGCGTGTCCGGGGAGACGGTGGCACGCCGGGTGCGGACCGCCGGCTGTTCCGACGTAATCTATATTCCGGCCCTGAACGATCTCGAACACCGCCTGTCGAAATCGCTTGCGCCTGGCGACTTCGTACTGGTAATGGGTGCCGGTGACGTGGAGCAGGTCGCATACGGGCTCATTGACCGGTTGTCCGGGGGAGCGCCGCGGGACGATGCATGATGCTTCAATGCGGAATTCGCTCGCCCGTGAAATCCGGGCGCGCTGCCGGGGCGAACTTCTGGTTGATGAACCCTTGAGGAAGTACACCCATTTTGGCATGGGTGGCGCCGCAGACCTCTTTTTCCGGCCCGCGGACATGGACGATCTGATTACCGCGGTGCCACTCGTTCTGGATTCCGAACTGCAGGTATTGCCTCTTGGCGGCGGAACGAACATGCTGGTGAACGACGCCGGTTTCAGAGGGCTGGTCATTTGTTTGGCCGGCGGACTTTCGGAAATGGCGGTTGAGTCGGATCAGGGCATTGCGCAGGCGGGGGCGAGCCTTCAGGTGTTTTCCAGACGCTGTCAGCGCTCAGGACGAACCGGAATGGAGTTCGGATGCGGAATTCCCGGTACCGTCGGGGGAGCGATACGGGGCAACGCCGGGGCGT